>REES01000003.1 GCA_007694935.1 Rhodospirillales bacterium
GCGTGATGGGGTACGCCAGGACCCTGTCTCCAGAGAACCGGAGATCGGATGCGCTTGCCGCCATATATATAATTCCATATAATGCACTACGAGCCAGGGTGTCTTTACGATTGGCAGGAGGTTGTGGGGACCGACAGGCGACCGGTCCTGGTGGAGGAGGCGCGGGCGCTTCGCCGCGTTGGCAAACGGTACGACGAAGGCGTGCAGGAAGTTCTGGCGTTCGTGACCCGGGTCGCCGAGGGTGAACGGCAACCCATCCCGGGCTCATGCCGGACGGTGGAGGACGTGAACGAGGAGATCTGTGCGTTCGGCCGGAAGGGCGTCATCTTGTTGTACACGGCCGGGACGCCCTGCGCTCAGGACGGCAAACGGGCGGTGTTCCTGCTGATGTGTGCGAAAGCGCGGAGTGCCCATCCCGCCGTGGCCGACACCAAGGAAGCGGAGCGGCGGTTGCGCGCTTGGCGGAGACGGGATGGCCACGACGGCGCGGCGCGAGCGGAAAGGGAGCCGGGACGATGACACGTACGAACCCGAAGCGGAGAGCCACCCCTCTGGACGTGAACGCTTTTCTCGAGGAAATGCCGAGCGGCCGGGCGGCCTATGATGCGTTTCTTGATGTTCTGGATGCCGGAACACTCGTGCGTGAGTTGCGGACGCACCATGGCCTCACCCAGGCACGGCTCGCCGACATGGCGGGCACCACCCAGAGCCATCTGAGCGAGATCGAGCACGGCACCGGCAAACAGGGGCCCACGGTGGAGCTCTTGTCCCG
The DNA here is from genome assembly GCA_007694935.1 of Rhodospirillales bacterium. Classification (GTDB taxonomy): domain Bacteria; phylum Pseudomonadota; class Alphaproteobacteria; order Rhodospirillales; family Defluviicoccaceae; genus REEP01. Next base: position 773 of record REES01000003.1, read on the forward strand.
GATCGGGCGGGCCTGCGGCGATCCGATCTCGATCGTGCGGCAATCCCGGATCGAGGCCCTGGAACGGGACGCCGCTGCGGCGCACGCCGAATTGGACGCGCTTCGCCGGGAGCTGGATGCCATGCGATCCGAAGTGACCGACCTGCGGCGGAAGCTCGGCGCCGCCCGGGCCGCCGGCAAGCGACGGGCGTCTTCGGGGCCGGTCAGCGTCAAGCTGGTGCCCGCCGGCAAGAACGGAAGGTGAGACCACCGGCACCGTCCCGGTCTGGAGCATGACGGTCGCCTGGGCCGAGGGTCTCGTGCTGGTAGCCAACGCCGCCGGGTTCTTCGGAGCGGTGTCGCTGCTCATGCCGTTCTTCCGGGAGCAGCATCTGAAACGCATCTGGACGGCACTGAGATCGGCTCGGACCGGCTCCCCGGACCTGCGCGATCTGCTTGCCGAGGCAGCCCGGGAGACCGGCGAACGGCTGTCCCGCTTCGAACCGGCCGACCAGCGGTGGGTCATCGCAGGACTGTCGTCCCTGGCCCTTTCATACATCCTCAGTATCGTGGTGTGGTTCCTGGAGCGGGCGACGACCTGAGCCACCGTGCCAGAGGTCGCCGCGGCGGTCCTGATCAAGACCCGAGACGGTGGACCGGATCGACGAGATCTCCTCGGCCATCGCCGCCGCGGTGGAGGAGCAGGGTGCGATTACCCGGGAGATCGCCCGCAACGCCGTGCAGGCGGCCGCCGGGATGCCGGCGGCTGTCGCCCAACATGACCGGCGGCCGGCGCCCGCACCACCCCGGCCGCAGCGCGTTGTGGCCCGGGGCGGTGTGATCCGCTAGGCTCACGCCGCCATGCCCGCCATCATCGCCGACACTGCCCCCGCCGACCGGATCCTCATCGTCGATTTCGGCTCCCAGGTCACCCAGCTCATCGCCAGGCGGGTGCGCGAGAGCGGAGTCTATGCGGAAATCCAGCCGTTCAACCGGGTCGACGGCGCACTGCTGGCATCGTTCCGGCCGCGCGCCCTGATCCTCTCCGGCGGCCCCGCATCGGTGACGGAGGCGGGCGCGCCCCGGGCCGATGACGCAGTGTTCGAGGCCGGTTTGCCGGTGCTGGGCATCTGTTATGGCCAACAGCTCATGGTCGCGCACCTGGGCGGCCGGGTGGAACGCGGCGACCAGCGGGAGTTCGGCCGCGCCTACGTCACCGTGGCGGACGACTGCGCCCTGTTCCACGGCGTCTGGCAGGTGGGCAGCCGCGAGCCGGTGTGGATGAGCCACGGCGACCGGGTGACCGCCCTCCCCCCCGGCTTCCGGGCGGTGGCGGTCTCGACCGGGGCGCCGTTCGCGGCGATCGCCGATGACACCCGCCGGTTCTATGGGCTGCAGTTCCATCCCGAGGTGGTGCACACGCCGCACGGCGCCCAGCTTCTCGAGAATTTCACCCACCGCGTCGCCGGCTGCGGCGGCGAGTGGACCATGGCGGCGTTCCGCAACCAAGCCATCGCCCGAATCCGGGATCAGGTCGGGCCGGGCCGGGTGATCTGCGGCCTGTCCGGGGGGGTAGATTCGTCGGTGGCGGCGGTGCTGCTGCACGAGGCGATCGGGGACCAGCTCACCTGTGTGTTCATCGACCACGGCCTGCTGCGGGCCGGGGAGGCCGCCGAGGTGGTCGGCCTGTTCCGCGACCACTACAACATTCCGCTGGTCCACCGTGACGCATCGGCGCTGTTCCTCGGCCGCCTCGCCGGGATCGAGGACCCGGAGCGGAAGCGGAAGATCATCGGCGCCA
>REES01000002.1 GCA_007694935.1 Rhodospirillales bacterium
GCCTGCACCATGGAGAACAGCCGCCTGCCGGGCGAGAAGTGGCAGGACGTGGTGTTCTACGTCGAGGGCGAGTATCCCAGCGGCAAGCTCACCTGGTTCCCGCGCCCGTGCATGCACTGCGAGAACCCGTCCTGCGTGGATGTCTGCCCGACCCGGGCGACCTACAAGGCCGAGGACGGCTTGGTGCTGATCGACTGGAACAAGTGCATCGGTTGCAAGTACTGCATGATCGCCTGCCCCTATGGGGTGCGGTACTTCACCGACGAGAAGCCGAAGGTGGAGCCGGACATCCGCAACACCTTCCCCGGCAAGGCCGGCCGGTCCTGGAACCCGCCCTACCGCATGCCGGACGATCAGCAGGATTGGAGCATCGGCGTCGGCATCCAGCCGCGCGGCGTCGTCTCCAAATGCACCTTCTGCGTCCACCGGGTCCGCAACGCCCCGGAGGGGGTCGCGGATCTGGACCCCAGTGATCCGGAACTGCGGGAATTCACCCCGGCTTGCGTGGTGACCTGCCCGCCGGGCGCCCGCTACTTCGGCGACTTGGACAACCCCGAGAGCCAGGTCCGTCGGCTGATCGCCGAGAAGCGCGGCGGCCGCCTGCTCGATCACACCGGCAACAAGCCGCAGGTCTACTACCTCACCGGCGACAGCTTCGGCGTGCCGTCGTCGCGGGCGTGAGAGAAACGGGAGGAAGTCCATGTCGCCCAACACCGAGTCCGCCGCCATGGCCTCCGGTCTCGCCGACAGCGCCGCAGTCCGGCCGATCGCTGGCCAGCCCGCTCACGATCGCACCCCCGACGACGGCCCGAGGCGCCGCATCGACCGGTTCCAGGAGATGATGAACGAGCCCTCGGGACTCTCCGCCACCTATGGCCGGGCCGGCAGCAATACCATGGCGCTGATCGCCATGGGCCTGTTGCTGGTCGGGCTGTTCGGGGCCGCGCACGTCCTGACCCAGGGCCACATCGTCTACAACACCGGGACCGAGATGATGTGGGGCTTGCTGGTCGCCAACTATGCGTACTGGGCGCTGGCCTCGTTCGGCCTGAGCTTCATCGCCACCCTTGCCCTCGGTTTCGGGGTCTCTGTCCTGGATCCGGTGGTGAAGCGGTGCCTGGTGCTGGCCATCTCCACGCTGATCGCCGCAATGATCTCGCTGTGGCTGGAGCTGGGGCAGCCGTTCGGCACCGCCGCGATCCCGCTCAACCTGCAGATCCGCTCGCCGATGTTCTGGATGGGGTTGTTCTACTTCACCTACCTCGGCCTGTTGGCGGTCACGCTCTATCGGACCGTGCTGCCGGGTGGACCCGGCATGGCCGGTCGGATGCTCAGCATCGCCCACTTCGTGGCGGCGCTGCTGTCCCTGATCACCCAGGGCCTGATGTACGGCATGATGACGATGCGGCCGTTTTGGTACTCGCCGGTGCTTCCCGTCTATTTCCTGATGGGGTCCTTCCTGCTCGGGGTGGCACTGATCACCCTGTTCGTCAACGTCAGCCACGGCTTCGACCGCGATGCCATGCCGGAATCCCTGCGCAAGCTGATGGGCGAGACGATGCCGGTAATCCTCCTGGTCAGCCTGGTCATCTACATCTTCGGCGTCACCTCCCGGGTGCTCACCGGGTTGTGGAGCAATGCCGACGGCCTGCAGGTGTTCGGCCACATGGTGGCCTCACCGCTGTTCCAGATCGAAATCCTGGTAGGCTTGGCCGTACCCTTGGTGCTGCTGGCCGTGCCGTCCTGGCGGCGCCGGCCACTGGTGCAGGCCGCATCGGCGTTGCTGGTGCTGATGAGCCTCTATATCGCCCGCTACGAGTTCGTCATCGGCGGGCAGGTGGTGCCGCTGTTCAAGGGGCAGTCGATGCCGAGCTTCATCGCCTACACGCCGTCGCTCACCGAGTGGATGGTGGTCGCCCTCACCGTCGGGGTGGCGCTGTTCATCTACTTGGTGGCGAGCCTCACGTTCCGGCTGTCCGAACCGCACCCGAAGATGCGGTGATGGGCGTGACGACCGGGATGCCGAACGCCGCGCCGCCGCCCGCGGAGGCCCTCGAAGCCGATGTCCTGGCGGCGCGGAGCGAGTTCTACCTGACCATGGCGCAGGCGTTGACGGCCCCGATGACCGCCGACGCCTGCACCGCCATGCGCCGGGACCTGGCCGACTCCCTGGAGGCGCTGACGGCGGCGGCGGGCTTCCGGGAGGGCGGCGCCATTCAACGGCTGCGCCGGGCACTGGCCGACTTCGCCGATGATCAGGCGCTGCTGGTCAACTACAGCCGGCTGTTCCTGGTACCGCCGTGTCCGGTGCCGCTCAACGCCGGGTTTCACCTCGACGGTGCCCTGTATGGGCCGAGCCTGGAAGCCATGGAGGCGTGTTATCGCGCCCACGGAGTCGGCCGTTCCCCGGACTTCAAGGACATGAGCGACCACCTGGTGGCCGCGCTGGAGTTTCTCAGCCTGCTTTACGCCCGGGCCGCGGCGTGTGCCGAGGCGCGCGACGAGACACACGCCCGCGCGCTGGCGACCGAAGCCGCGGCATTCGTGGAC
>REES01000001.1 GCA_007694935.1 Rhodospirillales bacterium
CACCGAAGATGACACCGCTGTCGAGCCATTCGCCGAGGGCGGCGGCAACGGCGCTCGCCGCCAGCAGGAGATAGATGAACATGTTCTTGAACTGGCTGAGCAGCCGTTTGAGCGCGTTGCGTTCCGACTGCGGCGTCAGCCGGTTGGCACCGAAGCGACCCTGTCGTTCCTTGGCTTCCTCGTCACTCAACCCGGTCTCGGGATCGGTCTCGAGCAGCTCCAGCGCTTCTTCGACTGCCATCGCGTGCCAGGCGCGATCGGCCAAGTCCTGCTTCGACGACTTGCCGGCTTCCGCCATCTCGCCCCCCTGATGTGACCTCGGGCAACTTACTACCAAAACCAACACGTTGTGTCAGACGAAATCGGCGCTATAACATCTCATCCTCGGCTGGACCATGCTGTTTGCCATCAAGCCGCTGTTCGCCTCGGCCTCGTTGACAGCGACCACACTTTTAGTAGCGGGAGGCGTTTCGTACAGCATCGGAGTAATGTTTCATCTTTGGGAAAGCCTGCCCTGCCAGCCGCCGATCTGGCATGGCTTCTTCATTGCCGGCGCCGTCTGCCATCACGCGGCTCTTCTTCAGGAGATCGCAGTGCCCGGATTGTTCGCATGATACCGGAACACGCCCCCCTTCTAGCCCCCTTTGAGCCTCCCCCCTTCGAAATTATCAACGCCCGGGGCGCTGGCCGTACCGTCGTTGTCTGCGATCACGCTTCAAACCGGGTTCCTCGCCGCCTCGCCGGGCTTGGCCTAAGCCCTGCCCAGCTTGCCACTCACATCGCTTGGGATCCGGGCGCTCGAGAAGTCGCACAGCGACTCGCGCAACAGCTCGATGCGCCGTTGGTGACGAGCGGCTATTCCCGCCTCGTCATCGACTGCAACCGGCCGCTCAGCAGCGACGAGTCGGTTGCGTTCACGAGCGCCAACATTGTCGTCCCCGGCAATCGGGCAATCACCGCGGCCGATCGGGCGCTCCGCGCCGAAGCATTGTTTCGCCCCTACCATCGCGCCATCACCGAGGTGCTCGACCAACGCTGTGCTGCCGGGCGGCCCATCGTGCTGCTCAGCGTTCACAGCTTCACACCGGACCTGAACGGCAGCCACCGGCCCTGGCAGGTGTCGTTCTCCTATGGCCGCGACTCCCGGCTGGCGCTGCTCCTCATCGATGCGTTGGCCGCCCAAGGCGAGTTTGTCGTCGGCCACAACGAGCCCTACGACGTCGACGATACAACCGACTACACCATCCCGGTGCATGGCGAGCAGCGGGGGCTGCCGCATGTACTCATCGAGGTCCGCCAGGACGAGTTAGCGACAACAGAGGATTGCGCAGGCTGGGCGGTACGGCTGGCCGCCGCCTATTGGCGGAGCGAGCCGTCGCTGCTGAGTTGACCCGCGTTTACCTCATAGGTCCAGACCTTGAACCCGGCGAGCGTACTCTGGCCGAAGGTGCTGCTGATGGCCACGTCGGAGGCATCGCGACCGCGGGCGATCAGCACCCGGCCGATCCGCGGGATGTTGTTGCGCGCGTCGAAGGTATGCCAATGCCCACCGAGAAAGACGTCAAACCAAGCAGAAAAATCCATCGGGTCGGCTGACGGCGGCACGCCGATGTCGCCAAGATAGCCGGTGCAGTAACGCGCCGGGATGTTGAGGCAGCGGCAGAAGGCGATCGCCAAGTGCGCATAGTCGCGGCAGACGCCCACGCCTTCGTTGAACACTTCCATCGCCGTCTTCGTCGGCCGCGCATGCTGATAGCCGAAGGCGATATGACGGTGGACGAAATCACAGATGGACTGGACACGGGACCAACCCAGCGGCGTCGACCCGAACAAAGACCATGCAGTTTCGGACAGTCGATCGGTTTCGCAGTACCGGCTACCCAATAGATAAACAAGCGTCTCCTCGGGAAGGTCCTGGACAAGGTGCTGCACCGCGTGGGGGACGACGACCTCCGGCTGCCCACTGTCACGGACGATCGCATCGGCAAACAGACGGATCCGGCCCTCGGGGGCGACGATCCGGGTACACCAATTGCCGAAGCCGTCCCGGTAAGCGGTCACCGGGACGGGCGGATCTGTGACAAGGTGGTCGGGGGCCATGAGATCGGAGACGCGCGTGTAATGGACGTTCAACGTCAGGATCATCGGGGTCGGCTGCGGACAGTCATAGATCAACTCATAGCCGATCCGGATGTACATGCCTCGCCCTTTCATCCCCGCTCGCTGAGGACAACATGCGCTCAGTCAGCTTTCCGATTGTAATGCGGAGAACTGACTGAAGACCAGCGGCGCACCTCCACTCCACTGACGGCTCATCGCGGTTGTACCGCACCCGGTTCCCGGCTCGACAATGTCGTGTCCACGGAAACTTGGCGCAGCTCACTCGGCCGACTGACGAGGTTGTTTCGTTCATGCCGGGATGCGGCGCGGAAGGACGATCCGCCAAGTCAACCAGCGCCCGCCGCCCTGTACCGGCATTATCGCCAACGCAAGCGTTCCTCTCCTGCGCCGATGAACCCACGGAGTCCGGTTTCTTCCGGTCGCGA
>REES01000127.1 GCA_007694935.1 Rhodospirillales bacterium
TCGCGTCGAGCCGCGGCAGGCGCCTGACCTTCTGCAAAAAAATGCTGGCGATCCGCGTTGCGCGCCCCCGTTTTTCGGGCACGGATCGCTCGGTTCACGCGCCACGAGGGAAGGGTTGGATCACCATGCTCACGGACCTCTATGCCCAGTTGACCCGTCTGCACGGGGACTTGCAGAAGCTGGTCGCCGCGCCTTGCCGGGATGATGACGCGGCCCAACTCTTCGCCCGTATCGCCGCCATCGAGCGCAAGATCGTGACCTTCCCGCCGGAGACCATCGACGACGCCATCATCAAGCTGCAGATGCTGCGGATGGAGGCGGGGGGCGACCTGCCCGACTGGCAGCGCCAGATGCTGGGGCAGGTGGTGTCCGTCCTCAAGCGTGAGGCCGGCAGCCGTCAACCCGCTGCGACCTGACCGCAATTTCTTTGATGCAGGGCGAATTCCGCGGAACGGCTGCGTCCGCCCGTGGCCCCTCCACGATCCGGTGCCCGCACCTTCGGTGTCCAGGACCCGCCGACGGCATGGCATGCCGACAGTGTGGACTGAGGTGGCTGGCACAGATGGCGGCAGAGTCCCGCATGCGGCTGGCGAGCCTGTCCCAGCGGGAGCGTCAGGTGTTGGATGGCCTTGTCGCGGACAAACCGAACAAGGTGATCGCGCATGATCTCGGCATCAGTCCCCGGACGGTGGAGATCTTTCGTGCCCGGGTTATGCGGAAGATGGGTGCCCGCGGCATCGCCGAACTCACGCGGATGAGCATCGCCGCCAGGTTCGCCGGCGCACCTCGCTCCGGCTCTGGACAACGGTAGCGAACGTTGCGTCGGTTGTCGGCTTCAGTGCAGCACCGTGCCTTCCGGGATGGGCGCCGGTTCCACGGAACTGACGGCTGCCGGCTGCGTTCTCAAAATGCGATGGACGAGATTGCAATCCTCGACCAGACACGCGAGGTCATCGATGGACACGACACCGACCAGCCGCGCCTGCCTTGCATGCGTCAGGACCGGTAAGCGTCGCACATGTGCGTTGGCCATTCGTTCGAGCACGGCCGGAAGTTCATCGTTGTCGTGGCAGGCCACCACCGCCTTGGTCATGACATCGGCGACGCGACGGCGTTTCGGTTCCGGTCCGACCTGGCGCCCACGCATGAGAAGGTCGCGATCGGTCAGGACACCGACCACGACGCCGTCTGTCACGACCGGCACGAAGCCGATGTTGTGTTCCCGCATGACCCGTTGGACCCTGCTCAGCTTGTCCCAGGGGTGAGCCGTGTACACATCGCGCTTCATGATCTGAGTGACGAACATGGCTTTTGTCTCCAGCACTCCGACAGGTTTTCAAAAAGGCCAGACCGCAAGGTGTTTTCAACGGATGACCTCGCACCCAAGATCTGGCGGACCATGGCAGAAAAAACAATACGTGATATTCCGTATTTTGATTGAGGTGCGGCGGTGTTAGAATTTTGATTAGTGAGTGTCTCTGTGACCGCTTCGGGGAACGACTGCTCAACGAAAGGACGTAACCGATGCAAGCTACAACACGAACCACGCTGGAACAGATGCTGACCCACTACGACCACATCCTCAGCAAACGTGAGGGGGGGCCGACCGATCTGGAGCTGCTGAATGCCCGCTTTCGTGACCTGAGCATGAATGTGGTGGAGCCGCTGATGCAGTCCTTCGCCGAGGTGCTGCAAGCGCATGGCCATGAGGTCAAGGTGTTCGGGCGGCAGATGTCGGTCTCCCCCGGTGGCTTCGCCCAGAACGCGGAGACCGTGATGGAGGTGCGGCCGCGTCAGCTCGGCGACAACGCGCCGGAAGGCTTTCGCATCGCGTTCCAGCTGCATACCGACTGCCGCAAGGTGCTCGCCCAGGTCACCGATTATGACTCTGAGCATACCCACTACGTCCGCCCCCATGACATCCATCCGCTGGACGGCGTGACCCCTGAACTGGTCGAGGCGGAACTCCTTGAGATGGTGGCCTACGTCTTCGGCAAAATCGATCCCAAGGTTTCGATTACGATCCCGGCGTAGATCACCGTGGCCGGTTGCGGGCGATGCGGGCGTCAGCCATGATCGACGAATGAGGATGGCAATGAAGGCTTCGGAAGCGCTGTGGTCCCAGGACCTGCGATCACATGTTCTCGCCGTGTCCGAGGAGATGCACGCCTACTACGAGTTCCTGTACCGCAACGGCTGGTTCGATCCCGTGGTGGACATGGTTCTGGACGAGATCCTGGAGATGCTGGTGAGCGAGGATCTGCCGCCGGCGCGGCACGTCGAGGACATGAAGCTGATCCTGGTCCAGGAGAAGCCGGAGCGGGCCGCCAACGCCATTTTCCGCTACCTTATCGACGACACTCTGGAGAAGATCGGCACGGCCGAGGCCGGACCGCTGCACTGGGTAACGTTCAGCTACTACTGGTTCCGCTGGGGCGAAGGCACCACCGCCAGGATGCGGGCGATCCTGGACGAACTTCCCGAATACTTCCCGGAGTAGCCGGCGCCGATCCGGCGGGTCCCGCTACTCTGCGGCTGCCCCCGGAACCGGCGGGCGCCAGCGCAGCACCGGCTGCCGGGCCGCCCGGGTCTCGTCCAGCCGGCGCCGTGGGGCCAGCCGCGGCGCCTCCTCGAAGAAGCGGACATCGCCGCTCCGCGCTCTCGCCACCAGGTTCTCCAGGCTGGCGATGAACGCATCCAGCGTCTCCTTGCTCTCGGTCTCGGTCGGCTCCACCAGCATCGCCCCGTGCACCACCAGCGGGAAATACACCGTCATGGGGTGGAAGCCCTCGTCGATCAAGGCCTTGGCGAGGTCCAGGGTGGTGACGCCGGTGTCCTTCAGGCTGTCCTCGTCGAACAGCACCTCGTGCATGCAGGGACCCGGAAACGCCGGGTGCAGGGTGCCATCGAGGCGTGCCATGAGGTAGTTGGCGTTCAGCACCGCGTCGCCGGATGCCTGGCGCAGGCCATCGGCCCCCATGCTCATCATGTACGCCAGGGCCCGCACGAACATGCCGAACTGGCCGTGGAAAGCCTTGATCCGCCCGAACGGCTTGGCGTCGGACTGGCACGGGTGCTCGATGATCCTGAAGCTGCCGTCCGCGCCGTGCACCACCGCGGGGACCGGTGCGAACGGCGCCAGCGCCGCCGACAGCACCACCGGACCCGCCCCGGGGCCACCGCCGCCGTGGGGGGTGGAGAAGGTCTTGTGCAGATTGATGTGCATGCAGTCGATGCCGAGGTCGCCCGGCCGTACCCGCCCGACGATGGCGTTGAAGTTGGCGCCGTCGCAGTAGAAGAATGCGCCGGCATCATGCACTGCCGCGGCGATCTCCAGGATGTCGTTCTCGAACAGGCCGCAGGTGTTGGGGTTGGTCAGCATGATCGCGGCGACGTCATCGCCCAGCTTCTGCTTCATGGCGGCGACATCGACCCGGCCGCGCCGGTCGGCCGGGATGGCGTCCACCCGGTAGCCGCAGAAGCGGGCGCTGGCCGGGTTGGTGCCGTGCGCCGATTCCGGGACCAGCACCCGGGCCCGCGCGTCGCCGCGGTCTTCCAGGGCAGCACGAATGGTCATCAGCCCGGTGAGCTCGCCGTGTGCACCGGCGCCGGGTGACATCGCCACCGCCGGCAGCCCGGTCAGCGCCTTCAGCCAGCCGGCGCAGGCATCGATCAGGGCGAGCGCCCCCTGCACGGTACTGGCGGGCTGCAGCGGGTGCAGGTCGCCGATCCCCGGCAGCCGCGCCAGCTTCTCGTTGAGGCGGGGGTTGTGCTTCATGGTGCAGGAGCCGAGGGGGTAGAAGCCGCCGTCGATGCAGAAGTTCTGCCGCGACAGCCGCAGGTAGTGGCGCACCACCTCCGGCTCGGCCAGACCGGGCATGCCGATCGGCCGGGCCCGGCCGAGGCCGCCCAGGCGGTCGGCATGCGGCGGCGGTTCCGGCAGGTCGACCCCGGTCTTGTCTGGCGAGCCCTGCTCGAAGATCAGCGGCTCCTCGGCGTCGAGGCCGCGATGGCCGCTGGTGGTGCCTCGTTCCTGGCTCACCGCAACACCTCTTCCAGGGCCATGGCCAAGCGATCCATGTCGTCCTCGCTGTTGGTTTCGGTGGCCGCCACCAGCAGCAACCGCTCTGCCGCCGCGGCATGGTCCGCCTCGGGGAACAACCGTGCCGCCGGCACCCCGGCCAGGATGCCGCGGGCCGCCAGCGCCTCCACCACCGCGGTGGCCGGCTTCGGCAGGCGCACGGTGAACTCGTTGAAGAACGGGCCGTCCATCACCGTGATCGCCGGGATGGCGGCGAGCCGGTCGGCCAGCGCCACCGCCGCCGCGTGGTTGAGTTTGGCCAGTCGGGTGAACCCCGCCTCGCCCAGCAGCGTCAGGTGGATGGTGAAGGCGAGCGCGCACAGACCGCTGTTGGTGCAGATGTTGCTGGTCGCCTTCTCCCGGCGGATGTGCTGTTCCCGGGTGGACAGCGTGAGCACGAAACCACGGCGACCGTCGGCATCCACCGTCTCGCCGACCAGGCGCCCGGGCATTTGGCGGACAAACTTCTCCCGGATGGCGAACAGGCCCACGGTGGGGCCGCCAAAGCTGGTGGCGTTGCCCAGCGACTGGCCCTCCGCCGCGACGATATCCGCTCCCATCTCGCCCGGCGACCGGATCGCGCCTAGCGAGACCACCTCATTGACCACGACCAACAGCAGCGCGCCGGCCGCGTGGCACGCTGCGGCCAGGGGGGCGAGGTCACGGATGCGCCCGAACACATCCGGGTTCTGCACCACGACGCATGCGGTGGTGGCGTCGAGGGCGTCGGCAACCGTCTCGCCGCCGTCCCAGTCCGGCGCCATCTGCACCAGGTCCAGGCCCATGAACCGGGCGTTGGTGGCGGTGACGTCCCGGGCGTGCGGGTGCAGCCCCCCGGACAGCACCACCCGCGGTCGCCGGGTGATCCGCGCCGCCATCAGCACCGCCTCGGCGGTGGCGGTTGCGCCGTCGTAGAGGGAGGCGTTGGCCACCTCCATGCCGGTCAGCAGTGCCACCTGGGTCTGGAACTCGAACAGGTATTGCAGCGTCCCCTGGGCCACCTCAGGCTGGTAGGGCGTGTAGGCGGTGAGGAACTCCCCGCGCTGGATCAGATGGTCGACGCTGGCCGGCACGTGATGGCGGTACGCGCCGGCGCCGAGGAAGCAGGGCGCATTCCCCGGGCTCAGGTTGCGCCCGGCAAATCCCCGGAAGGCCCGCTCCACCGTCATCTCGTCGGCGTGGAGTGGCAGTTCCGAAACCGGCCCGGGGAGCCGAGCCGCCGCCGGCACGTCCCGGAACAGGGCGTCAACGTCGTCCACGCCGGCCGCGGCAAGCATGCTGCGGCGGTCGGCTTCGGTGAGCGGGAGGTATCGCATCAGTCCAGGCTGTCCACGTGATCCTTGTAGGCGGCGGCATCCATCAAGTCGTCGAGTTCGGCCGGGTTGGCGAGCCGCATCTTGAAGAACCAGCCGTCCCCGTTGGGCGCGCTGTTCACCAGCGCCGGCTCGTCGGCGAGCGCCTCGTTCACCGCGGTGACCTCGCCGCTGGCGGGTGCGTACACCTCGCTCGCCGCCTTCACCGATTCCACCACCGCCGCCTCATCGCCCTTGGACACCTGGCGTCCGATCTCCGGGAGTTCCACGAACACCACGTCGCCGAGCTGTTCCTGGGCGAAATCGGTTATGCCCACGGTCGCGGTGTCGCCGTCGATCCGGATCCATTCGTGTTCTCGGGTGTATCTCGTCGTTGCCATGTGCGGCTCCCCTGCTGCCCCTCATGCCGTTGCCAAGACTCAGGTCGCATAGCGATGCGGCACGAACGGCATCGGCACCACCCGTCCGGGCAGCGGCCGCTCGCGAACCGTGACGCTGACCAGGGCGTTGTTGTCGGCGTGGTCGGCGCTGACGTAGCCCATCGCGATCGGCGCCCCCACGGTGGGGCCGAACGTGCCGCTGGTCACCCGCCCGAGCGCCTTGCCCCAGCGGTCGGTGATCGCGGCGCCGGCGCGCGCCGGAACCTTTCCCTGCAAGTTTATGCCGACCCGCTTGCGCTTCGGTCCCTCCGCCATCTGGCGAAGGATGATCTCGTCACCGGGGAAGCCGCCCTCTTCCCGTCGGCGCTGGCCGATGGTCCAGGCAAGCCCGGCTTCCACCGGGGTGGTGGTCTCGTCCAGATCCTGGCCATAGAGGCAGAGGCCGGCTTCCAGCCGCAAGGTGTCCCTTGCGCCGAGGCCGGCGGGCATCACCTCCGGCTCGTCCAGGATCATGTTGGCCAGCTCCACGGCATGCCCATCGTCGACCACGATCTCGAAGCCATCCTCGCCGGTGTAGCCGGACCGGGTGACGCCGCACTTCATTTCGCCGATCGTCAGGGTTTCCATGGTCATGAACAGCATGTGACGGCTGGGTGGCGCGAGGCGGGCCAGGACCGAGGCCGCCGCCGGCCCCTGCAGCGCCAACAGGGCCCGGTCTGTCCACACCTCAAAGTCGATACGGTCACCGATGCGATCGCGGATGAGGGCGAAGTCGACCTCCTTGCGGGCGGCATTGACCACCAGCACGACATAATACCCGCCGTTGATCACCATCAGATCATCGACGATGCCGCCCTCGTCGTTGGTCAGCAGCGTGTACCGGAGCCGCCCCGCCGCCAGGCCGCGGATGTCGCCGACCACCAGAGTCTCAAGCGCCGTCGCCACATCGTCCCCCTGCAGCAGGGCCATGCCCATGTGCGAGACGTCGAACAGCACCGCCTCGCGGCGGCAATGGTTGTGCTCCGCCAGGATTCCCTCGTACTGCAACGGCATCTGGTATCCGGCGAACGGGACCATCTTGGCGCCAAGCTTGCGGTGCAGGTCGAACAGCGGCGTCCGCTTCAGCGCCGGGGCTTCGGGTGCGTCGGTCAAGCAGGTCTCCCTCGCTCGCGGGGTGGCCGTCGCGGGCCCGTCGGCCGGCCGCCCCTGTTATCGCGCCTGGCCATCCCGCTGACGGTTGTAGTCCAGTTGCTCGGGCGTCAGATGAAAGCCGATGACAATGTCGTAGGCCCGGCCGTCACCGCCTTCCGGCAGGGGAATGCTGATGATCACCGGCGGATTGTCATCGGTCACCGTCACCCGGGTCAGGTTGCCCGGGAATTCGACGGCGACGGGAAAGCGCTGAACGTTGAGGATGGTGTCGTCACGGCCGAGCACGCTCACGAGATAGCTGAAGCTGGCGCGCCGATCGCTGTTGGCCGGACCGCGCATCGCCGTCATCACCGGTGCCACCGCCACCACCATGGCGCTTCCCTCGCGGCGGCTCTGCACCAGCCGGCATTCCGCCTCGACGTCGGTGAACGCCACCTGGTAGTCCACATCGGTCAGGTCGCGGCCGGCTCCCGGGGCGAACTGGGTCATGGTCGCGGCATCGGCCAGCAGCCGGACGCCGGGGCAGCGGGGGCCGCTGTCGCGCCCGGAGCTGCCGCAGGCGCCGAGTGCGAGCGTCGCAGCCAGCGCTGCGGCGGTGATCAGCACGGTGCCCCGCGGTCGATCCGGGGGGCGGCGGTTGCCGGCCAAGGGTCTCACCAGGAGGAACTCACAGGACTTTATGCGTGCCGTCACAAAACGGTGCGGAACCAGTCCGCTTGCAGCCGCAGAAGTAGACCGTCTCGCTCCGCTCAGCCTTGATGATGACGGGAGAAAAGCCGGTGTCCTTGTGACTGCCGTCGCACAGCGGCTGGGTCGCGCTGCGCCCGCAGGCGCACCAAGCATACTTCCGCCCGGCCTCCACCTCCATCGCGAACGGTGCGCGCTGCGCGATCACGGACTCCGGCATCATTGTCTCCCTGATCTTGCCAACCTTGATCGAGCCCGCACTCTAGATGATGCGGCACCATCGGTACAAGCACCCCGCCCACGGCCCGGCTCCGCCGGGGTCTTGGGCCGCTGCCGCTTGATCGGGGCCTATCGTCATTGCCGGCCGAGCCGATTATGGTTGGCGCGGCGCCGGCGCCGCTGAATGCGCCGGCCGGGCGGGAATCAGGCATGGCAGTCTACACCGAAGTCTCGGATGAGCAGTTGGCCGCGTTCGTCGCGGAATACGCCATCGGTTCGGTCATCACCTGCAAGGGGATCGCCGAGGGGGTGGAGAACTCCAACTTCCTGCTCGCCACCGACCGCGGCACCTTCATCCTCACCCTGTATGAGCGCCGTGTCCGCGCTGCCGACCTGCCGTTCTTTATTGCCCTGATGGAGCATCTCGCGGCAGGCCGGGTGCCGTGTCCCACCCCGGTCCGGGCCCGCGACGGGGAAGCGTTGCGCACGCTGGCCGGACGCCCGGCCGCAATCGTCACGTTTCTGAGGGGGCTGTGGCCCAGGCGTCCGACCGCGCAGCACTGCGCCGCCGTCGGTGAAACGCTGGCCAGCCTGCACCTCGCCGGCATGAGCTTTCCGGGATCCCGTCCCAACGACCTGTCGGTCCGGGGCTGGCGGCCGTTGCTGGACGCCTGTATCGGCCATGGCGACACCGTTGCCCCCGACCTGGCGGAGGAACTGACGGACGAATTGGCCACTCTGGAAGCGACCTGGCCCGATGACCTGCCGGCTGGGGTCATTCATGCGGACCTGTTTCCGGACAATGTGTTTTTCGAAGGGGAGCGGCTTACCGGTGTCATCGATTTCTACTTCGCCTGCCGGGACTTTCTCGCCTACGACATCGCCATCTGCCTGAACGCTTGGTGCTTCGAGCCCGATGGCAGTTTCAACGTCACCAAGGCGAGGCGGATGCTGTTGGCCTACCGAAACCGCCGCCCGCTCACGGCAGCGGAGGTGGCGGCGCTGCCGCTGCTGGCCAGGGGCGCGGCCATGCGATTCCTCGCGACCCGCTTGTATGACTGGCTGCACACGCCCAGGAATGCCCTGGTCTCCTTGAAGAATCCGGCCGAGTATCTGCACAGGCTGCGCTTCCACCGCCGCATCCAGGGACCCGCCGGGTATGGCCTCGACGGGGCCTGATCAGCCGGCGCCGGGTGGAACGGGCCGGCCCCCTCGGAACCGGGTGGCGATATTCACCGACGGCGCCTGCCTCGGCAACCCCGGGCCCGGAGGCTGGGGCGTCATCATGCGCTGGCGGGGTATCGAGCGGGAACTGTCCGGCTCGGACCCGCAAACCACCAACAACCGGATGGAACTGACCGCGGCGATCGAGGGGCTGGAGGCACTCAAGCGCAGCGTCGAGGTCGATCTCTATACCGACAGCACGTACGTTCGAGACGGCATCAGCCGCTGGATCGAGGCCTGGAAGCGCAACGGCTGGCGCACCGCCGACCGCAAGCCGGTGAAGAACGCAGACCTGTGGCGCCGTCTCGATGCCGTGGCGGCCCGGCATGCGGTGGCTTGGCACTGGGTGCGTGGCCACGCCGGCCATCCGGAAAACGAGCGCGCTGACCGCTTGGCCGTCGCCGCGGCGCAGCAGGCGGCCCAACGGTCGGGGTGACGGTTGCACGCATAAGAAGAAATTCGCTCATTGTGTGCCCCCATGAAGAGAATAATCTTTTTAGTGGTACATTTTTCTGGTTGCGCGGCATTCGCGTGTGCTAGGTTTGCGCGAACATAACCCAAACGGGGGGCTCGATGCACACGTCGTCGGTCGTGAGATTGGGGGTTCGGTGGTCCAACACCCTGAAAGTCGGCATCCCGGCTCTGGATGCCGACCGCCGCTGCCTGGTACGGGTGATCAGTCTGCTACAAGGAATACGGGATGCCGACGAAGCCCGGACCATGGTGACAGCGACCCTGGAAACCCTCGGCCTCTATGCCCGGTTCCACTTCGCCCGCGAGGAACGGGTGCTGGAGGCGTTCAACTATCCGGGGCTTGAACTGCATCGGAGCGAGCATCAGGCTTTCGCCGCTGACCTGGAGCGGCTGCGCAGGCGCTTCGGCGGCCGCGCCGATCGCAAGGCTGCGGCGTTGCTGCAAAGCGCGCTGGCGGAACGGCTGGCCCATCATGTTCTGCTCTACGACATGGACTACAGGGCCTTTATCGACGATCCGGCCCGCGCCGAACAGATCGCCCGAAGCGGCTGTGCCGAGAGCCTGCTGTCCCTCGACGCGCCGCGCCGACCATGCCGCCGGCGACCTCGCGTCCCGCAGACGGCCGCCGTCGCGATGCTCTAGCGGCGGCGTTTCCCTCCACCGGCCCCGGCGCCCGGTCCACCGAGGCGTACACGGACCCGACGGGTCAGTCCGAAGGGCCTGCCCTGTCGGAGGCCACGGGCACGCCAGGCCGGTACTTGGAACTCCGGATCGACAAGGCCGATTTGACGTGGCTGACGTTGGGGGCAACCGTCAGGCGCGTGGTGAGAAATGCCTGGTACTCTTCCCAGTCACGGGCCACCACCTTGAGCAGGAAATCCGTCTCCCCTGCCAGCATGTGACACTCCCGCACCTCCGGCCACGTAGCCATCAGAGCCTCGAAGGCTTCCAGGTCGGGCTCGGCCTGGCTCGACAGCCCGACGTGGGCGAACACGGTGACGTTGAAGCCGAGGGCCTTGGGGTCGAGGTCGGCATGATAGCCGCGAATGTAGCCGGCCTCCTCCAGCGCGCGCACCCGCCTGAGGCAAGGCGGAGCAGAAATGCCCGCGCGCCGCGCCAGTTCGACGTTGGTGATCCGCCCGTCGGCCTGGAGGTCGTGCAGGATCCGTTGGTCGATCCTGTCGAGCTTCACCCGCCGCGTGTTATTCCGGTCAAGCTTGTCCATGGCAAACGTAACGATATTCCAAGCCGGCCATCATGCCAAGGTCGGATAGGGCACTCGTCGGGGGTTTCCTCGATCCGTACCGCTGATCTTGCGCCTACCCGATCCGGCTCCTATGCTGCAACTGCGTAATGGCACGCAAAGAGGGGCGTTTGCCTTCCTCCTTCTTGGTCGGCAGGTGACGATGGCAACCAACCACGCCAGCAAGGTCCTGATCCTGGGCTCCGGTCCGGCCGGCTGCACCGCCGCGATCTACGCGGCACGCGCCAACCTGGCCCCGGTCCTGGTGCGGGGGTTGCAGCCCGGCGGGCAGCTTACCATCACCACCGACGTGGAGAACTATCCGGGCTTCGCCGAGGCGATCCAGGGGCCCTGGCTGATGGAACAGATGGAGGCCCAGGCCGCCCATGTCGGCACGGCAATGGTCGACGATACCATCGTCGCGGTGGACCTCGGGGTGCGGCCGTTCGTCGCCATCGGCGATTCGGGGGCGTCCTACCGGGGGGAGACCCTGGTGATCTGCACCGGGGCGTCCGCCCGCTGGCTCGGCCTCGCCAGCGAGGAGGCATTCAAGGGCTACGGCGTGTCCGCCTGCGCCACTTGTGACGGCTTCTTCTTTCGTGGCCAGGAGGTGGCGGTGGTGGGCGGCGGCAACACTGCTGCGGAGGAAGCCCTATTCCTCACCAACTTTGCCAGCCGGGTCACCATCATCCATCGGCGGGACAGCCTGCGGGCCGAAAAAATCCTCCAGGACCGGGTCTTTCGCAATCCCAACATCGTCGTTCTGTGGGACACGGTGGTTGACGAGATCCTCGGCAACGCCGGACCGCCGCCGGCGGTGACCGGCCTGCGGGTGCGCAACGTCAAGACCCAGGCGTTGCATGACGTTGCCGTGACCGGGGTGTTCATCGCCATCGGTCACACCCCGAACACGGAATTGTTCCGCGATTACCTGGAGGTGGATCCGGAAGGCTACATCCTGACCAAGCCCGACAGCACCGTGACATCCGTTGCCGGTGTGTTCGCCGCCGGCGATGTTCAGGACAAGGTGTTCCGGCAGGCGGTCACGGCCGCCGGCACCGGATGCATGGCGGCGCTGGAGGCCGAACGCTATCTCGCATTGCATGAGCACGCAGCCGCCGCCGCGGAATAGGACGTTGCCGCTGCCGGTGTCGCCCGGCCGTTCAGGGGCCGGCCGGGCGGTGACACGTCGGATCCGGGTTGTGGGCGACGGCGAGGCCGGGTCATCGTTATCGCTCTCGACAAAGGGGGGGCCGGCACGGCCATCGCGATGAAGGGCATGGACTGGGACAAGCTTCGGGTGTTTCACGCGGTGGCGGAAGCGGGCAGCTTCACTCGCGCGGGCGAGACGCTCAACCTGAGCCAGTCGGCGGTGAGCCGGCAGGTCAGCGGCCTGGAGCAAACCCTTCAGGTGCCGCTGTTTCACCGTCACGCCCGCGGCCTGATGCTGACCGAGCAGGGGGAAATCCTGCTCAAGGCGGTGCGGGAAATCTTCACCAAGCTGAAGTCGGCGGAGGCGCGACTCGTCGAGAGCCGGGAACGGGCGCAGGGCCCCCTCAAGCTGACCACGACCGTGGCTTTCGGCTCGGTCTGGCTTGCCCCCAGGCTCAAGGAGTTCCTGGAGGATCACCCCGAAATCGAAGTGTCGTTGGTGCTGACCGATGACGAGCTGGATCTCTCCATGCGGCAAGCGGACATCGCCATCCGGATGACCCCGCCGACCCAGTCGGACCTGATCCAGCGTCGGGTGATGTCGCTCCGCTACCACGTGTTTGCCGCGCCGAGCTATCTCCAGAAGCACGGCATGCCGAAGCGGCCGGACGACCTCGACAGCCATCGGCTTGTGGTGTTCGGCGATGACGCCCGCCCGCCGGTTCCCGGGCTCAACTGGCTGCTGGAAGCGGGCCGGCCCGATGGCACCCGGCGCAAGGCGTTTCTGCGGGTCAACAGCACGTATGCCATCTTCCGGGCGGTGCAGAGCGGCATCGGCATCGGTGCGCTGCCTCACTACCTCAACAACGAGGCCGGCAACCTGGTGGAGATCCTGCCGGAACTGCGTGGCCCCGTGCTGGACGTTTACTTCGTCTATCCGGAGGAACTGCGCCACTCCAACCGCATCGCGGTATTCCGGGAGTTCATCCTCCGCAAGATGGAGGACCTGATGTCCTAGCCCGATGTCTCAACGGGAGGGGTGTATCGGCCCCGGGAATCTGGGAAAGTCGTTTTGCAGAAAAGGCTTACCAGGTTCCGGAGCGGGGTCCGATGCGGACACAGTGTGGCTCTGATCAGCTGGAAGTCGAAGGGTTTGCTGGCCGCCGGGTGGTGGCGGCGTTTGCCGCGTTCCGCGTCCGCTGACGCGCCGATGGTGGGGTGATATCGTGTCCCTCTTGGTGGTGTAGCAGCAGCGGGCGTGCCTACAGCTTTATCGGGCATAACCACGAGATCGTCCTCCTGCGCCCTCAAGTCTAAACTTCCGGGGGGAACTGTCTCACGTTCGTTGACACAGAGCGCGCTCCGGTTCGAGCCGCAGGGCGCGGGGGCCGCCCACGCCGCCAAGCGAGTGTCGAACACCGCAACGGAGACCGACGATGAGCAAGAAGCCGCTGCCGGGCCTGCGCCTCAAGGGCCAGGATCTCAAGGCCGCCCTGGACC
>REES01000129.1 GCA_007694935.1 Rhodospirillales bacterium
GCAACGGCCGTGGCACCGATTCGTTTTGCCAGTGTCATGTCACATGCTCCTTGTTCCGGTTTGCACTCGCCCCACTCTCTGGCTGCAGCCGGCGCGAACCATCATCGCCGCCTCGCCCGACCGCCCGAAACCGTCATCCCTCCGAGCGGTGGCAGACGCAGGCGATCTTGTGGCCGTCCGGGTCCCTGAGATAGGCCCCGTAATAGTTAGGGTGGTAGTGCGGGCGCAGCCCCGGGGCGCCCTCGTCGCGCCCCCCGGCGGCCAGCCCTTCCGCATGGAAGCGGTCCACCGTGGCGCGATCCTGGGCCAGGAACGCGAAGGTCTGGCCGTTGCCCGCCCCGGCCGGGCGCCCGTCAATGGGCCGGATCAGATAGAACTGGGGTCCGGAGGTCGGTGTCTCGGCGTAACCGACGAGTCCGTGCTCCGGCTCATCCACCACGCAGCCAATTCCGAGGGTCGCGATCACCCGGTCATAGAACGCCTTGGCGCGGCCGAGGTCGGCCACCCCGATCGTGACGTGACTGAGCATGATCCCTCCTGTCCTCCACTGTCCGGTTGATCGAGCGCCCGCTTTCGCCGCGCTAGCGAAGCGTCGCCAGGAAGGCGATGATATCCGCCCGGTCGTCGGCATCGCTGACCCGGGCGGTCTTGCTGGTGGCACGGCCGCCGAGGAAGCCTCGGGGATCGGCGAGCCAGCGGTCCAGGGTCTCTGGCGTCCACGCCAGATCGGCGTTGCGCAGCCCGACATAGCGATAGAACCCGGGCATGGTGCCGGCGGTAGCGCCGACGACGCCGTGGAGCGACGGCCCCTCCCGGATCAGCCCCGGTCGCACCGCGTGGCAGGCTTCGCACTGCTGGCGAAACAGCATCGCCCCCCGTTCGGCATTGCCGGTCAACGTGGTTTCCGGCGCCGGTTCGCACCCGGCGATCATGGCGACGCTCGCGATCAGCAGGGCGCGCCGAAGCCCCTTCATCGGCGGTTGTGGCCGCAGCCGTCATTGCCCCGGAGGCTCATGCTGGTGCGTCTCCAGTTCGCTTTCTGCATGGCTCCATGGGAGGGGGAGCCGTGCACGGCGGTCTCCTCTCAAGCGAACTCCACTTTGCCATACGGCAGCCGATACCGTAAGCCTTCAGGCCGGTCGGTGATGGCGGTTCGCCGGCGGGATGGAGCGCGGATGGGCTGATGGCGTCGTCGTTTCTTGCCGACGTGCTGATCATTCTGGCCGCGGCCGTGATCCTGGTGCCGTTGGCGGAGCGCCTCAGGGTCGGTGCGGTGGTCGGCTACCTCGCCGCCGGTGTCATCATCGGCCCCGGCGGGCTCGGCCTGATCGCCGACGTGGAGGCGCCCCAGGCGATCGGCGCCCTCGGGGTGGTGTTCCTGATGTTCACCCTGGGTCTGGAGTTCACCCGCGAGCGTCTGCGGCTGACCCCGGCCGGCGTCTATGGCCTCGGCATCGCCAAAGTGCTGGTGACCGCGACCGCCCTGGCCACGGCGGCGGCCTATGCCGGGTTCGACTGGCCGGTTGCGGTGCTGATCGGCGCCAGCCTGGCGCTGTCCTCCACCGCGATCGTGCTGCCGGTGCTGGGGGATATCGGCAAGCTCACGGTGCCGATGGGCCAGCTTGCGGTCACGGTCCTGCTGCTGGAGGATCTGGCCGTCGGTCCCATCCTGGTGCTGGTGGAGACGCTCGGCCGCGGCGACGGTCCCTTGTGGCTTGCCCTGGGCCTGGCGGTGGTCAAGGCCGCCGCCGCCATCGCTGCCATCGTCGGTATCGGTTACCTCTTGCTGCGCCCGCTGTTCCGGCTGGTCGCCGGGGTGCGGAGCCCCGAACTGTTCGCCGGCACGGTGCTGCTGGTGGCGTTGGCGACCGCCGGCGGGACCGAACTCGCCGGCCTTTCAATGGCCTTCGGCGGCTTTCTTGCCGGCCTGCTGCTGGCGGAGACCGAGTTCCGCCATCAGGTGGCGGCGGACGTGGAGCCGTTCCGCGGACTGCTCCTCGGCTTGTTCTTCATGTCCGTCGGCATGTCGGTGAATACCGGCTTGCTGGCGGGGCAGTCCACCACCATTCTGGCCCTGGCGGCGGGCTTGATGGTGGCCAAGGGGCTGATCGTCCTGCTGCTGGCGATGGCATTCGGCTCGCCACCGGGGCGGGCGCTTCGGCTGGGGGGCATGCTGGCCCAGGGCAGCGAGCTCGCCTTCGTTACCTTCGGTGCCGCAGCCGCCGCCGGCCTGATGGAGGCCGAGGAAGCCGGGGTCCTGATTGCCATGGTGGCGGTGACGATGATGGTGACGCCGGTGGCGGTGAAGGCCGGGATGCGGCTGCTGACCCGGCTGGAGCGCCGCGGCGTCGGCTTCGCGGCGGAGCTGGCGGGGGAGGTGCTGGACGTACGCCGGCACGTGATTATCGCCGGCTACGGGGAAATCGGTGCCATCGTCGCACGGATGCTGAAGGCGTATGGTGTGCCCTATGTCATTCTTGACCTGAATCCGGAACGGGTGCGCCGCGGCCGGGCCTCGGAGGAGCCGGTGTTCTTCGGCGATGCCACCCGGCCGGAGGTTCTGCAGGGCGTCTGTGCCGGCGATGCCCTCGCCGTGGTGGTGGCGACGGATGCCCCCGGCGTGGCCGAGGCGCTGGCGGCCATCCGGCGCCACCAGTTCCCCGAGTTGCCGATGATCGTGCGGGGCGGTGGCGAGGCCGATGTCGCGGGGCTGCGGCGCAGCGGCTTGATCCCGGTGGGACAGGAGGCGACGGATACCGGCCTCAAGCTGACGGGGGCGGTGCTGGATCTCTGGCACGACCTGGACGGAGAGGCGCCGGGGTGACGCCGGCCTGCTCCGGCGAAGGGGCCTGACAGGGGAAACGCCTGCCATGTCGCCGACGGAAGGGTTCCGGGTTTTCGCGTACGGCTCGCTGATGTGGCGGCCCGGCTTTCCTTACGTGGAAAGCACCCCGGCCCTGCTGCGCGGCTATCATCGCGCTTTCTGCGTCTACTCCCATCATTATCGCGGCACGCCCGAGCGACCGGGCCTGGTGCTGGGCCTTGCCCCCGGCGGCGCGTGCCGGGGGTTGGCGTTCCGGGTGGCCGACGACAGGGTGGAGCAGGTCAAGGCCTACCTGCATGAACGGGAGCTGGTCTCCTACGCCTACGTCCCGCGGCAGGTGCCGGTGGCGTTGCCGGAGGGGGCGGCCAACGCCTACACATTCGTGGCCGACCCCGGTCATCCGCAGTATGCGGGAGATCTGGGGCCCGAGCGGTCGGCGGAGATCATCATGAAGGCGGCCGGAGCCGCCGGTCTCAACCGGGAGTATCTGATCCGGACGGTGCAGCAGCTGGAACGGGCCGGCCATCCCGATCCCGCACTGCACGCCCTGCTGGAGCGGGTCTGGCGCCTCACCGGCGAGATCGAGGCCGGCGGCGGCATTTGAGGGGGCTACGAAGGGTCGCACTGATGGCCCCCGCCTTGCCGCTTGGCGCCGACCATGTTGCTAAGACCGGAACGCCACCGTTAAGCTTAAGGGTCGATTGCGGGGGCCGAGCGCCCGGGCAACCGCCTGATCAAGGGGGCCGCGACGATCGGGATGGCCAACCTCATCACGCTACTGCGGTTCTGCCTCCTGTTCGTTCTGGTCGCAATGGCGTACTGGGCGCCCCCCGCCTGGCAGCAGGCGAACGCGCCGCTGCTGGTGCTCATCATCGCCCTCGACGGCGTCGATGGTTATGTCGCCCGCGCGCGGGGCGAAACCTCGGTGTTCGGATCCATCTTTGACATTGCGGTGGATCGGGTGGTGGAAAACGTCCTCTGGATCGTGCTCGGCCACATCGGTCTGGTTCCGATGTGGGTCGCCATCGTGTTCATTGTGCGCGGCGCCATTGTCGATTCCATCCGCTACGCCGCGATCTCGCGGGGCGAGAGTGCGTTCGGGATGATGCGGTCGCCGATCGGCCGGGCGCTGGTCGCCGGCCGGGTGATGCGGGGCGTCTATGGCGCTGCCAAGGCGGTAACCTTTGCCTGGGTGCTGTTCTTTCAGCCGTGGCCGGCGCTGTATCCGGCAGCCTGGGCGGCTTGGTCCGATGCGGTGAATGCGGTGACGCTGGGCCTGGTATGGATCTCGGTTGCGCTCTGCCTGGTGCGCGGGGTTCCGGTGGTGGCGGAGTTCGTCGCGGCGGAGGGTGTGTTCCGGCGCACCCCGCCCGATGCCAAGGGCCGGCCGGCAGCGGAGAGCCGGTCATGACGCTCGTATTCATCGATGTGGACGGAACCCTGATCGACCCGCCGGGGAGCGAGCCCGCTTTCATCCTCCACCTGCTCGCAAGCGGCGTGCTCGGTCCGCGGCAGGCCTTGGCGGCCGGTGCCTTCGCGGTGGGCCGGTTGCCCGCCCTGGGCTGCGCCGTCTTCAAGAAGAACAAGGCCTACCTGACCGGGCTCGAGGTCGAGAAGGTGGCCACACTCGCGCAGGCATTCGTCACCCGTCGCATCGGGCCGAGGCTGCGCGGCTGGGTGCTCGATCGCCTGGCCGACCATCGCCGCCGCGGTGAGGGCTTGGTCCTGCTTACCGGCACGCCGGACTTCATCGCCACACCGATCGCCCACTTGATCGGTGCGGAAAGGGTCGCGGCCACGCGTTGCGCCAGTGTCGATGGGCGGTTCCTGCCGGCGCTGCCATCACGCCATCCGTTCGGTACCGACAAGGTGCGGTGCGCCGAAGCCGTCTGCCGCGAGCTTGGCGCGCCCCTCGAGGGCTGTGCCGCTTACGCCGATGCCGATTCCGACCTGGCGTTGCTTCGGTCCGTCGGCCGGCCGGTCGCAGTGCACCCGTCGCCGGGTCTGCGGCGGGCCGCTTGGCTGCGGGGCTGGGAGATTCTGGACCCCCCAGCGATGGCGCCACATGACCGGAGGCGGGCGTTTCCGACGGGAAACCGGGGCACGTCGTCGGGTGGGCGGAACGTCGGTAGCGATTGACCAACGCCTCGGCGGCGTCCACGTTCGGGCGCAGCCATCAACCGGAAGCCAGGGAGGTTCGCATGACCGATCGCGTCTACAAGAAAGTGGAACTGGTGGGGACGTCCCCCGCCGGGATTGAGCAGGCCATCCAGAACGCCATCGCCACCGCCGGCGAGACCTTGCATCACCTCGACTGGTTCGAGGTCAGCGAGATCCGCGGCCACATCGCCGAGGGTAAGGTTGCGCACTATCAGGTGGTTATGAAGGTCGGCTTCCGCCTGGAACGCTGAGGAGCGCGGTCCGTCGGTATCCGCGCCGCATGGTCGCCCGTGCCGCCGCCAAGTGCCGGTTGGTCCCGCCTCCGGGCGGGTCCCGCCGCCGGCCACGTCCGCCCTGTTGCGCGAGAAAATCCCGCCGCTGTCCCGATTGCGATTCTTAATGGGGGCGGGCGCGGCTATACTTGCCGGGGTATGACCGTCGAGACCCAACCAACCGACGACGCACCGGGGGAACAACCATGAAAACCATCCTCTTGCCGTTCCACGACGAGGCTGCGGGTCGGGCGGCGCTGGACGCCGCCTGTCGGGTGGCGAGCCGGTTCGGCAGCTATGTCGAAGGGCTGCTGGTCCGCGAGCACCCGCACGTGGATATCGTGCCCGGCATGCCGGTGTCCGCGGCATATCTGTCCGAGGCCGCCAAGGAGTGGCGGGCTTTCGCTGACGCGTCACGCGGCCACTTTCTTCAGTATCTGGAGGAGCGGGGGGTGACTTATGGAGAGTTGGAAGCCCCGGCGGACGGTGCCACTGCGGCGTGGCGTGAGTTGGAGGGGCGGGAGAGCACGACCATTGCAACTTATGGCCGCCTTTTCGACCTGATCGTCCTCGGCCGGGTGGCCTCCGACGCGAGCGAGCGGTGGCAGTCCTCGTGCGAGGCGGCCCTGTTCGAAAGCGGACGCCCGGTGCTGCTGGCACCCCCGGAGGCGCCGGAAGTGATCGGTCGCAAGGTTCTGGTGGCCTGGAACGGCAGCACCGAGACGGCGCGGACCGTTGCGCTCTCCATGCCGTTCCTGGTTGCTGCCGAGGAAGTGCTGGTGCTTGCCGTCGAGGGCTGGATTCCCGGGGGGCCGCCAGGCACCGAGCTGGTCCACCACTTGGTGCGCAACGGGGTCAAGGCATCCTACGACATGGTCAAGCCATCCGGCGTTTCTCCGGGCGAGGCCATCCTTGAGGAATGTGCCCGTTCCGGCTGCGATCTCCTGGTGAAGGGCGCCTATACCCGGACCCGGTTCACCCAGGTGATCTTCGGCGGGGCGACGCTGCACATCATGCAGAACGCGACACTGCCGGTGCTGATGGCACATTGACGCGGCGCGGCTGGAAGGAAGCGGCCGCGAACCGCCGCTATATGCAGCAGTTGCGCGATTCCGTCATGAGCGTGTGGGAGGTCGTCGACCGCATCCCGGGACGGGAGTTCCAGGCGCGCGATCTGGTGTGCGGCGGCGAGCCGGTCACCGTAGTGGACAAGCTGGGCTCGACGTCAGTTCGCCGGTGGGACCGCATCGCCATGCGCGTGATGCCGTTCGACGTCAAGAAGCGGATCATCACCGAGTATCTCGACCGCCACTACCGGGACACCCTGACCCGGCCGCTGTCGTTGCGGCGCCAGGGTCTGCGTAAGTGGACTCGAACCACCGACCCCCCTGCGTATCCGCTCTTGCCGTCATGACCGTACTGGTCACGGCCATCCACGGAAAAACCGTGACACAGTGCCCGCTTCTCAAGGAAAGGCAAGGCGTGGATGCCCGGGACGGGCCCGGGCAAGACACGTCATTACGTCGGTAGGTCTTCTTCCGAGATTTGGCCGGACTTGATCCGGCCATCCACGGCACCTGTGTACCCAGGGTTGTGGACCCCCGGGTCAAGCCCGCGGGTGACAAGGGAGACTGTCAGCGCCGGAGCCAACGGGATGAGCCCATGCTCTGCGCGTCACCCGGACCACGCGTATATCCACTTCTCCGTCATGGCCTTGATGGAATTAGTGGTCGGAGTGAGTGGATTCGAACCACCGACCCCCGCCTCCCGAAGACGGTGCTCTACCAGGCTGAGCTACACTCCGATGCGCGCCGCCGCGCCCATGCCGCCGTCCTTATAGCGCCAGCCGAGGCAGTGCGGCAAGACGGCGATGCGGCGCCGGGTATCAGAACGCGCGTTCGACGCAGAAATCCACCAGTTCGGCCATGATCCGGCGCTCCGCCCCGGCCGGAAGCGTCGCCAGCGCCTGGACCGCCAGATCGCCATAGTGGCGCGCCATCGCCACGGTGTCGGCTAGCGCACCATGCCGTTTCAGCAACTCCATGGCATGGTCCAGATCCCCCGGTGCCTGGTCCAGATCCTCGAGGGTCCGGCGCCAGAATCGCCGCTCGTCCTCGTCGCCGCGCTGGTACGCCAGCACCACCGGCAGGGTGATCTTGCCTTCGCGGAAGTCGTCCCCGATGGTCTTGCCGAGGGTGATCTGCCGCGCCGAGTAGTCCAGCAGGTCGTCCACCAGTTGGAACGCCATCCCGAAATTGCTGCCGTAGGATTGCAGCGCGGCCGCGTCGGCCGCCGGCCGGTCGGCCACCACCGCCCCGATCTCGCAGGCGGCGGCGAACAGCTCCGCGGTTTTCGCCCGGATCACGTCCAGGTAAGCCGCCTCGTCCGTGCCGGTATCGTTGGCGGTCATCAACTGCATCACCTCGCCCTCGGCGATGACCGACGACGCCCGGGACAGGATCCGCAGGACCTCCAGCGAGCCGTCCTCCACCATCAGTTCGAAAGCCCGGCTGAACAGGAAGTCCCCCACCAGCACGCTGGCCTTGTTGCCCCACACCGCATTGGCCGAAGCCAGCCCGCGACGCAACTCGCTGTCGTCGACCACGTCGTCGTGCAGCAGCGTCGCCGTGTGAATGAACTCGACCGACGCGGCGAGGCCGATGTGGCGGCGGCCGCGATAGCCGCACAGCTGTGCCGAAGCCAGGGTCAGCATGGGACGGAGCCGCTTGCCGCCGGCGGCGACCACGTGGCCGGCGAGTTGCGGGATCATTGCGACCGGGCTCTGCATCCGGGCGATGATGACCGCGTTGACGGCTTGCAGGTCGTCCCCCACCAGTGTCGTCAAATCCACCAGCGACGGCTTCCCCTTGGGGCCGTCTGTCACGGTCGCCGCAACACCCACGTGACCTCCTTCCCGATTTCCGGGCTTCTGCTTGCCCGTTTATGAGATCGGCGCATCGCGCCTCTGCTTGACGCCGGTGCCCGCAGGCAAGAGCATAGGAACCGGCCGTCCCGAAGGTCAAGTCCGCTTAAGGGTTTTCCACTCGCTGGCGCCGTCCCGCACCCGAGTCGGCCGCCCCGCCGCTCTGCTGGAAAGGCTCGATGATCGAACTGGTCCGAACCGACGATCCGGTGTTTCTCGGTTGGCTGCGCACCCGCCTGGCCGAGGCGGGGATCGAGGCCGAGGTGTTCGATGCCCACACCAGCAGCCTCTATGGCGGTGCGCTGGATGCCATCACCGCCCGGGTGATGGTGGCCGACGCGGACATCGGCCGTGCCCGTGTGGTGCTCGCCGAGGCGAAGCGGCTCGATGCCGGGTCCGAGCCCGGCCGTCACGACGATGATTGACCCTGCCACGGTCGATGCGCTGCTGGGCGGTCGCGTCCGGGTGCACCAGCCGGCGCGCGGCTATCGTGTGGCCATTGACCCGGTGCTGCTGGCGGCGGCCGTGCCCGGCCGGGGCGGGGAGCGGGTGCTCGACCTCGGCACCGGCAGCGGTGCAGCGGCGCTGTGCCTGGCGGCGCGGGTGGCCGATGTGTCGGTCGTCGGCCTGGACACCGACCCGGCGGCGATCGCCCGGGCGGAAGCGGGGGCGAGGGAGTCCGGATCGGCGGAGCGGCTTTCCTTCCTGCTGGCAGATGTCGGCCAGCCTCTGGCGGCCCCGCTCCGCCAAGCGTTCGATCACGTGATGGTGAATCCGCCCTATCTGCCTCCGGGTAGCGGGCGGGCTCCCGACGATCTCGGCAAGGCCGCCGCCACCCGGGAAGGGCTGGCTTCGCTGGAGGTCTGGGCGCAGGCGGCGGTGGCCGCGGTTCGCCCGCGCGGGACCATCACTGTCATTCACCGGGCGGACCGGCTCGACGCGCTGCTGGCTGCGCTGACGGGGCGGCTCGGCGATCTTGGGGTGTTTCCGCTGTGGCCCGGTCGGGATCGGCCGGCCCGACGGGTGATCGTCACCGGCCGTAAGGCGGCGCTATCGCCCCTGCGGCTGCTGCCCGGATTGGTATTGCACGGGCCGGACGGCCGCTTCACCGCGGAGGCGGAGGCGGTCCTTCGCCATATGGAACCGTTGTCGCTGTGGCCCCGCGCCGCTTGACCTCACCGACCGCTCGGCCGAAGGTATCGGCCGCGAACGCCAAGCACATCAAGAGGATTGCCCGCCATGAGCAAGCCCCCCCTGCTGTCGTTTCTGCCCTTCGAGCGGTTTCGCAGCCCGCCCCCGGTGGTCGCGGTGGTGCGACTGCACGGTCTCATCGGCGGCATGGGGGCCTTGCGCCAGGGGCTGTCGCTGGCCGGGATGGCGGCGGTCCTCAACCGCGCGTTCCGTATGCGGGGTGTCAAGGCGGTGGCACTTGCGATCAACTCTCCCGGCGGTTCGCCGGTGCAATCGGCTCTGATCGCCGGTCGCATCCGTTCTCTCGCCGACGAGGAAGGGGTTCCGGTGATCGCGTTCGCCGAGGATGTGGCGGCCTCGGGCGGGTATTGGCTCGCCACCGCCGCCGATGAGATCTACGCCGACGCCAGTTCGGTGATTGGCTCGATCGGGGTGATCGCTGGGTCCTTCGGCTTCCCCGACTTGCTGAAGCGCATCGGTGTCGAGCGGCGAGTGCGGACGGCCGGGGCGTTCAAGGCCGCCCTCGACCCGTTTCGCGAGGAGAAGCCGGAGGAAGTGGCGCACCTCGAGACCTTCCTCGAGGACGTGCATGAGACGTTCCGGGAGCAGGTGCGCAAGCGCCGCGGCGGCAAGCTTTCCGGCGACGAGGAGATGCTGTTCTCCGGGCGCTGGTGGAGCGGTCGCCAGGCGCTGTCCTTGGGCCTGATCGATGGCCTCGGCGACCTCCGCTCCACCATGCGGCAGCGCTACGGTGACGAGGTCAAGCTGCGGGTGGTCGGCGGGGGCGGCATGTGGTGGCGGCGGTGGTTCGGCCGGACCGGACAGCTGGCACCGCTCGGGGAATCCTGGGCCGACCAAGCCCTGGCCGCCCTGGAGGAGCGCTCGCTGTGGGCCCGCTATGGCCTGTGAGCGCCGGTTTTGCCGCCGGGCGGGGCTGGCTTGCGGCGCGGTCTACCCCGCCGGCCGGTTCGATGCTACAAGCAGACGATGCTCGGTCTCTCCCAACTCCTGTTGACGGTGCTCGTCGCCGTTGCGGTTTGGCGCGGCTATCGATGGTGGGAGGGTGTGCGCCACCGGGAGCAGGCACGGCTGCAACGGATGCGTCGGGCCGTCGCTGGCGACCCGGACCGCGAAGGGGGCCGAGCAGAAGGCGACGGCGGCGGTGTGGAGGAGACCGTGCGCTGCCCCGTCTGCCGCACCTTCATGCCGGTACGCGGCGCAGCCCGGTGCGATCGGTCGGACTGTCCCTTTGTTGGTTGAAGACGGGGGGTGCGACCTCGCCTTGACCCGGCGGCAACGGCGGCAGTATGGTCTCGCCCGTTTCCCGACGGCATAAGAAGATCCCGCCGGGCGTCGCGGGCAAGTTCCAGCTCATGGCCGTCTCTGACGCAAGCTTCCAAGCGCTGATACTGAAACTCCAGAGCTTCTGGGCGGGGCACGGCTGTGTGGTGCTCCAGCCGCTGGACATGGAGGTGGGCGCCGGGACCTTCCATCCGGCGACCACGCTGCGTGCCCTTGGGCCGGAGCCCTGGCGCACTGCGTACGTCCAGCCCTCCCGCCGCCCCACCGACGGCCGCTACGGCGAGAATCCCAACCGCCTCCAGCACTATTACCAGTTCCAGGTGCTGCTCAAGCCGTCGCCCGCCGAGTCCCAGGCGCTGTACCTGGACAGCCTGGCGACGCTCGGCATCGATGCCGCGGTGCATGACATCCGCTTTGTCGAGGATGACTGGGAAAGCCCCACCCTCGGGGCCTGGGGGCTCGGCTGGGAAGTGTGGTGCGACGGCATGGAGATCAGCCAGTTCACCTACTTCCAGCAGGTGGGCGGGATCGAGTGCGATCCGGTTTCGGTCGAGCTCACCTACGGCCTGGAACGGCTCGCCATGTATATCCAGGGGGTCGACAACGTGTTCGATCTCGACTGGAACGGTGCCGGCGTCTCCTACGGCGATGTGTTTCTTCAGGCGGAACGGGAAGGCTCCGCCTACAACTTCGAGCATGCCGATACCGACCGGCTGTTCCGCCACTTCGCCGATGCCGAGGCGGAATGCCGGGCCCTGCTCGACCAGGGGCTGGCCCTGCCCGCGTATGAGCAGTGCATCAAGGCTAGTCACCGCTTCAATCTGCTGGACGCCCGCGGCGTGATCGGCGTGACCGAGCGGGCGGCCTACATCGCCCGGGTGCGAACGCTGGCGCGCGGCTGTTGCGAGGCTTGGCTGAAAAGCCGGGCCGCCGGGGCTTGATCGGCGGATGGCCGAGCTGCTGCTGGAACTGGTGAGCGAGGAAATCCCCGCCCGGATGCAGGCGCGGGCGGCCGAGGACCTGAAGCGACTTGTCTCCGGCGCCTTCCTGGACGAGCGGTTGACCTTCGACCGGGCGGAGGCGTTCGTCACCCCGCGCCGCCTGGCCCTGGTGATGGATGGATTGCCCGACCGGCAGCCGGACACCGCGGAGGAACGTCGCGGACCGCGGGCCGATGCACCGGCGGCGGCGGTGGATGGGTTCCTTCGCTCGGTGGGTCTCACCCGGGATCAGGTGTCGGTGCGGCAGACGCCCAAGGGCAGCTTCTTCTTTGCCGACATCCGCAAGGAAGGGCAACCGACCGCGGCGGTGGCGGCGGCGGTGCTTCCGGGGATCATCCGCAGCTTTCCTTGGCCGAAATCCATGCGCTGGGGCCACGGACGGCTCCGCTGGGTGCGGCCGCTGCAGGCGATCCTGCTGTTGCTGGACGGGCAGGTGGTCGATTTTGCCCTGGATTCGGGTGACGCGGGCGAGCCGGGGACGGCGATCCGGAGCGGCCGGGAGACCCTCGGCCATCGCTTCCTGGCGCCGGGACCAATCGAGGTGTCGGGCTTTGCCGACTACGTCGGCAAGCTGGACATGGCGCGGGTGATCGTCGACCAGCGTCGTCGCCGCGCCTTCATCGAGCATGCCGCCGCTCATGAAGCCCGCAGCGAGGGACTCCGGGTGACGCCGGATGCGGCCCTGCTGGACGAGGTGACGGGCCTGGTGGAATGGCCGGTGGTGCTGATGGGTCGGATCGACCAAGGGTTCATGGCGGTACCCCGGGAGGTGCTGACCACGGCGATGCGGGCACACCAGAAGTACTTTGCGCTTGAGGACGGGTCCGGCCATCTCGCACCCCGCTTCATCATGATCGCCAACACGCCCGGTGCCGATCACGGCCGGGCCATCGTGGCCGGCAACGAGCGGGTGCTGCGGGCACGGCTCGCCGATGCCCGGTACTTCTGGGATCATGACCGCCAGCGTTCGCTGGAAAGCCGCGTAGCCGATCTCCGCCATCGGGTGTTCCACGCCCGGCTGGGGAGTGATCTCGACCGGGTGCGGCGGCTGGAGGCGCTGGCGGTCCGGGTGGCACCCGATTGCGGCGCCGATACGACAGACGCCGGCCGTGCCGCACGGCTTTCGAAGACCGACCTCACCACCGCCATGGTCGGCGAGTTCCCGGAGCTCCAGGGCGTGATGGGCCGGTACTACGCCCTGCACGATGGCGAGGCGGCGGCGGTGGCCGCGGCCATCGGCGACCACTACCAGCCCCAGGGGCCGGGTGACGGCTGTCCCACCGCACCGGTCAGTGTCGCGGTGGCGCTGGCCGACCGGATCGATACCCTGGTCGGCTTTTTCGCCATCGACGAGAAGCCGACCGGGTCCAAGGATCCGTTCGCATTGCGCCGGGCGGCGCTCGGGGTCATTCGCATCGTTCTGGAGAACCGCCTGCGCCTGCCGCTGCTGCCGGTCTTTGCGTTCGCGCGGGATCAGTACCGCGGCCTGCCGGAGGCGTCGCCGAACGAGATGCAGGACCTGCTCGCCTTCTTCGCCGATCGCCTCAAGGTCCATCTCCGTGAGCGGGGGGTACGCCATGACCTGATCGCCGCCGTGTTCGCGGACGGGCGGGAGGACGATCTGGTGCGTCTCACCAACCGGGTTGGGGCGCTTAAGGACTTTCTCGACACCGATGACGGTGCTAACTTGCTGGCCGCCTATAAGCGGGCGAGC
>REES01000131.1 GCA_007694935.1 Rhodospirillales bacterium
GGCGTTGCCGCGGAGAGCCTGCCGGCCATCTCCGCCCTGGTGGAACGGGCTTCCGGACGGCCGGTCCCGGCCGGCAAAAGCATCGTCGGTTCCGCCGTGTTCACCCACGAGGCCGGCATCCACGTTCACGGCTTGCTGCGGGACCGCGAAACCTATCAGGGTCTCGATCCGGTCACCCTCGGGCGCGACCATCGCATCGTTCTCGGCAAGCATTCCGGCATTGCCGCCATCACCCATGCCTGCGGCGAGCTGGGCCTCAGCCTCGATCCTGCCCAGGCCGTGGCGATCCTCGCCCGGGTGCGGCGCCATGCCGCCCGGCACAAAGCCGCGCCCACACCCGAGCTTTTGCTGCAGTTTCATGCCGAAACCGGCACCAATCGGGAGTGTGCGGCATGACGGAGCTTCGCGACACCTTGGGCGAGTTGGCGACGGCCGAGGAGTTTCTCGATCACTTCGGCATCGCCTACGACCCGCGGGTCGTCCGGGTGTGCCGGCTGCACATTCTCAAACGCGCCCATGACTACCTTTCGGCGGCGGAGATTCCGGGCGAGTCCGACGCCGCTTTGGCGGAACGGTTCCGCGCCATGCTGGCGCAGGCCTACGACGATTTCGTCCGGTCCGAGCCGCTGAAGGAACGGGTGTTCAAGGTGCTGCGGGATGCGGAGGCGCGTCCCGCCGAACGCCGGGCGTTCGTACCGCTCAGCGCCATCACCGGGCCCGCACGGGCCAAAGGGGACTAGCTGCACCATGCATATCGTCGTCTGTATCAAGCAGGTGCCGGACAGCGCGCAGATCCGCATCCATCCGGTGACCAACACCATCATGCGCCAGGGGGTACCGACCATCATCAACCCCTTCGACCTGTTCGCCCTGGAAGAGGCGCTGGCGCTGCGCGACCGCTTCGGCGGCACCGTTACCGTGATCACCATGGGCCCGCCGATGGCCGATGCCGCCTTGCGCAAGGCGCTGTCGTTTGGCGCGGATCGGGCAATCCTGTTGACCGACCGGCTGTTCGCCGGCTCCGACACCCTGGCCACGTCCTATGTGCTGTCCAGCGCCATCGCCCGCATCGGGCAGGAGACGCCGGTGGACATGGTGTTCACCGGCAAGCAGACGATCGACGGCGACACCGCCCAGGTGGGGCCGGGCATCGCCGTCCGCCTCGGGCTGAACCAGCTCACCTACGTGGAGCGGATCGTCGAGCTGGACCCGTCGCTGCGCCGCATTGTGGTGCACCGCCGTGCCGAGGGCGGGGTGCAGGTGCTGGAAACCCGGCTGCCCTGTCTGATCACCATGCTGGAGGGCACCAACCACATCCGCTTCGCCGGCATGGACGACATGTTCCGCGCCGCCCGGGCCGAAATCGCCACCTGGGGTGCGGCGGAAGCGGGGGTCGACGAGCCGGGGCGGTGCGGGCTCCGCGGGTCACCCACCGTGGTCAAGAAGGTATTCGCACCGACGCCACGCACCGAGAAGGCCACCCCGATCGAGACCTCCGGCAAGTCTCCGCAGGAGATCGCGGATGCCGCCATCGACGTCATCTTCGCGGCCAAGCCCTCGCTCCGGTCGGAAATGGCTGGACGCCGGCAGGCCGGCTGAGGAGAGAGAAAATGCCCGACGCAAAAAGGCCCACCCCCGCGCGACCGGGAGCCGCCGGCCGCAGCAAGGAGCTGCCGGAGCACCTGAAGGCCTACAAGGGGGTCTGGGTGTTCGTCGAGTTGGAGCGCGGCCAGGTCCATCCGGTGTCGTGGGAGCTGATCGGCGAAGGCCGCAAGCTGGCCGACACCCTGGGCGTGGAGGTGGGCGCGGTGGTGCTGGGTCCGCCCGCGGGGCGGGTTGGCGCGGTCGCCGCAGAAGCGGCGCACTACGGCGCGGATGTGGCCTACGTGATCGAATCACCCGTGCTGGCCGATTACCGCACGGTCCCGTTTACCGAGGCGTTGACGGACCTGGTCAACACCTTCAAGCCGGAAATTCTGTTGCTGGGCGCCACCACCCTGGGGCGGGATCTGGCCGGCAGCGTCGCCACCACGCTGGCCACCGGGCTTACCGCCGACTGCACCGCCCTCGCCATCGATCTCGAGACCCGCAGCATGGCCTCCACCCGCCCCACCTTCGGCGGCAGCCTGCTGTGCACCATCCACACCCTGAACTTCCGCCCGCAGATGGCCACGGTCCGGCCGCGCGTGATGGAGATGCCGGCGCCGGATCCGGCGCGGCAGATCCGCGTCGTCGCCCATCACCTCGACATGGCCGAAGACGACATCGTCACCAAGGTGCTGGATTTCATCCCGGACTCGGATCAGGACAAGGCCCGTCTCGCCTTCGCCGATGTGGTGGTGGCAGGCGGCCTCGGCCTCGGCGGGCCGGAAAACTTCGCCCTGGTCAAGGATCTCGCGTCGGTGCTGGGGGCCGAATACGGCGGCTCTCGCCCTCTGGTTCAGAAGGGCTGGATCACCGCCGACCGCCAGATCGGCCAGACCGGCAAGACCATCCGTCCCAAGCTCTACATCGCCGCCGGCATCTCCGGCGCGGTGCAGCACCGCGTCGGCACCGAGGGCGCGGACGTGATCGTCGCCATCAACACCGACGCCAAGGCACCGATCTTCGAGTTCGCCACCTACGCCATCGTCGGCGATGCCCTCACAATTCTGCCTGCGCTCACCGAAGCGTTCGCGCGTCGTCTCGGCGCCCAGCGTGCGGTCGCAGCCGAGTAACCCTGGAGGATAGCGGACACCATGCCCGAAAGATTTGACGCCATCGTCGTGGGAGCCGGCCCCGCCGGCAATGCGGCCGCCCTGACCCTGGCGGAGGCCGGCGTCAGCGTCCTGCTGCTGGAACGGGGGGAGTATCCCGGCTCCAAGAACGTCCAGGGCGCCATCATGTATGCCGACCAGCTCCAGGCGCTGATCCCCGACTTCCGCGACGATGCCCCACTGGAGCGGCACATCGTCGAACAGCGAATCTGGATGCTGGACGACAGCGCCCACGTCGGCACCCACTACCGCTCCGACGGCTTCAACGAGGAGCTGCCCAACCGCTACACCATCATCCGGGCCCAGTTCGACAAGTGGTTCGCCAAGAAGGTGCAGGCGGCCGGCGCGCTGCTGATCTGCGAGACGACGGTGACCGAATTGCTGAAGGACGGTGACCGGGTGGTGGGCGTCCGCACCGATCGTGCCGGCGGCGACATCCACGCCGACGTGGTGATCCTGGCGGACGGGGTAAACGCCCTGGTGGCGCAGCGGTCGGGCCTCCGCGACGAACTGAAGCCCGACAACGTGGCGCTCGCCGTCAAGGAAATGCACTTCCTGCCCGAAGAGGTGATCCAGCAGCGCTTCAACATTGGCGAAAACGAAGGCGTGGTGATCGAGGCCGCCGGCACCATCACGGACGGGATGCTCGGCACCGGTTTCATCTACACCAACCGGGAGTCCCTTTCGGTGGGTATCGGCTGCCTGGTGTCGGACTTCGCTGCGTCCAAGACCCGCCCGTACGATTTGCTGGAGCGGTTCAAGCAGCATCCTTCGATCCGGCCGCTGCTGGCCGGCAGCGAGGTGAAGGAGTACGCCGCCCACCTCATCCCGGAAGGCGGCTACCGGGCGGTGCCCAAGGTGTTCGGCGACGGCTGGCTGATGGCCGGCGACGCCGGGCAGTTCGTCAATTCCCTGCACCGGGAGGGCTCCAACATGGCGATGACCACCGGCCGGATCGCGGCCGAGACGGTGATCGACCTGAAGCGGGAGGGCAAGCCGATGAACGGCCGCAACCTCTCCCTCTACCGCAAGCGTCTCGAAGACAGCTACGTCATGAAGGACCTGCGGAAATACCGGGACCTGCCCCAGGTCCTGCATCGCAACAAGCAGTTTGTCACCACCTACCCGAAGTTGCTGGCCGGCGCCGCCGATACCTGGTTCCGCGTCGATGGGGTCGACAAGCGGTCGAAGGAGCGGCAGATCGTCAGAAGCTTCCTTAAGGGCCGGTCGTTGCGGGGACTGGTGGGTGACGCGCTCAGACTGGCGAGGGCCGTACGATGATGATCAATTCCGTCAAGGTCGAAGAGAAACTGTTCCAGAACCGTTACGTGGTGGACGAAGGCCGCCCCCACATCTCGATATCCGAGCCGCTGAAGGCATCGCCGGCGCTCCGGACGCTGGTGGACATCTGCCCGGCCGGGTGCTGGTCGGTGCAGCCCGACGGGCAACTGAGCGGCACCCTCGACGGCTGCTTCGAGTGCGGCACCTGCCGGATCGTCGCCAAGGCCGTCGGCCAGGAAATCCAGTGGGCCTATCCCCGCGGCGGCTACGGCATCCTCTACAAGTTCGGCTGAGGCCGGGGCCCGCCATCGCCGGCGGCGGTCATCGGGAATTCACTCGCCGGCAAGACCGGGGTGCGATAGACTTGCCGTAATGCAGGGAGTGCGGCGCGTTCGCGCGCCTCACCTGGAAGACGCAGGAACCGGGGCGCCGGGCGGCGTCCGGTCAGCGGCAAAGCGCAAAGCCCGATCGGTCGGCATATCAAATCCGACGCCTCGGGGACGCTTCACGAACAAAGCAGAGGGGTGGTGGCAAACACCACCCCTTTTTGCGGCCCGCCGGGAGTGGTCGGACCGGCTGGCCCGCGCTTGTCCCGGGCACCCACGCGTCTTGCGTCATCGTCAGCGGCGGGCGTGGCCGAAGCGCCTTCTCTGGTGGATTGCATGGTTGTTGCGGTATCGGATGATGGGGCGCCGGCGGGCTGCCCGATCGTGGTGGGTCTTATGACGACCGCGGCCGTCTCGGCCGGGGGCCTCCCGACTGCCCGCCGCCGGGGCGTCCTTGACAGTCGCAGGGGGCAGGGGGTAGAGGATCGGTTCTGACCCGGCTTGCAAGGGTTCCCGGGGGTGTAGCTCAGTCGGTTAGAGCGCTGGCCTGTCACGCCAGAGGTCGCGGGTTCGAGTCCCGTCACTCCCGCCAGCCGGCACGCCGCCGTCACGGACCTCCATGGGGGGCGTCCGTGCCGCGGGCCTCGCCAGCCACAGGGACAACACCATGGGCGCTCTCCTCGCCGAGTACCAGCTCCTTGCCGAGTACCTTCCGATCCTGATCTTTCTCGGGATCGCCATCGTCGTCGCCGGCGCCGCCGTGGCTATGTCCTACGTGGTGGCGCAGCAGCGTCCCGACGTCGCTAAGGAGTCCCCGTACGAGTGCGGGTTCGAGCCGTTCGAGGATTCCCGCAGCAAGTTCGACGTCCGCTTCTACCTGGTGGCGATCCTGTTCATCATCTTCGATCTCGAGGTGGCGTTCCTGTTTCCGTGGGCGGTCGCCCTCACGGATATCGGGGCGTTTGGCTTCTGGTCGATGATGGTTTTCCTCGCAGTGCTCACCGTCGGATTTATATATGAGTGGCGGAAAGGAGCGCTGGAGTGGGAATGAGAAGCGAGATGAATCAACGGGTTGAAACCCCGCCGCCGGGGCTGGTGCTCGACCGGGTGGAGAGTGAGCTGAAGGACAAGGGCTTCCTGCTCGCCTCGCTCGACGGCCTCGTCAACTGGGCGCGGACCGGCTCCCTCTGGCCGATGACGTTCGGGCTGGCGTGCTGCGCCATCGAGATGATGCATGCCTACGTCAGCCGCTACGATCTCGATCGCTTCGGGGTGGTCCCCCGCCCGAGCCCGCGGCAGTCGGACGTGATCATCGTCGCCGGCACGCTGACCAACAAAATGGCGCCCGCCTTCCGCAAGGTGTATGACCAGATGGCCGAGCCCCGCTACGTGATCTCCATGGGCTCATGCGCCAACGGCGGCGGCTATTACCACTATTCGTATTCGGTGGTCCGTGGCTGCGACCGGGTGGTGCCGGTGGACATCTACGTGCCCGGCTGCCCGCCCACCGCCGAGGCCCTGGTCTACGGCATCCTCCAGCTGCAGAAGAAGATCAGGCGCACGGGTCGGCTGTGGCGATAGGGGTTTTGCCGGCCACCGACGCGATCGGATCGAATTGACGGACGACGGGTGCACTGATGGACTCGGCCCTTCACGACCTCGCCGACTACCTGGAGCTGGCCTTGGGCCAAGCCGTGCTGGAGATCGACCGCTCGGGGCTGGAGCTCTCTGTCATCGTCCAGCGCGATACGATCGCTCGGGTCCTCACCTTCCTGCGTGACGACGTCAACTGCCAGTTCGCCCAGCTGGTGGACGTGTGCGGGGCCGATTATCCGGAGCGGCCGGAGCGGTTCGATGTGGTGTACAATCTGCTGAGCCTCACCCACAACCGCCGTATCCGCATCAAGGTGCGGACCGACGATACGCAGCCGGTGCCCTCCGTCACCAGTGTGTTCGGTTCGGCTGACTGGTGGGAGCGGGAGACCTGGGACCTGTTCGGGATCTATTTCGTCGGTCATCCCGACCTGCGGCGCATCCTGACCGATTACGGCTTCGAAGGTCATCCGCTGCGCAAGGACTTCCCGCTGACGGGTTATGTGGAAGTCCGCTACGACGACGAGCAGAAGCGGGTGGTGTACGAGCCGGTCAAGCTGCCGCAGGAGTTCCGCACCTTCGATTTCCTCAGCCCTTGGGAAGGCATCCCTTCGGTCCTGGCCGGCGACGAGAAGGCGCAGGGAAGCGACAAGACCTGAGCGTGAAAGCAGCGTACGGGAAGCAGCCGTGACCGAGCATCTGATCCAGAACTACACGATGAACTTCGGCCCGCAGCATCCGTCTGCGCACGGCGTGCTGCGCTTGGTCCTGGAAATGGATGGCGAGCTCATCGAGCGGGCCGATCCCCATGTCGGCCTGCTGCATCGCGGCACCGAGAAGCTGATCGAGTACAAGACCTATCTGCAGGCGGTGCACTACTTCGATCGGCTGGACTACGTATCGCCCCAGAACCAGGAGCATGCGTTCGCGCTGGCGGTTGAGCGGTTGCTGGGGGTCGAGGCCCCGCCGCGCGCCCAGTACCTGCGCACCCTCTATGCCGAGTTGGGCCGGATCGGCAACCACCTGTTCACCATCTGCGCGTTCGCCATGGACATCGGTGCGATGACCCCGATGCTATGGGGGTTCGAAGAGCGTGAGCGGCTGATGGAATTCAACGAGCGGGTTTGCGGTGCCCGCCTGCACATGGGGTATTTCCGCCCGGGCGGTGTAACCCAGGACATGCCGGCCGGTTTGGCCGATGACATCTGGGCCTGGACCGAGAGCTTCCAGGACGTGATGAAAGACCTTGAGGCGCTGCTGACGGAGAACCGCATCTTCAAGCAGCGGAGCGTCGACATCGGTGCCATCCCGGCCAAGGATGCCCTCGATCTCGGCTTCTCGGGGCCGTGCCTGAGGGCGAGCGGGGTACCTTGGGACCTGCGCAAGGCGCAGCCCTATGACGCCTACGATCAGATGGACTTCGATGTTCCGGTGGGGAAGGCGGGCGACTGCTATGACCGCTACGTGGTCCGCATGTACGAGATACAGGAAAGCCTTAAGATCGTTCGTCAGTGCCTGGAGCGGATGCCGGACGGTCCGGTGAAGGTGGACGACCGCAAGATCGCCCCGCCGCCGCGGGCGGAGATGAAGTCGTCGATGGAGGCGCTGATCCATCATTTCAAGCTGTATACCGAGGGCTACCACGTGCCGGCGGGAGAAACCTATACGGCAGTGGAGGCGCCGAAAGGCGAGTTCGGGGTCTACCTGGTGGCGGACGGCACCAACCGCCCCTATCGTTGCAAGATCCGGTCGCCCGGCTTCGCGCACCTGGCCGCCATGGACTATCTGTGCCGCGGGCATCTGCTGGCCGATGCGGTCTCGGTGCTGGGTTCCCTCGACATCGTGTTCGGCGAGGTCGACCGATGAACGACGTGATCGAAGCCGGCGATCGGGCCACCCCGCCGTTCTTCTTCACCGAGGCGAATCTTGAAGCGGCCAGGGTGATCATCGCCAAGTATCCCGAGGGGCGGCAGGCCAGCGCGGTGATGCCGCTCCTGGACTTGGCCCAGCGTCAGAACGGCGGCTGGCTGTCCCAAGCGGCGATCCAGTATGTCGCCGACTTCCTGGAGATGCCGACCATCCGGGTTTACGAGGTCGCCACCTTCTACACCATGTACAACCTCGAGCCGGTGGGCCGGCATCACGTTCAGGTCTGCACCAATCTGTCGTGCTGGCTGCGCGGCTCGGACGCGATTCTGCGCACCTGCCGGGAGCACCTCGGGGTTCATCCGGGGGAGACCTCCGAGGACGGTCTGTTCACGGTGAGCGAGGTCGAGTGTCTCGGCGCCTGCGTCAACGCCCCGATGATGCAGATCGGCGATGACTACTACGAGGATCTTTCGCCGGACGCGGTGCGGTCGATCCTGGATGACTTGAAGGCCGGGCGGACGCCGACGCCGGGATCCCGGATTGGACGGCGCAGCAGCGAGCCGGCGGACATGCCGGATACGGATGCCGTGACCGGTTCCGGCGGCCCTGACGGAGGACCATGATGCTGAAGGCGAGCGATCGCATCTTCACCAACATTTACGGCTTCGACTCCACCGCCCTGGCCGACGCCCGTAGCCGTGGCGACTGGGACGGGACGCGGGACCTGATCGCCAAAGGCCGCGACTGGATGGTGGAAGAGGTCAAGCAGTCCGGTCTGCGCGGGCGCGGCGGCGCCGGGTTCGGCACCGGGATGAAATGGTCGTTCATGCCGAAGCAGGCGGGGTCGCGGCCCCACTACCTGGTGATCAACGCCGACGAGGGCGAACCCGGCACCTGCAAGGATCGGGAGATCCTCCGCCACGAGCCCCAGAAGCTGATCGAGGGCTGCCTGCTGGCCGGCTTCGCCATGGCCGCCCACACCTGCTACGTCTACATCCGGGGCGAGTTCCGGCGGGAGGCCGAGGCCTTCCAGCGGGCCCTGGACGAAGCCTATGAGGCGGGCCTGATCGGTCGGGACGCCTGCGGTTCCGGCTGGGACTTCGACATTCATGTCCACCTCGGCGCCGGCGCCTACATCTGCGGCGAGGAGACGGCGCTGCTCGAAAGCCTGGAGGGCCGCAAGGGCCAACCGCGCCTCAAGCCGCCGTTTCCCGCCAGTGTCGGTCTCTATGGCTGTCCCACCACCGTGAACAACGTCGAGACCATTGCGGTGGTGCCGGCGATCCTTCGCCGCGGCAGCCACTGGTTCGCCAGCCTGGGCCGGCCCCGCAACACCGGAACCAAGCTGTTCAACATCTCCGGGCACGTCAACAAGCCGTGCACCGTGGAAGAGGAGATGGGGATACCGCTGAAGGAGCTGATCGAGCGCCATGCCGGCGGCGTCCGTGGCGGCTGGGACAATCTGCTCGCGGTCATTCCGGGCGGCTCGTCGGTGCCGCTGATACCCCGGTCGGTGTGCGACACGGTGCTGATGGACTTCGACTCACTGCGGGATGCTCAAACCGGGCTCGGCACCGCGGCGGTGATGGTGATGGACCGCTCCACCGATATCGTCAGGGCCATCGCCCGGCTGTCCCGCTTCTACATGCACGAAAGCTGCGGCCAGTGCACGCCCTGCCGGGAAGGCACTGGCTGGATGTGGCGGGTGTTGGTGCGGATGGCAGAGGGGCGCGCCCGGCTGGACGAGATCGACGTGCTGCAGGAGGTGACGCGGCAGGTGGAAGGCCATACCATCTGCGCGCTGGGGGATGCCGCGGCGTGGCCGATCCAGGGCCTGATCCGCCACTTCCGGCCGGAACTGGAGCGGCGGATTCGCGAACGGGAAGCCGCGGCGGCGCGCCAGGCCGCGTGATTCGGCGGGACCAGGGGCGGGCGTCGCGCGGGACGAGGGTGCAAGGACATGCCGAAGCTGACGATCAACGGGCAGGAGGTTGAGGTCGACCCGGGCCTCACTGTGCTGCAGGCGTGCGAACTCCAGGGCATCGAGATCCCGCGCTTCTGCTATCACGAGCGGCTCTCCATTGCCGGCAATTGCCGGATGTGCCTGGTCGCGATGAAGGGCTCGCCGAAGCCGATCGCGTCCTGCGCCATGCCGGCGGCGGAGGGCATGGTGATCGAGACCGACAACCCCGAGGTCCACAAGATGCGCAAGGGGGTGATGGAGTTCCTGCTGATCAACCACCCCCTCGACTGCCCGATCTGCGATCAGGGGGGCGAGTGCGATCTGCAGGACCAGGCGATGGCCTACGGCTTCGATCGCGGCCGCTACCATGAGAACAAGCGGGCGGTGGAAGACAAGTACATGGGGCCGCTGATCAAGACGATCATGACCCGCTGCATCCACTGCACCCGCTGCATCCGCTTCGCCTCGGAAGTCGCCGGGGTGCCGGAGATCGGCGCCATCGGCCGCGGCGAGCATATGGAGATCACCACCTACCTCGAGCACGCGATGACGTCGGAACTGTCCGGCAACGTCATCGACCTCTGCCCGGTGGGGGCGCTGACCTCCCGGCCCTACGCCTTTGCCGCCCGGCCGTGGGAGCTGCGCAAGACCGAAACCATCGATGTCATGGATGCGGTCGGCAGCAACATCCGGGTGGACAGCCGCGGATCCGAGGTGCTGCGGGTGCTGCCCCGGATCAACGACGACGTCAACGAGGAATGGATTTCCGACAAGACCCGATTCGCCTGTGACGGCCTCCGTCGCCAGCGGCTGGACAGGCCTTACGTGCGCCGCCAGGGCCGGCTGCAGCCGGCGAGCTGGGATGACGCGTTCGCCGCCGTTGCCGAGCGGATCAAGGGGACCGACGGGGGCCGCATTGCCGCCATCGCCGGCGACTTGGCGTGCGCCGAATCCATGGCGGCCCTCAAGGACCTGATGGATGCGCTGGGCTCGCCCAACATCGACTGCCGTCAGGACGGTGCGTACCTGGAGGGTCAGCCCCGCGCCGGCTACCTGTTCAACTCCACCCTTGCCGGGATCGAGGCCGCCGATGCCTGCCTCCTGATCGGCACCAACCCGCGGATCGAGGCGCCGGTGCTGAATGCGCGGATCCGCAAGCGCTACCTGGCCGGCGGCTTCGCCATCGGCCTGATCGGGGAGCCGGCGGACCTGACCTACG
Organism: Rhodospirillales bacterium; assembly: GCA_007694935.1. Classification (GTDB taxonomy): domain Bacteria; phylum Pseudomonadota; class Alphaproteobacteria; order Rhodospirillales; family Defluviicoccaceae; genus REEP01. The sequence goes on from REES01000131.1 coordinate 11,008, forward strand.
GGTATGAGCACGTCGGGACGACTGCGGCGGATGTCGGCCGGCTGATGACCGGCGAGCATCCGTTCTCCGAACGGCTGCGCACCGCCGACCGGCCGATGCTGATCGTCGGCATGGGCGCCCTGGCCGGCCGGGACGGGGCTGCGGTGCTGGCGGCGGCGCGACGAATCGCCGAGGACTTCGGCATGATCGACCCGGCCAAGCCATGGAACGGCTTCAACGTCCTGCACACCGCCGCGGCGCGGGTGGGCGGCCTCGACCTCGGCCTGCTGCCGGGGGCCCATGGGCGCGACGTCCGCGGCATTCTGGATGGTACGATGAGTGGGGCGATCGATGTCGTCTACCTGCTCGGCGCCGACGAGATCGATATGGCGCGGCTCGGCAAGGCCTTCGTCATCTACCAGGGTCACACCGGGGATGCCGGCGCGGCCCGCGCCGACGTGATCCTCCCGGGGGCGGCCTACACCGAGAAGAACGCACTCTACGTCAACACCGAGGGCCGGGTTCAGGCGGCGCTGCGGGCAGTGCATCCGCCGGGGGAGGCACGGGAGGACTGGGCGATCATCCGGGCCCTCTCGTCGGTGCTGGGCAAGACGCTGCCCTATGACAATCTCGATCAGCTCCGCGCCCGCATCACGGATGCCTGCCCGTGGATGGCGGCAGTGGATACCGTCGTCGCGGCCCGCTGGGGCCGCTTCGGCCGCGAGGGAACGCTCTCCGATGAGGCGCTCGCGTCGACCGTCGGCAACTTCTACCTCACCAACCCGGTTTGCCGTGCCTCGGTGACCATGGCCGAGTGTGTGGCGGCGCTGTCCGGTCGCCCGTCGGCGAGGACGGGCACCGATGGTTGAGTTCTGGGACGTCTACCTCTGGCCGACGCTCTGGATCGTTCTCCAGATCGTCGCCATCGTGGCGCCGCTGCTGCTGGCCGTCGCCTACCTGACCTACTTCGAGCGCAAGGTGATAGGCGCCATGCACCTGCGCCTCGGCCCCAACGTCGTGGGGCCGTTCGGCCTGCTTCAGCCCATCGCCGATGGAATGAAGCTGTTTTTCAAGGAAACCGTGGTGCCCACCGGCGCCAACCGGGCGGTTTTCGTGATCGCGCCGATGATCACCTTCATCCTGGCGCTGGTGGCCTGGGCGGTGATCCCGTTCGGCCCGGGGCTGGTGCTGGCCGACATCAACGTCGGCCTGCTGTACCTGTTCGGCATCTCGTCCCTCGGGGTCTACGGCATCATCATGGCGGGCTGGGCCAGCAACTCGAAATACGCCTTCCTGGGCTCGCTGCGCTCGGCGGCGCAGATGGTCTCGTACGAAGTGTCGATGGGCCTGATCATCGTCACCGTGGTGTTGTGCGTGGGCTCGCTGAACCTGTCGGACATCGTACGCGCTCAGGAAGGGTCGCTCGGGATGTTCAACTGGTTCGTTTTTCCGCTCCTGCCGATGGCGGTGATATTCTTCGTGTCGACCCTGGCCGAAACCAACCGTCATCCGTTTGACTTGCCGGAGGCTGAGGCGGAGCTGGTCTCGGGATACAACGTCGAATATTCGGCGATGACGTTCGCCCTGTTTTTCCTGGGCGAATACGCCAACATGATCCTGATGTCGGCGATGACCACCATCCTGTTCCTGGGCGGGTGGCTGCCACCCTTCAACTTTGCACCCTTCACCTGGGTGCCCGGTCCGGTGTGGTTTGCCCTCAAGATCGCCGCCTGCCTGTTCGTGTTCGTGTGGGTGCGCGCCACCTTCCCGCGCTACCGATATGACCAGCTCATGCGGCTGGGCTGGAAGGTGTTTTTGCCGATCTCCCTGGTTGCGGTGGTGGTGGTCGCGGGGGCGGTGGCGGTGTTCGGCTGGGCCCCCGCCGAGGGCGTGATCCACCGCTAGGAGCAGACCGCCAAGCGTGCCAAAGAGGACGATGCCATGAGTTTTATCGAGCGCGGTGCGCGGACGATCTTTCTGACCGAGCTGTTGTCCGGACTGGGGCTGACCCTGCGCTACATGTTTCGCCCCAAGGTGACACTCAATTATCCGTTCGAGAAGGGGCCGCTCAGCCCTCGGTTCCGCGGAGAGCACGTGCTGCGCCGCTACCCCAACGGCGAGGAGCGCTGCATTGCCTGCAAGCTGTGCGAGGCCATCTGCCCGGCGCTGGCGATCACCATCGAGGCGGAGCCGCGGGCGGACGGCAGCCGGCGCACCACCCGCTACGACATCGACATGGTCAAGTGCAT
>REES01000100.1 GCA_007694935.1 Rhodospirillales bacterium
AGCTGGCGGCATAGTCGAAGCCGGGGTCGGCGCGTTCGGCCCACTGACCGAGGGCATCGCCGTGCTGCTCCTCCTCTTGCCCCCACCGGATCGCCTCGGCTCGGAAGGCATCGTCATCGGCGAACACATTGTGCAGATAGCTGACGTAGTCGGCGGCATTGCGCTCCACCAGGCTCGCCGCCTTGATCACCGGCACGATATCGGGATCGATCCGGGCCGGGTCGAGATCATCCCAAGGAATGTTGTCCAGGGTCCAGTTACCCATTGTCCTCCTCAAATCATCCTCAATCCGACGTGGCCGTGACCCTGCAGACATCGTTTCTTGGCCGGAAGCCTGGCTGGCCCCGGTGCTTTCGGCGGCGGATCATGCCGCCGGGAGCGTTGAAGTTCAACGGCCTGCCCCCGCCACGGTCCCTCGGGTTCGACCCCAGCCGCCGCAGGGATGTTTTGGCGGATTGACGAACGCCGCAGCGACGGTTGACCCTGTCGGTTTGGCTGATCACTCTGCGGGACGGCCGGAGCAGACCATCGGCCGGCGATCTGGGCGGGGAGACACCGGGATGCAGCGCTTCGGATTGGGCCAGCCGGTGCGGCGGAGCGAGGATCCGCGCCTGCTCACCGGCCGCGGCCGCTATGCCGCCGACGTGAGGTTACCCGGGGAGGCCCGCGCCGTGGTGCTGCGGAGTCCCCATGCCCATGCCCGGATCCGGGCGATCGACACCACCAGGGCGCTCGCCATGCCGGGCGTGCTCGCGGTGCTGACCGGAGCGGATGTCGCGGCCGACGGCCTGGGCGAGGTTCCCTGCTCGATCCGGGTGAACGGGCGGGATGGGCAGCGGATGCCGCGGCCTGGGCGGCCGCTGCTGGCGGCCGAGCGGGTGCGCTACGTCGGCGACGGGGTGGCACTGGTGGTGGCCGAGACCCTGGCGACGGCGGTGGACGCGGCGGAGCGGATCGATGTCGACTACGACCCCCTGCCGGCGGTGGCGACCATCGAGGCGGCGGTAGCCGACGGGGCGCCGCCGGTGTGGGACGCGGTGCCGGACAACCGGGCGTTTTTCTGGCAGCGCGGCGATGGCGATGCGGTGGCGGCGGCGCTCGCCGGGGCCGATCGCATCGTCTCGCTCGCCCTCGCCAACAACCGGGTGGTGCCGTGCGCCATGGAACCCCGCGCCGCCGTCGGCGCGTTCGACGCCGCGACCGGCCGCTACACCCTTTATACCTCCAGCCAGTCGCCGCACGGGGTGAAGAAGGGCCTGAGCGCTCACACCCTGAATGTTCCGGAGGAGATGGTCCACGTGATCGTCGGCGACGTCGGCGGCGGCTTCGGCACCAAGATCTTCCACTACCCGGAGGAGGCGCTGGTGCTGTGGGCGGCCCGCCGGATCGGCCGGCCGGTCAAGTGGGTGGGCGACCGCAGCGAGGCGTTCCTCGCCGATACCCATGGCCGCGACCAGCGCAACCGGTTGACCGCCGGGTTCACCGCCGACGGCCGGCTGCTGGCCCTGAAGGTTGAGAGCTTTGCCAACATGGGCGCCTATCTCAACTGCTTCGGTCCGGCGATCCCCACCGAGATGACCGGCTGCATGCTGTCGGGGGTCTATGCACTCCCGGCCCTCCATGCGGTCTGTGAAGGGGTCTATACCAATACGACGCCGGTGGACGCCTACCGCGGCGCTGGCCGGCCGGAAGCCAGCTACATGCTGGAACGGCTGATGGACGCCGCCGCCCGGGAACTCGGCCTGACGCCGGACGCGATCCGGCGGCTGAATTTCATCACTCCGGACCGGATGCCCTATCGCACCGTTACCGGCCCGGTCTATGACAGCGGCGATTTCGGCCGCCGCCTGGATGCCGCGCTCGCCAAGGCGGACTGGGCAGGTGCCGCCGGAAGGAAACGGGAAGCGGCGGCCCGCGGCAGCCTTCGCGGCATCGGCCTCTCCAGCTACGTGGAGATCTGCGGCTTCCAGGGCGAGGATGCCACCATCCGCTTCGCCGACGGGGGGATCGAAGTGCTGGTCGGCACCCAGTCCACCGGCCAGGGGCACGAGACCGCCTACGCCCAGATTGTCGCAGAAACCCTGGGTGTGCCGTTCGACGCCGTCACCGTGGTGCAGGGGGATACCGACCGCATCCGGACCGGCCTTGGCACCAGCGGCTCGCGGTCGCTGCCGGTGGGCGGCCCGGCGGTGAAGCGGGCAGCGGAAGCGGTGATCGCCCGCGGGCGCGGCTTCGCTGCCCACCTGCTGCAGGCGGACGCGGGCGAGGTCCGCTTCGCCGAGGGGCGGTTCGAGACCGCCGGCGGCCGCGGCATTGACCTGATGGCGCTGGCCGAGGCGGCGACCGATCCGGCCAATCTTCCGCCGGGGGAGACGGTCGCCGTCCTCGATGCCACCGCCCGGTTCGATCTGGAGGCGTCAACCTTCCCCAACGGCTGCCACGTCTGCGAGGTCGAGGTGGACCCGGAGACCGGGCGGGTCACGGTGGTGCGCTACACAGTGGTCGATGACTTCGGCACGGTGGTCAACCCGTTGCTGCTGGCTGGTCAGGTGCACGGCGGCATCGCCCAGGGCATCGGTCAGGCGCTGATGGAGTTCACCGCCTACGACCCCGACTCGGCGCAGCTTCTCACCGCATCGTTCGTCGACTACGCGCTGCCGCGGGCGGCCGACCTGCCGGCGTTCGACATCGCTTTCGACGGCATTCCCTGCACCACCAATCCGCTCGGCATCAAGGGCGCGGGGGAGGCGGGGACGATCGGCGCCTGCCCGGCGGTGATCAACGCGGTGATCGATGCGCTGGCGCCCCTCGGCGTCACCCACATTGACATGCCGGCGACGCCGGAGGCAGTGTGGCGCACGATCCGGGCGGCCAAGACCGCCGCCTGACTTCAGGAAAGGTGGGAAGCCGGTGCCGCTTGAGATCACCCCGGACCTGGTGGACACGGTCCGCGCCATCGCGCTGGAGGCCGGCCGGGCCATTCTCGACGTCTATCACTCCGATTTCACTGTCCGGCACAAGGGTGACCGGTCGCCGGTCACCGAGGCCGACGAGCGTGCCGAGACGCTGATCATCAATGCCATCCGGTCCAGGGTCGGCGACCACTTCCCGATCGTCGCCGAGGAAGCGGCGGAAGCCGGCAGCATCCCGGAGGTGGGCGATGCGCCGTTCTGGCTGGTCGACCCGCTGGACGGCACCAAGCAGTTCGTCAACCGCCAGGGCGAGTTCACCGTCAACATCGCGCTGATCGAGCATCGCCTCCCGCAGCTCGGGGTGATCCACGCGCCGGCTATCGGCGCCACCTACTGGGGCAGCGCACAGGGTGCCTTTGCCGAAACCGAGGGCGCCCCGGCCCGGGCGATCGCCTGCCGGCCGCTGCCGGAGAAGCGGCTGGTGGCGGTGGCCAGCCGGTCCCACCGCAATGTCGAGACCGATTCCTACCTCGCCAGCCACGATGTGGCGGAGATCATGTCCTCCGGCAGCTCGATCAAGTTCTGCCTTGTGGCCAGCGGCCGGGCCGACGTCTACCCACGGCTGGGGCGGACCATGGAATGGGATACCGCGGCCGGCCACGCGATCGTCCGGTTCGCCGGTGGCACGGTCACCGACATGGCGGGGATCGAGCTGCTCTACGCCAAGCCGGGGTTCGAGAATCCCTCGTTCGTCGCCCGCGGCGCCCCGCCGGTGCCGCCGGGACGCCGGTGAGCGGGGACGCCGGCGCCCCAGGGCCGCTGATCGTCGCTCCGTCGCCGGCGGCGATCGGGGCGGCCGCCGAGGCCATCCGCCGGGGTGAGCTGGTCGCCTTCCCGACCGAGACGGTGTACGGCCTCGGCGTCGATGCCGGGAACGATCGGGCGGTGGCGGCGGTGTTCGCCGCGAAAGGGCGCCCCCGCTTCAACCCTTTGATCGTCCACGCCTGCGGCCGTACCGCCGCGGACGCGGTCGCCCGCTTCGATGAGCGGGCGCGGGCACTGGCCGATGCGCTGTGGCCGGGGCCGCTAACCCTGGTGCTGCCACGCCGGGCGGGGGCCGGCGTGTCCCTGCTGGCGACCGCCGGGCTCGACACGGTGGCGGTGCGGGTGCCCGATCATCCGGTGGCTCTCGCGCTGCTGCAGGCCTGCGGCCGGCCGATTGCCGCCCCCAGCGCCAACCGCTCCGGGGGGGTCAGCCCCACCACCGCGGCTCACGTCGCCGCCGATCTGGGCGACCGGGTGGCGATGGTGCTGGATGGCGGGCCATGCCGGATCGGCGTGGAGTCCACGGTGGTCGACATCACCGGGCCGGCGCCGGTGCTGCTCCGCCCCGGCGGCACCGCGGTGGAGCGGCTGCATGCCCTGATCGGTCCGCTCGAGGCGGCGTCGGGCGGCCCGCCCCGCTCCCCCGGCCTGCTCCGCCGCCATTATGCGCCGGCCCGCCCGGTGCACCCGGATGCCGAGGCGGCCGGGGCGGGGGCGGCGTTCCTCGCCTTCGGCCCCGGCTGGCCGGATGCCGACCGCAATCTCAGCGCCTCAGGCAGTCTGGAGGAGGCCGCGGCCAACCTGTTCGCCATGCTGCGCGCCCTGGACCGGGAGCCCTTCCGGGCGATTGCGGTGGCGCCGATCCCGCGCCACGGTCTCGGCCTTGCCATCAACGACCGCCTGTCGCGGGCGTCGGCGCCGCCGGCACCGCCGCCCGGGGAGGATGACTGGGACGATGAACGCGGCCCATCGGTTCCCTGCGTTCTGCCGGGGGACGAGGTGTGAACTGCAAACGGCATGGCGCGGATCGGCCGGTGCGGCATCCTGCAGGATGACCGTGTATGGGCAAGCGGCTCTCCTCTCCGGCTCGATGCGACACCGGACAGATCACGTGTGCCCTGCCCTGCCCTGCTCTGGTCAGGTGCCGGGTTACCGACATGCGGCACAATCATGAGTTGCTAGAATCCAAGGGTTGAGCTAGTCTGCGGGTTAAGCGGCGGTGCGGTTTTCCCCCACCCCGGGCTCGGGCGTGCAGGCGGGTGGTGGCACATGTTATCGTCAGTGCCGGCCAAGGCGACCGCCTCGGTACTCGGCTGCCTCGGCGGGGCCCACCATCTGCCGGCCGACAAGGTTCGGTTGCCGCGGGCGGTTACCACCGCCAGATGAGATTTCGACGGTCGCGCCGACCTTTCCGGTGTTTCGGACCAAATGTCGGCTTGCGGTGCGAGATGGAAACGTGACGAGCATGTCTCCCGGGCCTGCCCTTGATGGATGCGCGGCCGCGTCGAAGGATCCGATGGCTGGATCGTCGTTGGCCTTCAGCCGAGGCTGGGACCGGCTGATTCCCAATGGCCGCGAGCTCGGCGTTGCTGCCGCGCTCTGCTACAACGCCGACCGGGTGCTGCAGAAGCTTTCGATTCCAGTCCGGGTGTATCGCTACGCCCTGGTGGCCCAGCCGGTGCCGCCTCGACCGGTGCTGGCCGGTCGGCGGGGTGTGTCCATCGAGGTGCGACAGATCTCCCCCTTGGAGCCCGCCCTCCTCGGCATGGAAATCACCTCTGACATTCTCGCGTTCCGGGCAACTCAGCGCCCGCTCTGCTTCGCAGCCTACAAGCAGGATGTTATGATCGGCTGCCTGTGGTTTTGTCTCGGTCCGTATCACGAAGACGAGGTCCGCTGCCTGTTCGCACCAGTACCCGCTGGGACCACGGCGTGGGACTTTGGGGCATATGTGCTGCCGGACCATCGCAGCAGTTTGGCTTTCCTCCGGTTATGGGACGCTGCCAATGCCTATCTGCGGGATCGGGGCGTCAGATGGTCGCTCAGCCGCATTTCTGCATACAATCTTGCGTCCCTGCGTTCGCACGGCAGCCTCGGCACGATTCCCCTCGGTGTCGCGACATTCATCTGCTGTGGCCGGCGGCAGCTGATGTGGAGTACGCTCGAACCGCGATTGCACGTCTCCACCGGCACGCATGATGTCCCGGCTCTCACGGTGCGTGCACCCCTGCGGCCTTGACGCTCGCGGTATGCAATCATGAGTTGCTAAGATATATCGGCTAGACTAGTTTGAGGGTGTCGCAGCCGTGCCTACGTGGAGAATCATGATGGCGCAGGATCTGGTGCAACAACTCATCGAAGCGCGAGCCGGCGTTTCTCCTGAATCGATCGCCATCCGTCATCGTCAGGACGCCATCAGCTACGGCGCGCTTTCAGCGGCGATCCAGCAGTTCGCCGGGGCGCTCGGGGCTCTGGGTATCGCCCGCTCAGAGCGCGTCGCCGTCTATCTGGAGAAGCGGCCTGAGACGGTGATTGCCATGTTCGGCGCTGCCGCTGCCGGCGCTGTGTTCGTGCCGGTGAACCCGTTCCTGCGCTCGCGCCAAGTCGTGCACATTATCAAGGACTGCAATGTGCGGGTGCTGGTGACTTCGGCGAGCCGGCTGAGCGGACTGGCGGACGTACTTGCGGACTGCCCGGATCTGAGGGCCGTCATTCAGGTGGATGGAAACGCCGACACCGAGATGGCGGATGGGGTCTCCGTGGTGGACTGGCCGGCAGCCATGGCCACGGGTGCGCCGCCCCAAGGGCTGCGGGGCACCATCGATGCGGACATGGCGGCCATCTTCTACACCTCCGGCAGTACCGGTTCGCCAAAGGGTGTGGTGCTGTCCCATCGCAATCTGGTGGCCGGCGCCACCAGCGTCAGCAGCTATCTCGGTAATGTGCCGGAGGACCGCATTCTCTCCGTGCTACCGCTCAGCTTCGATGCTGGCTTCAGCCAGCTCACCACGGCATTCCGGGTGGGGGCGGAGGTGGTGTTGCTCAACTACCTCACGCCGCGTGACGTGGTGCAGGCGTGCGCTGCCCATCGAATCACCGGCCTGACTGGCGTACCGCCGCTCTGGATCCAGCTCGCCCAACTGGACTGGCCCACGGATGCGACAGCCGGAATTCGGTACTTCGCCAACACCGGCGGCCGCATGCCTCGGACCACGCTCAGCCGGCTCCGCACCCTTATGCCGCACGCCAAGCCGTACCTGATGTATGGTTTGACCGAGGCTTTCCGCTCCACCTACCTGGATCCGAATGAAGTGGACCGCCGCCCGGACTCCATTGGCAAGGCGATCCCCAACGCGGAAATCCTGGTGGTGGGCGCGGATGGCCGGCTGTGCGGCCCCGGCGAGGAGGGCGAACTGGTGCACCGCGGTGCGCTGGTGAGCCTCGGCTACTGGAACGATCCGGAGCGCACGGCCGCGCGATTCCGGCCGGTGCCGGCGGCGATTTCAGGGCTTTGTCTTCCAGAAGTCGCGGTCTGGTCCGGCGACATGGTCCGCATGGACGAGGACGGCTTTCTCTACTTCGTCGGCCGTAACGACGATATGATCAAGACCTCGGGGTACCGCGTGAGCCCGACCGAGATCGAGGAGGTGGTTTATGCCTCCGGCCTGGTTGCCGAGGCGGCGGCGCTCGGCCTTCCCCACCCGGTGCTTGGGCAGGCCATAGCGGTGGTGGCATCGGCACCGGCAGACGGGCGTCTCGAGATCGAGGCGCTGATGGATCATTGCCGCCGCGAACTGCCTCTTTACATGGTGCCGACCCTGATCGTGGAACGCGCCGCCCTGCCCCGCACCCCCAACGGCAAGATGGACCGCAAGCAGATGGCACTGGAGCTGAACGATCCGTTCATGAGGGCTGCCGAGTGAACGACCTGAGCCCCGCAAGCGCCAGGTTCGCGATCGCGGACAGCGACCTCCTGGTCGGCGGTATTCCGCTCGGGCGGCTTGCCGAACGGGTCGGGTCCACCCCGTTCTTCGCTTACGACCGGCAATTGCTGACCGAACGCATACGCTGGCTCAGACAGTGCCTGCCCGAGGGGGTGGCGCTCAGCTATGCCGTCAAGGCCAATCCGATGCCGGCGGTGGTGCAGCATCTCGCCACCCTGGTGGACGGCTTCGACGTCGCCTCGGCCCGGGAGATGCAGATCGCGCTGGATACACCCGTGACCCCGGCGCACGTCAGCTTCGCCGGCCCCGGCAAGACCGATGCGGAACTGCGGCAGGCCATCGCGGCCGGGATCATCATCCATGTGGAGAGCGAAGGGGAACTGACCCGGCTCGACGGTCTGGCGCGCCGGTCCGGCCACCGGCCGGAGGTGGCACTCCGCGTCAACCCGGATTTCGACCTCAAGGCCTCGGGCATGCGCATGGGCGGCGGGGCGCAGCAGTTCGGCATCGATGCGGAACGGGTGCCCGAGGTGCTGGGCAGGATGCACGGGCTCGATGTCGACTTCGTCGGCTTTCATATCTACGCGGGTTCGCAGAACCTGAACGCCGACAGTCTGATGGAGGTCCAGGAGAAGACCCTCGAACTGGCCGTTCGGCTTTCATGTCATGCGCCGTCGCCCGTGCGCCATCTCAACATCGGTGGCGGCTTCGGAATACCCTATTTCCCGAAGGATCATCCGCTGGATGTAGCCCTCGTGGGCGGGCGGCTCGGTGCCTTGATGCCCGAGTTGCAGCGTACCCTGCCGGAAGCCCGGGTTGTTGTTGAACTCGGTCGCTACATCGTCGGCGAATGCGGCATCTACGTCAGCCGGATCGTCGACCGCAAGGTATCGCGGGGACAGGTCTTCCTCATTACCGACGGTGGTCTCAACCACCATCTCGCCGCCTCCGGCAACTTCGGCCAGGTGATCCGCCGCAACTACCCCGTGGCCATCGGCAACCGCATGGCCGCGCCGGCCGAGGAGACCGCCTCGGTGGTGGGATGCCTGTGCACCCCGCTCGATCTGTTGGCCGACAAGGTCCGGCTGCCGCGGGCGGAGGTCGGCGACCTGGTCGTGATCTTCCAGTCCGGCGCCTATGGCCCCACGGCGAGCCCCACCCGATTCCTGGGCCACCCGCCGCCGATGGAGATCCTGGTATGACGGTTGACCTGATTCGCAACCGGACCGATGCGGCGGCCGGTCGGCTCTGGGGTGTGTGCGGCTGGCTCGGCGGTTCGCCGCCGTACTCCGGGCGTGAAGCGGCGCTCTGCACGCTCCACGCCATGGCCGATCCGCGCTGGCGGCGGTCCCGCGCCCGGGTCCACGCCGAACCGGGTGCTGCCGTGATGCTCTCCGATGACACCCCCGGAGCGGACATTGCCGCAGCGGATGGCATGACCGTCGCCTTGTTCGGCTACCCGCGCTGGAACACCGCCGCGAGCGCAGAGACGGCGGCGCAAAGTGGCCACGCCGCGGCGGCATTACAAGCCTATCGGCAGGATCCGGATGGTCTGCTGTCCGACCTGGACGGACACTTCGGCCTGGTCGTGCTGGACCCGGCGCGCAAGCGGGCGCTCATTGCCACCGACCGTGCCGGCATCCATCCGATGTTCTATGCGCGCTTGCCCGATGGCGGCGTGGCCTTCGCCACCAGTGCCACCGCGCTCGCCCGCCATCCGGCGGATTTCTCTACGGTGTCACCGCAGGCGGTGTTCGACTACCTGTTCTTCTATCGCGTCCCCGCCCCGCTTTCGATCTTTGAGGGGCAGCGCAAGCTGATGGCGGCGCAGGCGCTCAGGGTCGCCGATGGGCAGCACCGGCTCGACTTCTACTGGCAGATGCCGTTCCGGAGCGATGGGGAGCGCGATCGGACCCGCCTGAAAAACGGACTGTTCCACGCCCTCCGGCAAGCCGTCCGGGACGGTGCGGGGGGGGCGGACTGGGCAAAGACCGGCGCGTTCCTGAGCGGCGGCCTGGACAGCTCCGCCGTGGTCGGTCTGCTCAGCGAACTGTCGGCCGAGCCGGCCAAGGCTTTCACCGTCGGTTTCGACCACGAAGCTTATGACGAGACCGGGTATGCCCGAATCGTTGCCGAGGCGTTCGGTGCCACCCACTACGTCCACCGCGTCACCGATGACCATGTCCTCGAATCCGTCACCCGGATTGCCGAGGCGTATGATGAGCCGTTCGGCAACTCCTCGGCGGTCGCGGTCTATCATTGCGCGAAGTTCGCCCAAGAGCACGGCATCGAGCTGCTGCTCGCCGGAGACGGCGGCGACGAATTGTTCGCCGGCAACCAGATTTATCTGCGCGTGAAGACCTTTGATCTGTACCGGCACCTACCGGGACCGGTCCGCCGGTCCCTGATCGATCCGATGGTCGACCGCCTCACGAGATTGGATTGGTTCCTCCCGTGGCGGAAGGTGCGGCGCTACGTTTCCCAGGCCAACATGCCGATGCCGGAGCGAATGGTGGAAGCCCAGCTGGGGACCTACCTCGGTGCGGGGGATGTGCTGGAGCCTCGGCTGACCCATGCGGTGGATCCCGGCCATCCGATCGACCTGCTGCGGGAGGTGTACCATCGCCCGCATGATGCGGCGCTTGAACAGCGCATGCATCAGCTCGAATTGCAGACCGTGATGGCGGACAACGACCTCCGCAAGGTCAACCGGATGTGCGAGCTGGCGGGCATCCGCGTCCGCTTCCCGATGCTGGATACCCGGGTGATGACGTTCTCGGCCGGCATCCCGCCGCAGTTTCTGCTCGAGGGATTGCAGCTTCGCGCGTTCTACAAGCGGGCCCTGCGCGGCTTCCTGCCCAAGGCCACGATCGCCAAGCGCAAGCACGGTTTCGGGCTTCCCAGCGCGCCGTGGCTGGCGCCGGGGACCCGGTTGCACCAGCTGGCCTGCGACAGCCTGGCGTCCCTCAAGCGGCGCGGGGTGGTGAACAAGGATTTCATTGAAGGCATCCTCGAACGGCATCGCCGCACCGGCCACAAGGTCGATGCCGGACCGATCTGGGACCTGATGATGCTGGAATTGTGGTGGCAGGCCCATGGCGGCGCCACCGCCGCCGGCACGGACCATGCCGCGCCCTGGACCGACGGCCAGAGCGACCGCGACCGGATGCCGACCGCCCGCGCCGGCTGAACTGCACCGCACCGCCAGACGTCAAGGGCGACAAGCGGGGTTCTCACCCCCATGCCGCGCGCAGGCGGGCGTGGTTGGCGCGGAACCAGTGGAGCGCCACCACCGCGACGGCGTTGACGATGCGCCCGCTGTCCAGCCACTCGAACGCCTCCTCCGGCGGGACCACCAGCACCCGGATGTCCTCGTGCTCATGGGCGATGCCGGCAAACGCGGTGGCCTCGTCGGCGTCGATCCGCCCGCAGTAGATGGCGACAGTCTCGCTGCTGCCGCCGGGGCTGGCCAGCACCCGGCACACCGGCACGAGCTCCCGGACGGTGCAGCCGGCTTCCTCAACCGTCTCCCGCCGCGCGACGGCTTCGGGGGTTTCGCCCTCATCGATGATGCCGGCCACCATCTCGATCAGCCAGGGCGAGACCGTCTCGGGAAGCCAACCGGTGCGGGCGGCGGCAAAGGCGCCGGCGCGAAACTGCTCGATCAGCACCAGGCAGTTGCGGACCGGATCGAATGGGATCACCGCCACGGCATGGCCGCGTTCGAACACCTCCCGGACCATCGGCGTGCTCCAGCCGCCGTCGAACAGGCGGTGCCGGAGGCGATAGCGATCGACCCGAAAGTAGCCCTGATGGCAGGTTTCCTGGGCGAGAACCTCGACATCGTTCTCGGTCACGGCTGTCCCCTTTGCCTGTGCCTCGCTGCCGCCTTGTCGCAGATGCCGGGAGTGTCGGCAACCGGGCAGGGGCCGCTCGCATTGCAGGGGCGCCCCCGGGGGGTTACATCAAGCGCACTGTTTGTGACCGACCCGAGGATCGATCGATGACCGGTACGTTTCTCTTCCGTCACCGCATGATGGCGGTGACGGCGCTGATCCTGACCCTGGCGCTGCTGCTGTCGGCGCCTTTGGCGGCGTCCGAGCCGGCGCGCCGGTTCATCAGCGAAGCGGCGGATGCGGCGATCGCGGCAATGGTCGAGCCGGGACTGTCCGAGGCCGAGCGCGAGCAGAGGGTGCGTTCCCTGCTCAATCAGCACTTTGCGGTCGAGGACATCGCCCGGTTCGTGCTGGGCCGGCACTGGCCGCGTGCCACCGAGGCGGAGCGCCAGGAATACCTCCGGCTGTTCGAGGACATCATCGTATTCGCCTACATGGATCGGTTCGACCGGTTCACCGGCGAGAGCATGACGGTCGGCGCGGTGACGCCCACCGGCGTCCCCGGCGAGGTGGTGGTGCAGACCGAGTTCACCCAGCCGCGCGGCACCCGCCCGGTCCAGGTGGGCTGGCGGCTGCGTGAGACCGACGGCAGCTTCGAGGTCATCGATGTGGTCGTCGAGAACGTGAGCATGAGCCAAACCCAGCGCTCCGAGTTTGCTTCGGTGGTGCGGCGAAGCGGCGGGCGCATCCAGGGGCTCTTGGCCGAGATGCGCACCCTGAGGGAGACCTTCCGTTCGTCGTGATCGGGGTCGGCTTGCCGAAATCCCGGTCGTCCGAAGGGGGCGCCAGACGTGACCAGCACAGCGGCGGCAGCCGATCCCTTGGGGGTTGAGACACCGTCCGGCAAGGATGCGGCCTACGAGAACTTCCCGGTGGGCTCGTGGCTGCTGCCGGCGGCGCTGCGTCCCCATGTCGCCGTCTTCTATGCGTTCGCCCGCGCCATCGACGACATCGCCGACAACCCGGACTTGGCGCCCGAGGACAAGGTTCGACGGCTCGACGGCTTCGAGCAGGCATTGACCACCGCCGATTCGGAACCGCCCGGCTTTGCCAAGGCCTGCGCCATGCGGCACACCCTGGTCGCAACCGGGATCACCGACCGCCATTGCCGCGACCTGATCGACGCGTTCAAGCAGGACGCGATGCAGAGCCGATACCGGACTTGGCATGAACTGATCCACTACTGCAACCGGTCGGCGGCGCCGGTCGGCCGTTTCCTGCTGGACCTTCACGGCGGCTCCCGCCACGGCTATGGCCCGTGCGATGCGCTCTGCAACGCCTTGCAGGTGATCAACCACCTGCAGGACTGCGCCGACGACTACCGGACCCTGGATCGAGTTTATCTTCCGCTCGACTGGATGGACGAGGCCGGAGCCGAGGTGGCGGACCTCGGCCGACCGGGGACAACGCCGGCCCTGCGCCGGGTGATTGATCGCACCCTCGACCATACCGAGACGTTGCTGGCCGACGCCGCGCCCCTGCCAAGCGGGCTCGCCAGCCGGCGGCTCGCGCTGGAATCGGCGGCGATCCTGGCGATCGCCTGGGCGCTGGTGCGCCGGCTGCGGCGGCGGGACCCGCTTGCCCGGCGGGTCCGGCTGAGCAAGCCGGAATACCTCGCCTGCTGCCTCCGCGGTGCCGCCTCCGTGTTGGTCTGAGGCGCCGATGACCACGGCCCTCGTCACCGCGGCCGCGGCCGTCGCCGTCCTCATCTGGGTCTGGCTGATGGCATTACGCGGCGGGTTCTGGCGGGCGGATGTGCGGCTGCCGGAACGGGTTGATGAGCTCGGCCGGTGGCCGGTGGTGACCGCGGTGATCCCGGCGCGCAACGAGGCGGAAACCGTGGGCCGTGCGGTGACCTCGCTGCTGCGCCAGGACTATCCCGGCGATCTGGACATTGTGGTGGTGGACGACGGGAGCGACGATGGCACCGCCGACCACGTCGCCGCTGCGGCGGCAGGCTCGGAGCGGGTGCACCTGGTGGCCGGCGCGCCGCTGCCGGCGGGCTGGGTCGGCAAGATGTGGGCGGTGGCCCAGGGGATCGACCATGCCGAGCGGGTCAGGCCGGAAAGCCGCTACCTGCTGCTGACCGATGCCGACATCGAACACGCGCCCGCCAGCCTCCGGCGGCTCGTGGGCAAGGCGGAGTCCGAGGGCCGGCTGCTGGTGTCGCTGATGGTATTGCTGAGCGCCCGGCATTTCTGGGAACGGCTGCTGATCCCGGCGTTCGTGTTCTTCTTCCAGAAGCTGTACCCGTTCCGCTGGGTCAACGACCCAGCCAAGCCCACCGCGGCGGCGGCCGGCGGCTGCATGCTGGTGAACCGGCAGGCGCTGGATGCCATCGGCGGGATCGCCGCGGTGCGAGGCGAACTGATCGACGATTGCGCCCTGGCCCGGCGGATCAAGGCGCGGGGGCCGATCTGGCTCGGCCTTGCCACCGATACCCGCAGCCTCCGCCACTATCCCGGGCTTGCCGGGCTATGGGACATGGTGGCCCGTACCGCCTACACCCAACTGGGCTATTCTCCCCTGGCGCTTCTCGGCACGGTGGCCGGGATGACCCTGACCTACCTCGCGGCACCGCTGGCGGTTGCCTGCGGCATCTCGACCGGCAGCGTTGCTCCCGCGCTGCTCGGGGTGACGGCGTGGGCACTGATGGTCGTGGCGGCGCGGCCCACCCTTGCGCTCTACCGGCTTACCGGGTGGTGGGGCGTGCTTTTGCCTTTCGCGGCACTGCTGTTTACCCTTATGACCCTGGACTCGGCGCGACGGCACGGCCAGGGCCGGGGCGGCACCTGGAAGGGGCGCAGCTATGGCACGATCGGGGCTGGGCAGCCGTAACCGTACGGGCCGACCCGGCGTGCGACAGGCACTGGCTCTGAAGGGGACGTGAGTTTCGATCCATGCCGAAGGGGCCGCAAAGCGAGGATCAGACGGTGGCGGACGAGGTCGTCCGCCGGTCCGGGACATCGTTCTATTGGGCGATCCGGATGCTGCCGGAAGCGAAGCGGCGGGCGATGTTCGCGATCTATGCGTTCTGCCGGGAGGTGGACGACATCGCCGACGATCCCGGAACCGTCGACGGCAAGCGGGCGCGCCTGAACGCCTGGCGAGAGGAGATCGGCCGGCTCTATGCCGGCCGGGACGGCGGTGACGCGGGTCCGGCGATGCCGATCGCGCGGGCCTTGGCCGAACCGGTCCGGCACTTCCAGCTTCGCCGGGACGATTTCGAGGCGGTGATCGCCGGCATGGAAATGGATGCCGCCCCGCGGGTGCGCATGCCGGACGATGCCGAACTGACGCTGTACTGCGACCGGGTCGCCGGCGCGGTGGGCCGCCTGTCGGCACGGGTGTTCGGTGCCGATGCCGCCACCGCCGACCGTCTCGCCGCCGCCCTGGGCGAGGCGTTGCAGCTCACCAACATCCTCCGCGACCTGAAGGAGGATGCCGACCGTGACCGCTTGTATCTGCCGGCTGATCGCCTCGCGGCAGAGGGGGTCGACGCGGATGCCGCTGCCGCTTCGGTGCTGGCGGAGCCCGGCACCTGGGCGGTGTGCGACCGGCTCGCCGTGCGCGCGCGGGACCGCTTCGAGGCGGCGGAGACGATCCTGTCCCGGTGCGACCCGCAGCAGATGCGCCCGGCCGTGATGATGATGGAGGTCTACCGTCGGACCCTGCGGCGCCTGATGCAGCGGGGCTGGCAGCGGTTCGCCGAGCCCGCCGGCGTGCCTCGTCTGGAGAAGCTCTGGGTCGCCTTCCGCTACGGCGTGCTGTAGCCGACGCGTCATGGCCATCACTCATGTCGTCGGTGCCGGCCTGTCCGGCTTGTCTGCGGCAATATGGCTGGTGCAGGCCGGCCGCCGGGTGATCGTCCATGAGGCGGCTGGCCAGGCCGGCGGGCGCTGCCGCTCCTATCTCGACCCGGTGCTCGAGCGCCTGATCGACAACGGCAACCATCTGGTGCTGAGCGGCAACCAGGCGGTGACCCGCTACCTCGAGGCGATTGGCAACGCCGACGGTCTCACCGGTCCCGAGAGGGCTTCGTTCGATTTCGTCGATTGTGCCAGCGGCGAGCGCTGGACGGTGCGGCCCAACGCCGGGCACATTCCCTGGTGGATCCTTGCCGCCGGCCGAAGGGTCCCCGGCACCCGGGTCCGTCACTACCTGGCAGCGCTCACCCTCGCTCGTGCTGGCCCCAACGCTACCGTCGCCGAGTGCCTCGAGCACACCGGCCCGGCATTCCGGCGGTTCTGGGAGCCGCTGGCGGTGGCGGTGATCAACGCCGAGGCGACGGTCGGGGCGGCGACGCTGCTGTGGCCGGTACTGGTGCAGAGCTTCGGGCGCGGCGAGGCCGCCTGCCGTCCGCGGATCGCCCGAGAGGGCTTGAGCGCCTGCTTCGTCGATCCCGCCGTGACCCGGCTGCAGCAGGCCGGCAGCATAATCGGACTGCATCGCCGGGTCCGTGCCCTCGAATTCGAGGGCGATCGCGTGCGCGCGCTGCGCTTCGGTGACGGTGCGGCGATCGCGCTCGAGCCCCACGACGGCGTGGTGCTGGCAGTGCCGCCGTCGGCGGCACAGGAGCTGGTTCCGGGGCAGGCCGTCCCGATCGGCAGCAACGCCATCGTCAACGGTCATTTTCGCCTGCCGGATGCCGCCGAGACGCCGGTCATCATCGGGTTAATCGGTGGCTTCAGCCATTGGCTGTTCGTGCGCCGGGACATTGCGTCGGTCACCATCAGCGCCGCCGATCGGGTTGTGGACCTGCCGGCCCCCGACATCGCAGCCCGCATGTGGCCGGAGGTATGCGCGGCACTGGGTCGGCCGCTGTCCGCCATGCCGCCCACGCGCATCGTCAAGGAGCGCCGTGCCACCTTCGCGCAAACGCCGGCCAATCTCGGGCGCCGGCCGGCGGCACGCACGTCATGGAGAAACCTCATTCTTGCCGGAGACTGGACCGACACGGGACTTCCCGCCACCATCGAGGGAAGCGTGGCTTCCGGGGAACGCGCCGCCGCCGCCATTCTGGCGGATACATCAATGTCTTGACAGATCGGGCCCTGTGCGGCCTAGGTTAGGCCCAATGACGGCTGCATGACAGCCAAGGCGCGTCAGTTCCGACCGGTCGGTCTGTCTTCACGGCGCGCGCCATCAGGGGATAGGATATGGGATACGTGGGTCGCCTTTCGGACCCGGCATCAAACGCATCGGCCACCGACGCTTCCAGCCTGGACAGGGTGATCGGGGAGACGCTGGGATGGTTGACCCGGCGGCAGCGGCCCGATGGACATTGGCTGTTCGAACTGGAAGCCGATACCACCATCCCCGCCGAGTATATCCTTCTCAATCATTTTCTCGACGAGGTGGACGACCGCACCGAGGCCGAACTCGCTGCCTACATCCGGGCGCGCCAGGGGACGCACGGCGGCTGGCCGCTTTTTCCGGGTGGCGACCTCGACGTCAGCGCGTCGGTCAAGTCCTACTACGCCCTCAAGCTGGTGGGGGACGACCCCGACTCGCCGCACATGACGCGCGCCCGCGAGGCCATTCTGGCCCACGGCGGTGCCGCCAAGGCCAACGTATTCACGCGCATCGCGCTGGCTCTGTTCGATCAGGTGCCCTGGCGGGCGGTGCCGGTGATCCGGGTGGAGGCGGTGCTGCTGCCGACCTGGGCGCCATTCCATCTGGACAAGGTCTCCTATTGGTCGCGCACGGTGATGGTGCCGCTGTTCGTTCTGGCGGCGCTCAAGCCCAAGGCCCGCAATCCCCGCGGCGTCGACATCCGGGAACTGTTCGTCACTCCGCCGGAGCGGCATCGCAACTACCTCACCAACCCCACCGGGCATTGGCTGGGGGAGGTGCTGCTGCTGCTGGACCGGGTCGCACGGGTCGCGGAGCCGGCGATCCCGCGGTTTCTGGAGCGGAAGGCGATCGCCAAGGCGATGGACTTCGTGCGCACCCGCCTCAACGGCGAGGATGGCCTGGGCGGTATCTTCCCGGCCATGGCCAATGCGGTGATGGCCTTCGATGCCCTCGGCTATCCCCGTGACCATCCCGACTATGTGACGGCCCGGGGAGCGATCCACCGGCTGCTGTCGCGGGAGACCGGGGAGACCCTGTGCCAGCCCTGTCTGTCGCCGGTTTGGGATACCAGCCTCGCCCTGCACACGCTGCTGGAGGCCGGCTGCGACGAGAGCCACGCCACCGTCCGGAACGCCACGGAATGGCTGCGCCGCACTCAGGTTCTCGACGTCAAGGGCGACTGGGCCGGCCGCAAACCGGATGTGCGCCCGGGGGGCTGGGCCTTTCAGTATCGCAACGATCACTACCCGGACGTGGATGATACCGCGGTGGTGGTGATGGCACTGCAGCGGGTCGGCAGCGACGCGGTCAGGGAGGCGGTGGACCGCGGCGTCGAGTGGGTTCTGGGGATGCAGAGCGACAACGGCGGCTGGGGTGCCTTTGACGCCGACAACCAGCACTACTTCCTCGATCACATGCCGTTCGCCGACCACGGCGCCCTGCTTGATCCACCCACCGCTGATGTCTCCGCCCGCTGCCTCGGCATGCTGGCCCAGGCCGGTTACGGCAGGGAGCATCCCGCGGTGGCCCGTGCGATCCGTTTCCTGAAGGATGGGCAGGAAGATGACGGGTCCTGGTTCGGTCGCTGGGGCACCAACTACATCTACGGCACCTGGTCTGTGCTGGCGGCGCTGAACGCCGCCGGGGAAGACATGAACGCGCCGTACGTTCGCAAGGCCGTCCACTGGCTGAAGGCACGCCAGCGCCCGGACGGCGGCTGGGGGGAGGACTGCGCCACCTACTGGCCCGACCGGCGGGACGAGGTCAAGGCGAGCACGCCGTCCCAGACCGCGTGGGCGCTGCTGGCGCTGATGGCGGCGGGGGAGGTGGACTCACCCGCGGTGGCGGGCGGCATCGCCTACCTGCTTGAAGCCCCCCGCGACGAGGGCAAATGGCGAGAGGACCTGTTCAACGCGGTGGGGTTCCCCCGGGTGTTCTATCTCCGCTACCATGGCTACAGCGCCTATTTCCCGCTGTGGGCGCTGGCCCGCTACCGCAACCTTAGTCAGAGCAACACCCGGCGCGTCGTCCACGGCTTGTGAACCGGTGCGGTGACCGGCGTCGGCTTCGTCACCGGTCTGCGTGATGAATCGCACTGTCTGGAGCGCTACGCCGGTGTTGATCCCGACCGCATCCGCTGTGCCGGCGCCGATTCCGCGCGGGCCGTGGACGGTGCCGAAGCGCTGCTTGCCGGCGGATGCGGCGCGCTGGTGAGCTTCGGTGTCGCCGGTGCGCTCAGTAAGGAGCTTCGGCCCGGTACCCTGATCCTGCCCGATGCGGTGGTTTGCGCCAGTGGCCGTCGGTTCAGTGTCGACACTCCATGGCGGGACCGCGTGGCAGCCAGTCTCAGCACCACCGTGCCGGTCTTTTTCGGCTGCATTGCCGGCAGCAGACAACCGGTGTCGACGGCGACGGCGAAGCTGGCGCTTGCCGCGGCCGGCGGTGGCGTGGCGGTGGACATGGAGAGCGAAGCGGTCGCAGTCGTGGCGGCGCGGCACGGCTGTCCGATGATCGCGGTGCGCGCCGTCGCCGATCCGGCCGACCGGGCGGTCCCATCGTGGATGAGCGCCTGCGTCGATGCCCAAGGCCGAACGCGGACCCTGGCGGCGCTGCGCAGGCTCGCCCTCTCGCCGTGGGACGCCGGGTCGGTGGCAATCCTTGCCGTCGACTACCTGAGGGCCATGCGGACCCTAGGCCGCGTCGCTCTTGGCGCGGGGGCGATCCTCCGACGCCTGGACCGATAGCTGCTTGACCAACCCTTCAAACACAAACTCCGCCGGCCGCTGGTTCTCCAGCGGGATCTCCGGCGCCATCGGTCCCCGGGTGCGCGGCCGCCGCAGCCACACCCGGAACGCCTTCAACGGGTGCGCGATGGTGTCGGCCACGGCGGTCGGCTCATAGCCGCAATGCACCATGCAGTCGGCGCATTTCTCATAGTTGCCGGTGCCGTAGCGATCCCATTCGGTGGTTTCCATCAGATCCCGGAACGAGGCGGCATAGCCTTCCCCCAACAGGTAGCACGGGCGCTGCCAGCCGAAGATGTTGCGGGTGGGGTTGCCCCAGGGGGTGCAGCGGTATTCCTGATTGCCGGCGAGGAAATCCAGGAACAGGGTCGACTGGCTGAACCGCCAGCGGCCCGCCCCGCGCCGGGCGAAGATATCGCGGAACAGTTGCTTGGTGCGCGATCGGGTCAGAAAGTGGGTCTGGTCCGGGGCACGCTCGTAAGCATACCCGGGCGACACGGTGATGCCTTCGACGTCCAGTTGGGTGGAGCAGAAATCAAAGAATGCTGCTACCTCGTCGGCGTCCATGTGATTGAACAGGGTGCAGTTCACGTTGACCCGGAAGCCGGCCGCGCGGGCCTTGCGGATCGCCGCCACCGCCCGCTTGAACGTGCCCGGCTGGTTGACGGCGCGATCATGCTGCTCTTCCAGCCCGTCCAGGTGGACGGAGAACGTCAGGTAGGGGCTCGGCTTGAAAAGATGCAGTTTTTTTTCCAGCAGCAGCCCGTTGGTGCAGAGGTAGACGAACTTCTTGCGGGCGACGATGCCGGCCACGATAGCGTCGATCTGCTTGTGCAGCAGCGGCTCGCCGCCGGGTATGGAGACCACCGGCGCCCCACACTCGTCCACTGCGGCGAGGCAGTCCTCCACGCTCAGCCGCTTGTTCAGGATGTCGTCCTCATAGTCGATCTTGCCACAACCGGGGCAGGCCAGGTTGCAGCGGAACAACGGCTCCAGCATCAGTACCAGGGGATACCGGTCCACCCCACGGAGCCGCTTGCCGACGACGTAGGCGCCGACACGGATCTGCTGGATCAATGGAATGCCCACGGTGCGCTGGCTCCCTTACGTCTGGCGGATGTGTTCCGCGGCGAACCGCCGCGCTCGGATTCCGAACCGTTCTCTAGACCGCTTCGGCCGCCTGCCGCTGCAACTGGCGCGGGAGCTTGAATTGCATGTTCTCTTCCACTCCCGACAGTTCACTGAGGCTCACCTCCCCGAAATCGCGGAGGCGATCGATCAAGGACAGGACCAGCTCTTCCGGTGCCGATGCTCCCGCCGTCACCCCGACCGCCCCGACACCGTCGAGCCAGGCCGGATCGAGGGCGGAGGCATCGTCAATCAGGTAGCTGGGCACCCCGAGCTGCGTGCCGATTTCCCGCAAGCGATTGGAATTGGAGCTGTTCTGAGCGCCCACCACCAGCAGGACATCGACCTGGCTGGCGATGTCGCGGGCCGCTTGCTGACGGTTCTGCGTGGCGTAGCAGATGTCGCGCAC
This sequence comes from Rhodospirillales bacterium, assembly GCA_007694935.1. Lineage (GTDB taxonomy): Bacteria > Pseudomonadota > Alphaproteobacteria > Rhodospirillales > Defluviicoccaceae > REEP01. The sequence continues at coordinate 20,935 of REES01000100.1, forward strand.
ATCGGGACCGACGATCGCCGGAAACCGTGCCTGCAGGGCGGCGATGACATCCCGCGTGTCGTCGACACTGAGTGTGGTCTGGGTGACGTAGGCGACCGACGAAGGATCTTGTACCTGAAGGGCGGCCACATCCTCCACCGTCGACACTAGGTGCACGCCCCCCGGGATGCGGCCCATGGTGCCCTCCACCTCGGGGTGGCCGGCATGGCCGATCAGAATCACCTCCCGCCCCTTGCCCACATGGTTCTGGCCCTCCTTGTGCACCTTGGAGACCAGCGGGCAGGTGGCATCGATCACCGGCAGGCCGCGCAGCCTGGCCTGGTGCTCGATCGCTTCCGCGACGCCGTGGGCGCTGAACACGGTGACGGCGCCGTCGGGGATCTCGTCGAGTTCCTCGACGAACAGCGCCCCCTTGGCCCGCAGGGTTTCCACCACGTGCTTGTTGTGGACGATCTCATGCCGGACATAGACGGGCGGGCCATAGATCTCCAGCGCGCGCTCGACGATCTCGATCGCCCGCTCCACGCCGGCGCAAAAGCCCCGGGGCTTGGCCAGCACCACACGAAGGTGCCTTTGATCGGTCATGGTGGGGATGATCCTCCTGATGGGCGCGTAGGCAACGGTCTGCAACATAGGGAAGGTCGGCGGGTGGTGAAAGGGGGGACGGTTCGGGAGAAAGGACATGTGATGCGTGGCAGCAACGGCGAGGGTCGGATCGAAATGGACCAGCCGACAGCCGGTATCGGGCTGGGTCAGTACCGCATCGCGGCGCCATCGTGCCTCTTGGCCTTGGTCAGTGTCATGATGGCGGGCAGCACCACAAGCGTGCTTAGCAGGGTGGCGGCAATGGCAATGGTGAGCAGCAGCCCCATGCTGGCGGTGCCGGGATGCTCGGACAGGACCAGGCTGCCGAACGACGAAATCGTGGTGAGCGCGCTGAAGGTGACGGCCCTGGGGGTGCTGGTGCCGACTGCGCCGGATGCCGCTCCACCTCTGCGATCGCGGAGGACGAAGTGCAGGCTGCCGGCAACGCCGAGGCCGAACAGGAGAGGCAGAACGATGACGTTGGCAAAGTTGAATGGCATGCCGATGACCACGGTGGCACCCATGGTGAGCAGTCCCGCCAGCAGCAGTGGGGCGAACACCATGGCGGTGTAGGCAAGGCTGCGAAGGAGGACCAGCAGCATGATCGAGATCGCGACCGCGGCGATCAGGCCGGCCACCACAAAGGACCGAAGCACCGTGCGACCGGCTTCGTAGATCGTCACCGGCGAGCCCGACGCCTCCGGGGCGATGGCTCTGACGGCGGTGACGAAATCGCGGATCGCGGCCGGGTCGTCGTACAGCACGGCACTGGGATAGATCTCGACCCGCGCTCGGCCGTCCGGGGCGAGCCACAGGGTTCGGAGCGCCGCCGGCAGGGTTTCGAGGGTGACGGGCTCGGCGCGGAGTGATTCCCGGAGTGCCATGATTTCCGCCGGAAGTCCCCCCAGCAGCCGAATGCGCAGTTCCTCCAGCACGTCGGGATTGAGGATGCTCGCCCGCATCGGCGCATCCAGCGCGAGATCCAGGCGTCCGGCCGCCCGCACCAGGTCCGGCTCGTGCCCGAGAGTCAACGCGCCGAGCGCTTCCCGGAGTTCGGCAAAGGCATTGAAGATTTCGGTAACGGTTGGTGCGGGGTCGTGATCGGCGGTCAGCGACGGCTCCAGGAACAGCGCCAGGTCGTCGATCAGCGCCAGCTTCTCCTCCTGGTCGGATGGGACGAAACTGAGGAGGGTGCGTGTCGACTCGACCTCCGGGAGCGCTCTCGCCCGTTCGGCCAGCGCCGCAGCGGACGGCACGTCGTCGGCCAGCACGGTGATGGCATAAGCGACCCCGGGGTCGTCGGCGATGATGTCCAACAGTGTCGCCACCGATTCGGTGTCCGGGTCCTTGAGGCGGAGGGGATCGAAATCGAACCGCGCGAGCGGGGTGAGCGCCGCCGACAGAAGGCCGACCAGGACAGCACCGGCGACCACCCAGTGGGCCTGCCGCCGCATTCCCTCCGAGAGCGCGGCGCGGCGCCGGGCGTCCCAGGGGACCCGGCGGCGGAACCGTGGTTCGATCAGGGTCATCAGGGCCGGCAGCACGAACACGGTGGCAAACAAGGCGATGAACATGCCGGAGCCGGCGATCAGGCCGAGCTCGGCCAGGCCGATGTACCGGGTCGGCAGGAACGCGAAGAAGCCGATGGCGGCGGCGCAGGCGGTCAGCATCAACGCACCGCCGACGCTCGTTGCGGCATCCCGCAGGCCATGGGCATGGTCCGGCAGGTGTTCCCGGCACTCCCGGTAGCGAAGTGCGTAATGAATGCCGAAATCCACGCCGAGGCCGATGAACAGCACCGCGAAGGCCACCGAGATCAGGTTGAGCGATCCCACCGTGGCCACCGCAAACGCGCCGGTCCAGACCAGTCCGATGATCAGCGTCAGCAGGCAGGCAAGGGTTTGCCGCGGCGACCGAAAGCACACCACCAGCAGCACGAACACCAGCGTGAGGGACACCAGACCGGCAATCCCCATGCCGAGCTGCACGGAATCCAGTTCATCGAAGCTGAGCGCCACGGGGCCGGTCAGCCGGACCGAGACGCCGTGGTCGGCATCCAGCTTGAGGTCGGCGGCAGTCGTGCGGATCGCCTCGATCGCCTCCCGTGCCGGGCGCAATCCGGCGCCGTCCAGGGCCGGCCTGACCACCACGAACCGGCGCAGGCGCTGCTCGGCGACGTCGCCGCTCATCACCTGTTGCCAGGAGAGCTGCATCGGCTGCGCGAGCGCTTGTGCCTCGGCCACTTCGGCGATGGCATCGAAGATCGGCACGAGCTGGAGCGCGGCATCCTCGCCGGCGGCTTCGGTTGCCACCAGATCCAGCATCCCGAACAGGCCGCGGAGGCTCGGGTCCCGCCACAGCCCGCCGATGAACGGCTGGGCCTCGGCGAGCCGGTCGCTCAGCTCATAGAGCCGGTCGGTTTCGAGGAACAGCAGCCCGTTGCGGGCGAAGAACGGATGTCCCTCAAGGTACAGGACATACGGGAACAGCCAAGGCTTGAGCCGCAGGTGGGCGGTCAGCGCCCACGCCGCCCGGTCCGCCAGGTCGGGGGTGCGGCCCTCGACTACGATCAGGATGTTGTTGGCGCGTTCGGGGAACAGGTGGTTGAGTTCCCGCGCCAGTTGCCGGAACGGCAGGTCCGGTGACAGCATGTCATCCGTCTGGGTCGACACGCTGAAATTGCGGACGAAGTAGACCCCGGCAACGGCGGAGGTCAGCAACGCCGCCGTCACCACCAGCAAAGCGAAGCGCCGGCTCAGCTCGGTTCCGCGCAGCAACAGCGTATGGAACAGCTGGGCGGCCCTCAGCATCTCGGCTCACGGTCTGATGACAGATGGGGGTGGACGGCAGCCAAGCTGGCCGGGGCTGGAGCGGCGAGGTCCGGCGGGGCTGCTGCCACCGGTCGGGTGCGGTCGCCGGCCTCCCGACCGTTGCGGGCTACTTCGGCTCGAGGATCTGGCGGCCGCGATACATCCCGGTGGAACGGTCGATGTGATGGGGCCGGCGCAGTTCTCCGGATGCCTTGTCCTCGACATAGGTTGGCTGCTTCAGCGTGTCGTGGGACCGCCGCTTGCCCCGACGGGACGGCGTCACTTTTCTCTTGGGAACCGCCATGGCTCTCGATCCTTGTTCGTCGGGTGACACCGGCGCCGGAACCCGCGATCCGCAGGCTTCCGGACCCGGCCGATTGCCACCGATATGGGAAATCTGCACGCTCAGACCACCCTCGGGCCGACCGAGTTGCGCCGGGACGGGCTTCCGGGCTATCTGAACGCAGCGGTGCGGCGATTCTCTTCCCGCCGTGCCGACGGTCTTTTACCATCGAGTTGCGGAGGTTGCCAGCCCATGTTTGCCCAGCGCATCAGCGTGGCCCAGGTCGAAGAGGGGGACGAACTTGCCCCTCGGTTCGATGCCGACGGTCTCATCCCCGTGGTGACCACGGATGCCGATACCGGCGAGGTCCTGATGCACGCCTACATGAATGCACAGGCCCTCGAGCAGACGATCCGACAGGGCGAGGCGTTCTACTGGAGCCGCAGCCGGCAGTGCCTTTGGCACAAGGGGGCGACCAGCGGCCTGGTCCAGAAGGTGGTGGAGATACGGATCGACGACGATCAGGATGCGGTGTGGCTGCGGGTTCGGGTGGTGGGGGACGCCAGTTGCCACGTCGGCTACCGCTCCTGCTTCTATCGGGCAGTTCCCGTGGGGGAAGGCGAGCCTGCGGCGCCGGTCAAGCTCACCTTCCGGGAAACCGCCAAGGTGTTCGATCCCGAAGCAGTGTATGGCGACGCACCGAACCCCACCCGGCTGTAGCCACGTCTGGTCGGTGGGCGCTTACCCGCCTGCGGGTATCTCACCGCCCAGCAGGGTTCTCGCCTGTTCGTTCAGGCGCCGGCTGAGCAGCGCCGGGCCGCCCTGCCGCAACAGGCTGCGGTAGTCGGAGCGCCGCACCGCCACCTCGCTCACGCCCTTGAAGATGACGTCGACCACCTGGGGCCCGTTGCGGCCGGGCGACAACACATAGGACAGCGGCACGCTGTCATGGCGGGGGCGGACAATCCGGGCTTCCACCGTCACCAGGTCGCGGGGGCCGGCCTTGACCGCGACGGTCTCAAACCGCTGCCCGGAATAGCCGGTGAAGCGATCGACATAGTTGGCGACGGTGAATCGGGTGAATGCCTCCTGCAGGTCGGCGCGCTGTCGCTCATCGGCTCCGGCCCATGCCGGGCCGGTGGCGACCCGGATCATGCTCTCCAGGTCGAAGGCCGCCCGGACCGCCGGCTCCAGTCGCTGATACCGCTGCTGGGGCGTCAGCGTATCGCTCTGGCGCCACACCTCGATCAGGCGTTCGTGGAACGCGGCGACGACGTCTTCCGCCGCACCGGTGGCGGCAGTGCCAGGCTGGGCCGTCAGCAGCAGGGCCAAGCCGAGCAACGAAGCGGCGATCAGCTTGAAGCAGCGAAGCACGGTCGGGAACTCCTCGAGTGTCCAAGCGTTCCTATAGGTGGCGGATCGCCGTGATGGACTTGGTTGCGGTGAAGGCCCGGGGAACCGGGGGAGCCGCGGGCGCTTTTGCTTCCAAGGAGATAGGCGCCCTCCGGTGTCGCCGCAACGCACGGTCGACGCGCCGGGAAGCACCGGAAAGCAGTTGACGCGAGCGGCGATATCATCCATGTTAAGACATGGTGAAGTGCCTGCCACGCCGTTGACGGGTCGCAGGCTGTCGCGCTCGACTGTAACGTGGGCACCCAGAACCGACCGCCTCCTGGGAGGGGTCGCAGGGTAGATGAGATGCAGCGGTTGCCAGGGGCAGCAGGTCCCGACACCGGCGGCAACCAGTCCTTTTGGCCCGAAATCGTTACAGGGAAGCGCAGCGTGATGTCGGCGGGCTCGCCTGATGGCCGCCTGACGTCGTTCGGCACTTGATTAACGGAGGTATTGTGAGATGACGAAATTCAAGGTTCCCGCGGTCCCGATGGAAGGGGGGTTGTCCCATTACTTCCGTCAGATTTGGGCGTTCCCCGTGCTCACGGAGGCGCAGGAGCAGGATTATGCCATGCGTTGGCGCCACTCGGGGGATGTCGAGGCGGCACACCATCTGGTGACCAGCCATCTGCGCCTGGTCGCCAAGATTGCGATGGGCTATCGCGGCTATGGCGTGCCGGTTTCCGACCTGATCTCCGAGGGCAACATCGGCCTGATGAAGGCGGTCAAGAAGTTCGAACCGGAGCGCGGTTTCCGCTTGGCCACCTATGCCATGTGGTGGATCCGCGCGGCGATCACCGAATACATTCTCCGCTCGTGGTCGATGGTGAAGATGGGGACCCTCGCCACCCAGAAGAAGCTGTTCTTCAGCCTCCGGCGGATCAAGCGGCAGCTCAACATCGTCGATAGCGGCGAATTGTCGCCGGAGCAGGCGGAGGAGCTGGCGCGGGAAATGTCGGTGGCGGAATCCGACGTGATCGAGATGAACCGGCGCCTGTCGGTGCGCGACCTGTCACTGAACGCGCCGATGAGCCGCGACAAGGAGGAGGGCGCCGAGTTCCAGGATGCCCTGGTGGATGAGGGACCGTCGCCGGAAAGCCTTACCGCTGACCGTGAGGAAAGCAGCTTCCGGCGCACGCTGGTGCATGACGCCATGAACACGCTGCCGGAACGGGAGCGCCACATTCTGGCCGAGCGCTGGCTGGCGGACGAGCCGAAGACGCTGGAGGAACTCGGCACGGTCTACGGCATCAGCCGGGAGCGGGTTCGCCAGCTCGAGGCCCGTGCCCTCGACAAGGTGCGGAAGGCGGTGACAGCGGCGCTGCTGCCGCCCCAGGCGGTGCCGGCGTAAGCCGGTCCGCGCCTGCGGGCCGGCGGCTCCACCGGATCACCACGGAAGGGCAGGGCCGCCGCCCGAAGCGGTTACGCGTACTCTCGCTGATCGTCGATCACCTTGCCGTCGTTGGCGAGGCTTCCGCGATCGTCCAGGACCACCTCGCCCTTGAGTTGGGTAAGCGCGGTCAGGGTGGCACCGATCGCCGCCGCCAGCCCGTCCGTCCGGCCAGCCACCTCGCAGTGCAGGGTCATGGTGTCGGCATCGCCGCTGCGGCGGATCACCAGCCGGCCGCGGCGGATTTCCGGATGGCGGGCGGCCACCGCAGCCACCTGCTCCGGATGGACGAACAGGCCCTTGACCTTGGCGGTCTGGTCGGCCCGGCCCATCCAGCCCTTGATCCGCATGTTGGTGCGCCCGCACGGGCTGGTGCCCGGCAGAACCGCCGACAGGTCGCCGGTGGCGAAGCGGATCAGTGGATAGTCCGGATTGAAGGTGGTCACCACCACCTCACCGACTTCGCCGTCGGGAACGGGATCGCCGGTGCCCGGGCGGACGATTTCCACCACCACGCCTTCGTCGATGATCATCCCCTCGCCGGGCACCGATTCATAGGCGATCAGGCCCAGCTCGGCGGTGGCGTAGCACTGCCGCACGGTGACGCCGCGGGCGGCATAGCCGTCGCGCACCGCCGGGAACAGGGCCCCGCCGGAGACCAGCGCCTTGGTGATCGAGCCGACATCGACGCCCAGTTCGTCACCCTTGTCCAGCAGCACCTTGAGGTGGTCCGGAGTGCCGGCATAGCCTTCGGGCCTGAGGTGGGCGATCGCCTGCACCTGCTGCTCGGTATTGCCGACGCCCGCAGGCACCACGGCGCAGCCCAGCGCCCGGGCGCCGGCGTCCATGATCCAGCCGCCGGGGCTCAGGTGATAGGCGAAGGTATTGTGGACGATCTCGCCGGGGCGGAAGCCGGCGGCGAAGAAGGCCCGGGCCATTCGGCCGTAGTCGCTGGTTCGCGCCTCGAACTCGTAGATCGGCCCCGGGGACACGAAAATTCGACCGGCGGCACCGGGGTCGATGGCGGCCAGGCCGCCGAAGCTGGGGCGTTCCGACTGCAGCCGGATCAGGTCCGATTTCCGCGTCACCGGCAGGGGCGCCAGCGAGCCGCGGCCGGTGATCGCGTCTGGCTCGACGTCGGCCAGGCGTTCGGCGAACGCCGGCGCGTGGGCCCGGGCGCGGGCGATCTGCCGGCGGAGTCCGGCGGTGATGTCCGCCTCCCGGACATCCGCCGAGCGGGTTTCCAGCTCGTCGAAATAGGCGCTCATCCGAGCCACCGCTTGCGCCGCTTGTAGTGCTTGACGTTGCGGTATGAGCGGCGCCCGGCGGCGGAGATGCCGAGGTAGAATTCCTTCACGTCCTCGTTCTCCCGCAGCGCCTGGGCGTCGCCATCCATCACCACCCGGCCGTTCTCCATGATGTAGCCGTAGGTGGTGTAGCGGAGGGCGACATTGGTGTTCTGTTCGGCAAGCAGGATGGAGACGCCCTCCTCCTCATTGATGCGCTTGACGATCTCGAAAATCTGCTCGACGAGCTGCGGCGCCAGCCCCATCGATGGCTCGTCCAGAAGGATCAGCTTGGGCCGGCTCATCAGCGCCCGGCCAATCGCGGTCATCTGCTGTTCGCCGCCGGAAGTGTAGCCGGCCTGGCTGCCGCGCCGTTCTTTCAGGCGCGGGAAGTAACCGTAGACCATTTCCAGGTCCTGCTGGATGGCCGCTGCGCCATCCTGGCGGGTGTAGGCGCCGGTCAGCAGATTTTCTTCGACGGTGAGATGCTCGAAGCAGTGGCGCCCCTCCATCACCTGGATGACACCGCGGCGGACCAAGTCATTGGGGGTCAGGTGCTGGATGCGTTCGCCCTCGAACTCGATGGAGCCCTTGGTGACGTCGCCCCGCTCGGCGTGGAGCAGGTTTGATACGGCCTTGAGCGTGGTCGTCTTGCCGGCGCCGTTGGCGCCCAGCAGGCCGACGATGCCGCCCCGCGGCACCGACAGGGAGACCCCTTTCAGCACCAGGATGACGTGATCGTAGATCACTTCGATGCTGTTGACGGCCAGAAGCGCCGGCTGGGTTTCGGCCTTGATGCGGCCGGGCGGTTCGGCGACGGCCAGGGCGGGCTGCGTCATGTCGCGGTCCTCGCAGTGAAGCTGCCCCGCCCCGACCCGGCGCGGCGCGCGGGTGGGGCAGGGCAGGGGGTCAGGTCGCGTGGCTATTCCTCGGCCGCACAGTCGCGGATCTCGATCCGGTTCTCCGTGGCGTACTGCAGCGCGGACGCCTCGTAGGCCGGCCGGAGCGCTTCGTTCCGCGGCTGGATCCAGTCGGAGATGATGTTCCAGGACTGGCCGTCCCATTGCTGCACGAAAGCCTGGCCGCCACCTTCGTGGTCCTCGCACGTGAGCTTGATTTCCCGGGCGAAGCCCGGGAGCCCCATCTCCGCCCACCGCTCGTTGGTGATCTCCAGGTTCTCCATCCCCCAGCGCACCTCTTCGCCGGTGAGCGCCCGGTTGCCGTAGCGCGCCTGGGCCGTGCGCACCGCCTCGACCGCCAGGACCGCGTTCAACAAGCCGCGGTTGTACAGCACCTGGCCGACGCCGGAGCGATCGCCCCAGCCCTTGCCGGCGTCGTAGACGTATCTCAGGATGTCCTGATGGGCGGCAAAGTCGGCGCCCGGTGCGTGGAACCCGAGGGACTTGTAGCCGGCGGCGCGGGTCCCGGCCGGCAGCACGTCCTGTTCGGCTCCCGACCACCAGACGCCGATGAAGCGGTCCATCGGGAAGTTGACTGCGGCCGCCTCCTGCACGGCGGTGGAGTTCATTACCCCCCAGCCCCACATCACCACCCAGTCGGGCCGCAACTGCCGGCCGATCTGCCGCCAGGTCGCGGTCTGCTCGAGGCCCGGATGGGTGACCGGGAACAGGCTGAGTTCGAAGCCTTCCTCGCCGGCGAGGCGTTGCATGGTGCTGATCGGCTCGCGGCCGTAGGCGCTGTCATGATGGACCAGCGCGATCTTCTTGCCGGCGAGGCTGCCACCCTCCTGTTCCTGGATGTACTGGATGATGGCGTCGGCACCGGCCCAATAGGTGATCGGCGCGGTGAACACCCACTTGAACACCCGCCCGTCGGAGGCATCGGCGCGACCATATCCCATCGTCAGCAGCGGCGCCTTGTCTGCCGCGACCCGCTCGATCAGGGCATAGGTGATGCCGGTGGACAGCGGGCTCCAGGACGCCGGTTCCGAGGGCCCGGCTCTCTTGAGGCGCTCGTAGCATTCGACCCCGCGATCGTTGTTGTAGGCGGTGTCACACTCCTCGTAGTGGATACGGACGCCGTTGATGCCGCCGTCGCGGGCGTTCAGCATCTCCAGGTAGTCGGCATAGCCGTTGGCGAAGGGGATGCCATTGGGGGCGTAGGGGCCGGAGCGGTACTGCAGGCCGGGAAAGAACTGTGCTTCCTGCGCCTCGGAAGGGATACTCCAGAGCGACGACGACAAGACCGCCGCGCCGGCCGTGATCACAAGAAAGGCTCTCGAAATCATACTCGTTTCCTCCAGGTTTTTTGCCGGTTTCTTGATTCTTCCGGCCCGATTATGGTTTTTTCAGTCAATGGCCCAGGCTGGGCCTCATCGCCACCGTCCCGTTCCGATCAGTAGGGGAAGGGCCAGCGGCGAAGCTTCTCCTTGGCAAGCTGCCACAGCCGGGCGAGGCCGTGGGGCTCGAGGATCAGGAACAGGATGATCAGGGCACCGAAGATCATGAACTCCAGGTGGGCGATCATGTCCGTCGACATCCGGATGCCCAGCAACGCGGGGGCGTTGCTGAGCAGGATCGGCAGCAGCACGATGAAGGCGGCGCCGAGGAAGGAGCCGAGGATCGAGCCGAGCCCGCCGATGATGATCATGAACAGCACCTGGAACGACCGGGTCACCTCGAACGCCAGCGCCTCCACTGAGGCGGTGTACATGAACGCCCACAGTGCGCCGGCGATGCCGATGTAGAACGAGCTGATGGCGAACGCCGACAGCTTGGCGAACATGGGCCGGATGCCGATGATTTCCGCGGCGATGTCCATGTCCCGCACCGCCATCCAGGCGCGCCCCACCGCGCTTCGCACCAGGTTCTTGGCCACCAGCGCCATCACCGCAACGAAGCAGAGCAGGAACAGGTACTTGTTGAGCGGGGTGGCGAGGGCGCCGGTGATGTAGAAATCTCCGAACAGCGCCCGCGGCGGCGCGGTGATCACCCCGGCGGGGTTGTAATTGGTCCACCACGGGTTCTGGGTGAACATCCAGATCAGGAAGAACTGCGCCGCCAGCGTGGCGATCGCGAGGTAGAATCCCTTGATCCGGAGGGATGGCAGCCCGAACGCGATGCCCACCAGGGCCGTGCCGAAGCCGGCCATCAGGATGATCAGCACGATGTTGATCTCGGGAAACGCGGTGGTGAGCTTGAAGGTGAAGAAGGCGCCGCAGGCCATGAAGCCGCCGGTGCCCAGGCTGACCTGGCCGCAATAGCCGGTCAGGATGTTCAGGCCGATCGCCGCCATGGCGAACACGAGGAACGGCACCAGGATCGAGTTCAGCCAGTAGGTCGATGCAAAGAACGGCACCACCAGCAGAGCGAACAGGAAGATGGCCAGAACACCGAGCTTGTCCTGCTTGATCGGAAAGATCGCCTGATCCTTGGCATAGGTCGATTTGAATTGTCCGGCTTCGCGGTAAAACATGATCGGTTACACCCTCTCGATGATCTTTTCGCCGAACAAGCCCTCCGGGCGGATCAGCAGGAACACCATGGCGAGCACATAGGCGAACCAGCTCTGGATCGCGCTGCCGATGAAGTGGCCAAGGAAGATCTCCGACACCTGCTCGCCGGCGCCGATGATCAGGCCGCCGACGATCGCTCCGGGGATCGAGGTGAGACCGCCCAGGATGAGCACCGGCAGCGCCTTGAGGGCAATCAGCGCCAGGGTGAACTGCACCCCGAGCTTGCCGCCCCAGGCAATTCCGGCGACCAGCGCCACCAGCCCGGCCACCGTCCAGACGACCACCCAGATGGACTTGAGGGGGATGCCGACCGAGAGCGCCGCCTGATGGTCGTCCGCCACCGCGCGCAGGGCCCGGCCGATCCGGGTCTTGTGGAAGAACACCGCCAGCACGGCGACCATGACGGCACCGATGGCGGCGACGACCAGGTCGTAGCGGTTGATCAGGATCCCGCCCTCGAACACGTTCTCCAGGATTTCGACGGAGTTGCGCGGTATGCCGATGTCGAGGCTCTTGAGTTCGGAGCCCCACATCGTCTGGCCGATGCCGTCGAGCAGGTAGAAGATGCCGATGGTGGCCATGAACAGGATGATGTGCGGCTGGTTCACCAGCGGCCGCAGCACCACCCGCTCGATGGATATGGCGAGCAGGACCATCACCGCTCCCGTCGCGGCGAAGGCCAAGGCCCAGTGCAGCCCCCATTCCATCAGGCCGACCATGGTCAGCGCGGCAAACAGCACCATCGACCCCTGGGCGAAGTTGAACACCCCGGATGCCTTGAAGATCAGCACGAATCCCAGTGCCACCAGGGAATACATCACCCCCTGAAGCAGGCCGGCGATCAGGATCTCGAAGTAATAGCCCCAGGCAAAATAGAACGTGCTGTCGACCTGGGTGACAAGCTGGAAGATCAATCCGATCAGGATGATCGTGCCCGGCACCCCGAACCCCCAGCCGGTCAGCATCCGCGTGTTCATGGTGGCTGCCCCCTCCCGTTCTCAGTGACTGACGCCGAGGTAGGCGTCGATCACCCGCTGATCGCTCCGCACCTCATCCGGGGTGCCGTCGGCCAGCTTGCGGCCGTAGTCCAGCACCACCACCCGGTCGGAAATGTCCATGACCACGCCCATGTCGTGCTCGATCAGGGCGATGGTGGTGCCGAGCTGCTCGTTGACGTCGAGGACGAACCGGCACATGTCCTCCTTCTCCTCGACGTTCATCCCCGCCATCGGCTCGTCGAGCAGCAGCAGGTCCGGCTCCATGGCCAGCGCCCGCGCCAGTTCCACCCGCTTCTGCAGCCCGTAGGGCAGCCGGCCGACCGGGGTCTTGCGGATCGCCTGGATCTCGAGGAAATCGATGATCTGCTCGCAGAACTCGCGGTGCTTGATTTCTTCGCGCTGGTTCGGCCCCCAGTAGAGAGCCTGGAACAACAGGTTGCTCCGCATCCGGATCAGCCGCCCGGTCATGATGTTGTCGAGGGTCGACATGCCCTTGAACAGCGCCACGTTCTGAAAGGTGCGGGCAATCCCCTGGCGGGCGGCGCGGTGCGGGCGCATCGCCCGCCGCATCTCGCCCTTGTAGCGGATCGTGCCTTCCTGCGGATGGTAGAAGCCGTTGATGACGTTCAGCATGGACGTCTTGCCGGCGCCGTTGGGACCGATGATGGCGCGGATCTCGCCCTTGCGGATGTCGAAGGTGACCCCGCTCAGCGCCTTCACGCCGCCGAAGAACAGCGAAATGTTCTTGGCTTCGAGCAGGACCTCGTTGAAGAGACGGGGAGCGTTGGTCATGCGGCGATGCCCATGTTCCGGGAGGTTCTGTCGGTGCGGGTCAAGCGGCGGCCTGTCGCGCGCGGTCCTCTTGGCCGGCGGCCGGGCAGGTCTCGACATCGATGATCTTGAGCCGGCCCTCCAGGCGACCCTTGCGGCCGTCTTCGAAGGTGACCTCGACCAAGCTCAAGACCTCATCCTTGCCGGCGTACAGCGCTTCAATCAGCTCGCCGTAGCGTTCGGCAATAATCCGCCTGCGCACCTTGCGGGTTCGGGTCAGCTCGCCGTCGTCCGGGTCCAGTTCCTTGTGCAGCACCAGGAAGCGGTGGATCTGGGAGCCGGCCAGCAGCGGATCTCGGGCCAGGTCCCGGTTGACGCTCTCCACGTGGCCCTTGAGGATTTCATGGACGCGGGAATGGGCGGCCAGTTCCTGATAGCTGCCATAGGCCACGTTGTTGCGCTCGGCCCAGCTTCCCATCGCGGTAATGTCGATGTTGAGAAAGGCGCAGACGGAGGGCCGTTCGTGCCCGAAGGTGACCGCCTCCTTGATGTCGGGGAAGAACTTGAGCTTGTTCTCGATATACTTCGGCGCGAACATCGTGCCGTTGATCAGGCGGCCGACATCCTTGGCGCGGTCGATGATCTTGAGGTGGCCGCGCTCGTCGAACAGGCCGGCGTCACCGGTCAGCACCCAGCCGTCCGGGGTCTTGGTCTCGGCGGTGGCTTCCGGCGCCTTGTAGTATTCCTTGAAGACGCCGGGGCCACGGAACAGCACCTCGCCATTGTCGGCGATCCGGATTTCGACGCCCTTGGCCGGCCGGCCGGCGGTGTCGGCGAACACCTCGCCGTCGGGTTGGATGGCGACGAACACGCTGGCCTCGGTGGACCCGTAGAGCTGCTTCAGGTTGATACCGAGGGCGCGATAGAAGTCGAAGATGTCGGGGCCGATCGCCTCCCCGGCGGTGTACGCCAGACGGATGTTGGAGAGGCCAAGGGTGTTCTTGAGCGGGCCGTAGATCAGCAACTGTCCCAGGGCATAGACCAGCCGCGCCCCGGGCGGCACGGATTCCTTGTTGAGGATCTTGATTCCCCATCGTCGGGCAACGCCCATGAAGTGACGGAACAGACGCCGCTTGAGGGCGGAGGCATCCTCCATGCGGATCATCACGCTGGTCAGGATGTTCTCGAAGATCCGCGGTGGTGCAAAGAAGTAGGTGGGACCGAGTTCCCGCAGGTCGTCCATCACGGTGGCGCCGGATTCCGGGCACGAGACGCAGAAGCCGCAGACGTACCCCTGGGCATAGGAGAAGATGTTGTCGCCGACCCAGGCCATCGGCAGATACGCCAGAAATGCTTCCCGGTCGGTCAGGCGCTCCATCTCGGCGGCGTTGCGGGCGGTGATCAGCACGTTGTCGTGGGTCAGCACCACGCCCTTGGGATTACCGGTGGTGCCCGAGGTGTAGCAGATGATGGCGGTGTCGCTGCCGGTGCCCCGACCGATCTCGCCGACGAGGTAGTCCGGGTTGGCCCGGTCGAAGGCGCGCCCGGCCGCGATCAGGCTGTCGTAATCGGAAAGGAAGTCCTGGGTGTAGCTCCTGAGCCCGCGCGGATCATCGTAGAAGACGTGGGCGAGCTTGGGACAGCCGTCCCGGATCTCGATCAGCTTGTCCACCTGCTCCTGGTCTTCGACCATGGCAAAGCGGACCTCGGCGTGATCCACCACGAACGCCATCTCCTTGGCGACGGAGTCCTGGTAGAGCGGGACCGGCACGCCACCGAGGGCCTGCGCCGCGCACATGGTCCAGTAGAGTCGCGGGCGGTTGTCGCCGATGATGGCGATGCGGTCGCCCCGCCGGAAACCCTTGGCGGCGAGACCGCAGGCGAGCAGGTGAATCTCGTCCGCGACCTGCTTCCAGGTCCAGGTCTGCCAGATGCCGTAGCTTTTTTCCCGCATTGCCGGCCGCCCAGGCCGGACTTCGGCATGGTGCAGCAGCAGCTTCGGAAAGGTATCGGCGGCGGGTTGGCCGGACCCCGCCTGGCCGGTCATCGCGGCCTACTCCCGTCGGCAGTGGGATGCCGAACAGTGGCAGACCCGGTCCCTGCGGACAGAAGCCAAGCCCAACGGTCACGGTTCTTGCCGTGCATCGCGAACGCCTCCCAAGCGCGTTATTTTTGATATTATCTTAGCCTTCCCTTGTGGGAAGGATTGATATCAGGTTAAGCCGAAACGCAGCCACCGCGTCAAGCGAAATTTGACTTGCCGGGGATGGATAAAGCAGAAAGTCAAGGCCCCGTCCGGACCAAAGCTCCGCTTTTTGGGGGCTTGCCACCCCCAATCGGGAACAGGCTCTGGCGAACAGCCTGTATGGCGGCGACGCTGCCGCGGCGGAGCCGTCAATATGACAGAAGTACCGGTACCGTCATTTGCTTGAGAATGTGGCGGGTGCTCGCTCCCTGGTGCAGGTGGGGATAGCCGTACTGGCCGTGTGCGCCCTTGACCAGCAAGTCGATCCCACGATCGGCAACGCGGGAAAGCAGCAGGTCCACGGCCGTGATATCCTTGACCGGGATGGTTTCGGTATCGGTCTCGACGCCGTGCGAGCGCAGGTGGCGGGCGATGGCGGCACATGGGGGCTCGCCTTCGCCGGCCTCAACGCCGGCGACGGCGCTCAGATCCGCCAACACCACCTCGGTGGCCTCGACCAGGAACGGCAGCGCGTCATGGACGGCCCGGCTCGCTTCCCGGCTGCCGTTCCAGGCGATCAGGATCCGTGTGCCGATCTCTCGCGGCTCGCCGGCAAAGGGAATCGCCAGAACCGGGCGGCCGCCGTGCACCACCACCTGCTCGATCAGGTCCTGAGGAACGCCGCTGTCCCGGCCTTCCGGGTCATACTGGCCCAGTATGGCAAGGTCTGCATGGCGCGTGCCGCTGATCACCGCCTTGGCGAGCGCGCTGTCCCGCCGCACGCTGGTTGTCGACCAAGCCGTCTGTACGGCTTTTTCCCGCGCGTACGCTTCCAGTCGGCTGCGCGATTCCGCTGCCGCGGCAACATACATGACGTCGGCCGGTTTCGAGGCCAGGTTGGCGAGGTAAGGGTCGCATTCGGCGAAACCCGCTTGGATGTGCGCTCCGAACCGGTGGGCCAGGTCCACAGCGATCTCCGCCCGCGATGCGCTGTGCCGGGTGTTGTCCAAGTGCACGAACAGGTCTCGGTAGGTCATGGCTTCAGGGCTCCCCTTTGCAAGAGGTTGCGACGATCGGTCCGGCGTCGGGCAGCGGTGGGCCCGCGGGTACGGCGCCCGTTTCCGCCCTTTCGCGTGTCATGCCGGCACCCGTGCCGCCAGTGCCCGGGCGGTCTTGGAGTCCGGCGAGCGGCGGAGCTCGTTGCAGATGAAGCGGCCGGCTGCGGCCACGTGCCCAAGGTCGGCGCCGGTCGCGACCCCGAACCCATGCAGCATGTAAACGAGGTCTTCGGTCGCCAGGTTGCCCGCGGCGCCGGGGGCGTAGGGGCAGCCGCCCAGGCCGGCCACCGCGCTGTCCACCACCGCGACGCCGCGGCCCAGCACCGCCAGCACGTTGGCGAGCGCCTGTCCGTAGGTGTCGTGGAAGTGCGCCGCCAGCCGTTCCACCGGCACGGTCGCGGCGACCTGGTCGACCAGTCGCTCCGCCTCGCCGGCGGTGCCGACACCGATGGTGTCGCCGAGGGATATCTCATAGCAGCCGAGGCCGAGCAGGCGTCCAGCCACCGCCACCACCTTGGCCGGCGCGACCCCGCCCTCGTAGGGGCACCCGAGCACGCAGGAGACGTAGCCGCGCACGGCGATGCCAAGGAGCTTGGCCGCCTCGCACACCTCGGCGCAGCGTTGCAGGCTGTCGTCGACGGAACAGTTGATGTTCTGGCGGGAGAACGTCTCCGAAGCGGCGACGAACACCGCCACCTCCCGGGCGCCGGCCGCGACGGCTTGGCGAAACCCGGTGAGGTTGGGCGTCAGGACCGGAAAGCGGGTGCCGGTTGGGCGGTCGAGAGCGGCCAGCACCTGGGCGGTGTCCGCCATCTGGGGAACCCATTTGGGCGAAACGAAGCTGCCGGCCTCCACCACCGGAAGGCCGGCGCCGGCGAGCCGGCGGATCAGCTCGGCCCGGACCGCCGGCGCCACCGGCGTCGCTTCGTTCTGCAAGCCGTCCCGGGGACCAACCTCGACAATCTTGACCCGTTCGGGGATACGCATCGCGGCCTCGGTCACCGGGCCTCGGACGAATCGTCGTCAAAGGCGATCAGGTCGGCACCTTCTGGCACCTGCTCACCGACCTCGTAGAGGACCGACGCGATCGTCCCGTCCCCGGGCGCGGTCACGGCGTGCTCCATCTTCATGGCTTCCAGGATCATCAGGGCCGTCCCCTTGGCCACCCGGTCGCCGGCCTTCGCCATCACCGCCACCACCCGCCCCGGCATCGGTGCCTTCAGGCTGCCGCCGGCGGCTTCCTGCACTTCGGCTCGGGCCGCGGGGTCCTCGTGTACCAGGCGGCAGGTTCCACCCGGCGTGATGACGGTGAAGTCCTGACCGCGGCGGACCACCGTGGCGCCGGAGCGGGCGCCGTTCAGGCTGGCCACCAGGTCGCCGGCGGCGGTGCGCTCGGCCGACACCCGCATCGGCGACGGCTCCCCCGGCAGCAGCAGGAACAGGCCGTCGGTCCGGTACTGCACGGTCACCGGAATCCGGGCGTCGCCGTTGCGGAAGGTGAGGACGTGCTCGACGTCGTCGTTGAGGCGCCATCCGGACGTCAGATGCCACGGTGAATGGGGATCGTGTGACTGGGCGGCGGCGGCGGCCGCTTCCTCGTCCCGCCGGAGCAGCACCTCCAGGGCGGCGAACGCCAGGATGGGGGTGGAAGGGGGGCCGGACCCGGGAAACAGGTCGGCATGGTGGCGGGGGATGAAGCCGGTATCGATCACGCCGGCGGCGAACGCCGGGTGCGCCGCCAGCGACGCCAGGAAGCCGACGTTGACGGTGGGTCCGACCACCTGCACCCCGGCCAGGGCCGCCCGGAGCCGCCGCAGGGCGGCGGTCCGGTCGCCATCCCAGACCGCCAGCTTGGCGATGAGCGGATCATAATGAATGCCGATGTCATCGCCCTGGCGCACGCCGGTGTCGATGCGGACGTGGGGGTCCTGTTCGGGAAAGCGAAGATGGTCCAGTACGCCCGGGGCCGGCAGAAAGTCGCGGTCCGGGTCCTCGGCATAGATCCGCGCTTCGAAGGCGTGGCCGGTGGCCTGGATGTCATCCTGGCGTAGCGGCAGCGGCTCGCCGCCGGCAATCCGGAACTGCCACTCCACCAGGTCGATCCCGGTGATCATCTCGGTGACCGGGTGCTCCACCTGGAGGCGGGTGTTCATCTCCATGAAATAGAAATCGCCGGTCTCGTCCAGCAGGAACTCCACCGTGCCGGCGCCCTGGTAGGCGATGGCTCGGGCTGCCGCGATCGCCGCCTCCCCCAACCGCCGGCGGGTGGCCGGATCGATACCGGGGGCCGGCGCCTCCTCGATGATCTTCTGGTGCCGCCGCTGTACCGAGCAGTCCCGTTCGAACAGATGCACCACTTGGCCGTGCTGGTCCGCGAACACCTGCATCTCCACGTGGCGGGGGCGCACCAGGTATTTCTCGATCAGCAGCGCGTCGTCGCCGAACGCCGCGGTCGCCTCCCGCCTGGCCGACAGGGCGGCCGGGGCAAAGTCGTCCGCGCGTTCGACGATGCGCATGCCCTTGCCGCCGCCGCCCGCCACCGCCTTAATCAGCACCGGGAAACCCATCTCGACGGCGGCCTGGCTCAGGATCGCGGGGTCCTGGTTGGCGCCATGGTAGCCGGGGACCACCGGCACCCCCGCCGTCTCCATGATCGCCTTGGCCGCACTTTTGGAGCCCATCGCCCGGATCGCCGCTGCCGGCGGGCCGATGAACACGATGCCATGCTCCCGGCAGGCGTCGGCCAGTTCGGCATTCTCCGAAAGGAACCCGTACCCGGGATGAATCGCACCCGCCCCGCTCGCCTTCGCCGCCTCGATGATGCGGTCGATGCGAAGGTAGCTTTCCTGAGGCGGCGCGGGTCCGATCCGGTAGGCCGCGTCGGCGGCGGCCACGTGCAGGGCGCCGGCGTCGGCGTCGGAATAGACGGCGATGGTGCGGATGCCGAGCCGCCGCGCCGTCCGGATGATCCGGCAGGCGATCTCACCGCGGTTGGCGATCAGGATCGTCTCGAACATCAGCGTGGGTCCTGCTGCTTGCGGCGCCGGGCCAGGAAGGCGGCGATTCGGTCCTGGGCTTCCGCCGAGGCCCGGGCGGCGGCGATGCCTTGCGCGGTCTCCAGCATCACCGCCTCGTCCACCGGCCGTCCGGTGAGGGATCGGATCAGCGCCTTGCCGGCCGCCTGCGCCCCCGGCGCGCCCGCTGCCAGCAGGGCCAGCACCGACCGGGCGGCAGCGTCCAGGTCGGCCGCCGGGACCACCCGGTGCACCAGGCCGATCCGCATGGCTTCGGCGGCGTCGAACGGCTCGGCGGTGAGGGCGTAGCGCCGGACCTGCCGGGCGCCGATGGCGGCGATCACATAAGGGGCGATGGTCGCCGGGATCAGGCCGAGGCGCACCTCGGTCAGGGCGAAGCGCGCCGTGTCGGCGGCAATGGCGACATCGCAGGCGGCGATCAGGCCGAGTCCGCCGCCGTAAGCGGGTCCCTGCACGATGGCCAGGGTGGGTTTGTCCATCCGGTCGAGGGTGTCCAGCATGCGGGCCAGGGCCAGGGCATCGGCGACGTTGTCATCCTGCGACGCCGCTGCCAGCCGGGCCATCCAGTTGAGGTCGGCGCCGGCGGAGAAGCTCTCGCCGCTGGCGCGGATCGCCACCGTCCGGACGCGTCGGTCCCCGGCGAGGCGATGCAGGGCCTCGCCGATGCCGGCGATCATGGTGTCGTCGAAGGCGTTGTGTACGGCCGGCCGATTCAGGATGAGCCAGCCGGTGCCCTCTCCATCCACCGTCACCACCACCGGCTCGCTCCGCTCGTCGTCCACCGCCGCCCCCGGCATTCCGCCCGCCCCTACATCCTGAACACGCCGTACCGGCCCGGGTCGACCGGCGCGTTGAGCGCCGCCGAGATCCCGAGCCCCAGCACCATGCGGGTCTCGGCCGGATCGATGATCCCGTCATCCCACAGCCTGGCGGTGGCGAAGTAGGGATGCCCCTGAGTTTCGTATTGCTCCAGGATCGGCCGGCGGAATGCCGCTTCCTCCTCGGGGCTCCAGGTGCCGCCTTCGGCCTCGATGCCGTCCCGGCGCACGGTGGTCAGCACGCCGGCCGCCTGCTCGCCGCCCATCACCGAGATCCGGGCATTGGGCCACATCCAGAGGAACCGGGGCTGGTACGCCCGGCCGCACATGGAATAGTTGCCGGCGCCGAACGACCCGCCGATCACCACGGTGAGCTTCGGCACACCGGCGCAGGCGACCGCCATCACCATCTTGGCGCCGTCCTTGGCAATCCCGCCTGCCTCCGCCTTGCTGCCCACCATGAAGCCGGCGATGTTCTGCAGGAACACCAGCGGCAGCCGCCGCTGGGTGCAGAGCTCGATGAAATGGGTGCCCTTGAGCGCCGACTCGGAGAACAGGATGCCGTTGTTGGCGATGATGCCGACGGGGTAGCCGAACACATGGGCGAAAGCGCACACCAGGGTGGTGCCGTAGAGCTGCTTGAACTCGTCGAACTCGGAGCCGTCGACGATTCGGGCGATCACTTCCCGCGCGTCATAGGGCTTCTTGAGGTCGGTGGAGACGATGCCGTACAGGTCCTTGGCGGGGTAGCGCGGCTCCCGTGGCTCGCGCGTCGCCAGATCGGGGCGCTTGCTTCGGTTGAGGTGGGCGACGATGCGCCTGGCGATCGCCAGCGCGTGGCCGTCGTCCATGGCGTAATGGTCGGCGACACCGGAGATGCGGGTGTGCACGTCGGCGCCGCCCAGGTCCTCGGCACTGACCACCTCGCCGGTCGCCGCCTTCACCAGCGGCGGCCCGCCAAGAAAGATGGTTCCCTGGTTGCGGACGATGATGCTCTCGTCCGACATCGCCGGGACGTAGGCGCCGCCGGCGGTGCAGGAGCCGTGGACCACCGCGATCTGGGGAATGCCGCGGGCCGACATGTTGGCCTGGTTGTAGAAAATCCGGCCGAAGTGATCGCGGTCGGGGAACACCTCGTGCTGCTGCGGCAGATTGGCCCCGCCCGATTCCACCAGGTAGATGCAAGGCAGATTGTTCTCCAGCGCGATCTCCTGGGCGCGCACGTGCTTCTTCACCGAAAGCCCGAAGTAGGTGCCGCCCTTGACGGTGGGATCGTTGGCGATGACCATGCACTCGATGCCGCAGACCCGGCCGATCCCGGTGATCACGCCGGCCCCCGGCACCTCGCCGTCGTACATGCCGTAGGCGGCGAGTTGGGAGAGCTCCAGGAACGGCGAGCCGACGTCGAGCAGGCGCCGCACCCGGTCCCGCGGCAGCAGCCGGCCCCGCTGCACGTGCCGTTCCCGGGCGCGTGGACCACCGCCCTGCTTGATCTCGCTGACCCGCCGGCGGAGGTCCGCGACCAGCGCCTCCATGTCGGCCGTGTTCGTCTGGAACGCCGGCGTACGCCGGTCGATGGTGCTCTTGAAGACGGTCACGACAGGTCTGCCAGCCCCCTTGCTTCGACCTTGTTCGCTACGTGCACGGTTGCGACGTCGCTGTCAGGCGGTTTCCTCGAACAGTTCCCGGCCGATCAGCCAGCGGCGGATCTCGCTGGTCCCGGCGCCGATCTCGTAGAGCTTGGCGTCCCGCAGCAGCCGGCCGGTGGGATACTCGTTGATGTAGCCGTTGCCGCCGAGGCACTGGATCGCTTCCAGCGCCATCCAGGTCGCCCGCTCGGAGGCATAGAGGATGGCGCCCGCCGCGTCCTTGCGGGTGGTTTCGCCGCGGTCGCAGGCCCCGGCCACCATGTACACATAAGCCTTGCAGGCATTCATCGTGGTGTACATGTCGGCAAGCTTGCCCTGCATGAGCTGGAAGCTGCCGATCGGCCGCCCGAACTGCGTGCGCTCGTGCAGATAGGGGATGACCACGTCCAGGCACGCCTGCATGATCCCGAGCGGCCCGCCGGACAGCACCAGCCGCTCGTAATCGAGTCCGCTCATCAGCACCCGGACGCCGCCATTGACGGGTCCCAGCACGTTCTCTTCCGGCACCTCGCAGTCGTCGAACACCAGCTCGCAGGTGTTGGATCCGCGCATGCCGAGCTTGTCCAGCTTCTGCGCGGTGGCGAAGCCCGCGAATCCCTTCTCCACCAGGAAGGCGGTGATGCCGTCGGCGGCCGCTTTCGGGTCGGTCTTGGCGTAGACCACCAGGACATCGGCATCAGGGCCGTTGGTGATCCACATCTTGGTGCCGTTGAGCACGTAGCGGTCGGACTTGCGCTCCGCCCGAAGCTGCAGCGACACCACGTCCGATCCGGACCCGGCCTCGCTCATGGCCAGCGCGCCCACATGCTCGCCGCTGATCAGCTTCGGCAGGTAGCGCTGCCGCTGCGCCTCGTTGCCATTGCGCCGGATCTGGTTGACGCAGAGGTTGGAGTGGGCGCCATAGCTGAGGCCGACCGAGGCGGAGGCGCGGCTGATCTCCTCCATCGCCACCACGTGCTCGAGATAGCCCATGCCGGCGCCGCCGTATTCCTCCTCCGCGGTAACGCCGAGGACGCCGAGCGCCCCCATCTTCGGCCACAGGTCGGCGGGGAAGGCGTTGGCCTGATCGATCGCCGCCGCCCGGGGGGCGATCTCGTCAGCCGCGAAGCTCCGGACCGAATCCCGCAGCATCTCGGCACTGTCGCCGAGGCCGAAATTCAGCGCCCGGTGCGCGTTGGGTATCATGGTTCCTCCCGGTATTCGTATTCTTGGTTGATGACGATACGCCGAAGGGGGCGCCCGCGACAGTCCTTGTCCGCCGTCGTTCCCGGGCCGGTCGTGATCGGGCGTCGCGGTTCATCCCACCACGTCCGCCCGACCGGTTATGGTCATCAGGGTCTGCTGCATGAGGGCGCACAGGCGCTCCTGGCCGCCGTTCATCACGAACACCTCGGCCTGGGCCACCGTCAGGGTCCGACCGGGGCGGAACACCCGGCCCCGCGCGATCAACAGCGCGCCGTCCGCCGGTTTCACCAGGTTGATCTTGAACTCCACCGACAGCACCCCGGCGCCCACCGGCATCAGCGAGAAGGCGGCGTAGCCGGCGGCCGAATCGGCGATCGCCGCGACGATGCCGCCGTGGAAGAAGCCGTGCTGCTGCGACACATGCTCGCCGTAAGGCAGGTGGATCTCGCAGTGGCCGGGACCGACCTCGGCCATGCGGGCGCCGATGTGGCGCATGATTCCCTGGCGGGCGAAGCTCGCCCGCACCCGGTGCTCGAAGTTCCTGTCGGCAGGGGTGAACGGTTCCATCGGCAGTCCCGATTCGGCAGCTTTCCTTCAAGCCCCGGGAACGATACTTGACGTTAACGTAAACGTCAACCTGCCTGCTCGAACCCGGATCGGGACGTTCATCGCCACCCACGGAGATCGGCATCGCAAGGATTTGCGGCCTCGTCATCCCGCGCCGCAGGCGACGCGACCCACGCCTGGGCCCCGGACGGGCCGGTCCGCCGCCGGGGCGTGTGGCGTCCTTGCCACACTGCGCGCCGATTGTCACAGCCACCCGTCGTCATGCTTGATCGCCCGAACCGGCCGTGTCTTGAATAATGGTGGTTCCCATGGGCGGGCAACTCCACCGGGGGGTGCTCCTGACCAGTTCGAGACGGGGACAGCTGGAGCAAAGTTGGAGAGGATCAAGACGATGAAGAAAGTTCTCTACGGCACCACCGCCCTGGCGACCGCGGCGCTGATCGCCGGCGCGGTGACCGAGGCCGCGGCGGCCGAACGCATCCAAATTCGGGTGAGCGGCTTCCACCAGCAGTGGGTGGTGGGCCTCGACCAGGACCTGAATGACGGCGACGCCGGCCGCGTTCAGCAGGGCTTCAAGGTCAGCACCATGGACCAGAAGACCAACACGGAAATCTGCTTCGTGGGTGAGACCACCCTGGACAACGGCATCACCGTCGGCGTCAACGTCCAGATCGAAGCCTTCGGCAGCCAGGGCTCTCGCCACATCGACGAGTCGTTCCTCTACGTCAGCAGCCCGCAGTTCGGCCGGCTGCAGCTCGGCGCCAAGGACAGCGCCGCCCGCCTGCTCGCCGTCAAGGGCCCCAACGGCGGCATCAGCATCGATGATGGCGATGTCATGAACCTGCAGATGTATGCGAACACAGCCGGAACCGGAGTTCAGACGCTCCCAACGACTAATAAGGACGTCGCGTCCGACTCCAATCGGGTCACCTACTTCACCCCCCGCTACTTCGGCTTCCAGGCCGGGGTGAGCTGGTCACCGCACGTCGGCGAAGGCCGCAACACCACCAACAATCCCGAGTACGGAACGCGCAACATCTTCCATGACAGCATCGAAGCTGGCCTGAACTACCGCGGGGTGTTCCAGGGCGTCGGCATCCAGCTCTCCACCGGCGTGATCAACGCCAACGCTCAGCGGGGGCAGGTGCCGGCTCTTGATCCCAGCATCAGTGAAGGCAGTTGGTTTGCCTATCAGGTCGGCGGCAACCTCTCCTATGCCGGGTTCACCGTCGGCGGCGCCTTCCAGCAGGTGACGTCCGGTCGGGTACAGGTTGCGGGTGCTGGCAACGCCGATTTCAGCCTCCGGGGTGGCGCATGGTCGGCCGGGGCCAGCTATGAGGTCGGGCCGTACCTCGCGGGCGTGACCTGCGGCCAGGGCAAGCGGGCCGGCTTCACCGCTGCGGGGGCCGGCGAGCTCAAGAGCTTGCAGTGCGCCCTGTCCGGCGCCTACACCCTCGGCCCGGGCATCCGCTTGGTCGGCGGCTTCTTCCTGTTCGACGACGACGCCCAGAACCCCAACACTGGTATCGCTGCAGTGGACAGCACCATTGCCAACACCTCCGACACCAGCGGCTGGGGCGGCGCCATCGGCATCACCACCAGCTTCTGACGGTTACACCACCCACGACGCGCTCGTCGCAACGGTGGGAAGGGGCGGCCCCAAGGGCCGCCCCTTCATCGTTGGGCGCCGCTGCTTCCATGCCCCGCCCCGGTCCGCCGCCCCCTGATTTGGCCGGACTTGTTCCGGCCATCCACGAAACAGCCGTCACGCCACGCGCCTTCTTTTGGGCAAAGGCAAGACGTGGGTGCCCGGGCCAAGCCCGGGCAAGTCGCTGCAATTTTTCCCGCTGCCCTTTCCCTGATTTGGCCGGACTTGTTCCGGCCATCCACGAAACAGCCGTCACGCCACGC
>REES01000132.1 GCA_007694935.1 Rhodospirillales bacterium
ACCAGATGCACGGCTCCGAGACCGACGTGATCCTGGGCTCTGACGTGTTCATCCCGGCCGGCCGCGCCGTCGGGGTCAACGGCGATCGTGCCCTCTGCACCCTGACGGTCGGCGGCAACGCCATCCCCCTCAGTCGGTTCCGGTACGCCGCCTCGGCCCCTGGCAGCGCCGCGGGCGCCTTCGGGGATGACCCCGCGCGGCCCATCGGGTCCGCCGCGGAGGCCGCCGTCCGTGCCGTCGCCGGCGATACCGTCTGGTTCGCCGATGGCGTCTACCACGAGCGCCTCGTCCCGGCCAACAGCGGCACGGCCGGCAACCCGATCACCTTCCGCAGCAGCACCCGGCTGGGGGCGTGGTTCCGGGGGATACAAGCGGCCTCGTACAGCGCGATCATCCGTATCGACCAGAAGGATCACATCGTGGTCCAGGGCCTGCGGGTGGGCCAGACCGGCATGGAAACCCTGTTCAACTACCCGGTGACCCCCCACCCCCTGGACCGCGACGCCTTCGCCGCCTGGGGGTGCGACAACATCCGCGTCGAGGACTGCGCGTTCCTCTACTTCGGGCGCTACGACGCCGGGATGGCGAGCAACCTGTTCCGCTTCTCCGCAGGCGGTGGCAACGAATGCACCAATGTCGTCCTGCGGGGGAACACCATCCGCTACAACCCCGCCACCGACCCCCACCAGATCAACATCTCCGGTCCGTTCATCCTCGAAGGCAACGCCGCCGGCGAGGGGTTCCACTCCGTCATGCAACGCGAGCGCGTCATCGGCGCGGACACCCGCCTGATCCAGCGCGGCAACGTCTCGGTGAACTCATGGGGGCGGGGCGGCTTCGAGACCAACGAGGACCACGAGGCCCTGATCGAGAACAGCACCTGGATCGGCTCGTTCCAGAGCGGACGGTCGAACACCGGACAGGCCAAGACGACCGGCGCCGACCTGATCATGCGGAACAACTACGCCACCCGGTGCTGGGATGGGGTGTTCGCGTCCCGTCCTCATAACGACTACATGCTGACCACGGACCAGCGGTGGTATCACAACACCATCACCGAGAGCCCCGGCCCGTCGCTCGTTCTCGGAGAATGGCGCATCTCGGGTGGGGAGGCCCCGCGGTACTTCGGGTGCTACTACCTGAACAACTGGTTCGCGAACGTCGACCAACACCGGCTCGGGCAGGGCCTCTACGTCTACGGCGTGCATTCCTCGGTCACTTCCTACGAGGTCGGTTCGGTCCAGCATCGGGCCGACAACAACCTCATCGCCGGCGCCGCGGCAAGCGCCGCGATATGGGATAACCGCGCGGGGACGGTACATGCACCGCCCCACTATCACCTGACCGCCACCCTTCTCGCGCCGATCGATGACACCGTGGCGATGTGGCACTTCCACCAGGGCTTCGTCGAGGCGGCCGTGTCGACCGTTGTCTCCTTCGACCCGCTCACTCTCCCGTCGCCGGCCATCCCGCTCGCCCGGACGACCACGGCCGACACCGATACCGTCATTCCGGTCACCGATGCCCGCATGTTCCATGAGGGCGCCGGCGCCATC
Source organism: Rhodospirillales bacterium (assembly GCA_007694935.1). GTDB lineage: Bacteria > Pseudomonadota > Alphaproteobacteria > Rhodospirillales > Defluviicoccaceae > REEP01. Next base: position 1,557 of record REES01000132.1, read on the forward strand.
TTCGACCACATCGATCGGGGCGACCTGATCGTGATCGGTGGCGAAACCCGCCGGGTGGTCGACCGCGACCTTGCCGCCAACACCATCACCGTCGACGCCTCGCTCACGTGGGCGGCCGGCGCCCCGGTCAACCTCTACTGGAACAGTGCCGGGACCGTCGGTCACCATCTCCCCGTCGACATCCTGGCCTCGCACACCGTCTGCCCGCCGGGGACCCTGGTCGGGTTCCAGATCCTTTCGGTGGGGGGCGGCTGGACGCCCAAGTTCGTCGAGTGGTGGATCGGGGACACGATCAAGCGGACCGGCCTCACCGCGTCGGAGACGCTGCACTCGGAAGCGATACACCCGGTCAACTTCAACGAGACACACTATCCGGTCCGGGCGCGGGTCTATTGCGAGAACGGCGAAGTGCTGTGGTTGACGACTGCGGTTGCGGTGGTCGCCCCGAAGCCGGCCGGCAAGTACCTCTCGTTCCAGCTTGAGGACTACCGGGACCACTGGTTCGCCTACCTCAAGTCCTACCGTGACGACCCCGCGGCCAGTGATGTCACCACCCTGACGCACGATGCCAAACTCGACCGCCCCGTGTGGCGGGCGGGCATCCTGGCGGGCGGCCGGGGCACCCTGAACGTGTTCCCGCAGGACTGGAACACCGACACGCACCCGGTCCTCTGGTTCCGCTACCGGATCAAGGCGGGGGTGCCGATGACCCTGCAACTGGCTACGTGGGAAATTCCGCACGGGACCTGGGTCGGCCCGGTGGTCGCCAAGACCGCCGACGCCACCGCCGTTGCCCCGGTCCTGCTGATCGCCGACGACGAGTGGCACGAGTTCACCCTTGACGCGGGGGCCGCGCTGGCCGGCGCCTGGCCGACGGCAAGCCACAACCTGCGCGGGTTCCGCCTGCGTCGGGAAACCGTCGCACCGGACGGCACCGACTACTACGCCCTCGCCGGGCTTGAGATCAGGAGCGCATGATGAGCAAGACCTTCGCCGTCCGGGCAGGCGCCAACGCGCCCACCTTCATTGCCGGTCCGAACGGGCCGAACCAGGCCGCCCGCTTCGTTCGCACGTCGAACCACGGGCTCATCGTCGGCCACGAGGACCTGGGCAATGTCAGTCTGTTCAACGGGGACCCCGCGGTCTCCCGGAGGACGATCCAGTTCACCTTCGTGGCTCGGATGCAGCGCCCGTGGGCCGCAACGTCGACGTGGTTCCACTGGGCGCCCGGGCGCTGGACCGGGACCGCCTGGGAGTTCCCGCACGGGACGGCTCAACGGATACGGGCCATGTTCCTCAGCAGTTCCTCGTTCCGGTGGTTCAATGACATCCCCGGCAATGCTTCGCTCAACCTCATCACCAAGGACGGGGATGAGGTCGCCGACAAGTACTTCGACGGTGACTGGCACGAGTACACCTTCCGGCTCAACCGCACCACGTTCGGGGCGGGGGGCTCGGTTCCTCGGGAGATCGCCGACGCCTGCCCCCTGTTCTACAAGGACGGGGTTCTGATGGACCTTGCCGACACGAATGGATGGCACGCCGGAACCAGCAACAACCCGGTGTGGGATTTCACCCCGCCATCCGGCGACCCCCTGGTCGGGGTCATGTCGGTGGGATGCACGCATGTCGACACCCTGACCCCCGGCACCTTGGACATTGACAGCATCCGGGTCGACATCGGGCCGGTGGTGTAGAGGAGAGGAGAAATATTTTGTCGATCGATACATTGATTGACGGAATCATCCGCCGGGAAGGCGGTTACGTGAACCACCCGGCGGACAGGGGCGGGCCGACAAAATACGGGATTACCGCAGCCACTCTCTCGGCCCATCGCGGGCTCGTGATGCTTGCAGCCGCTTCCGAAGTTCAGGCTCTTACTCTTGAGGAAGCCCGAGAAATCTATCGTCATCAATATGTGAGCAGGCCACGATTTCATCAAATAAATGATCAAAGACTTCAGGAGGCGGTTGTTGACTTTGGGGTACATTCCGGGCCATCGGTTGCTGCAAGGGCACTGCAACAGGCGGCTGGGGTCAACGATGACGGTATCGTCGGACCTGTAACGCTAAGGGCCGTGAATGCGGCCGATCCGGAGGTCCTTGCCTTGCGGGTGAACCTTTTTCGTGCCTTGTTTCTCATGCGCCTCATTGGACGCAACAACTCGCAGGCCGTGTTCGCCCGAGGGTGGGCGAACCGGCTGGCCGAACTCACGGAGGTGGCGTGATGGCGCTGCCGCTTCTGATTCCGGCACTCGCCCCGATCGTGAGCCGCATCGTCGGCAACCTGTTCCCTGACAAGGAGGCTCAGGCCAAGGCGGAAGCGGAAACGCTGAAGGCTCTGCTTGCCCATCAGCACGAGTTGGAACATGCGGCGGCACGGGTGGTACATGCCGAGGCCGCAAGCCAGCACTGGCTGGCCGCGAACTGGCGACCGCTGACCATGCTCACCTTCGTCTCGCTCATCGTAGCACGGTGGTTCGGGTTTTCCGCTCCGGAGCTCCACGAGAGCGAGTACGTCAGGCTGTGGTCGATCGTCGAGCTCGGGCTCGGCGGCTACGTCATCGGCCGGAGTGTCGAGAAGGTCGCTCCGGTCGTGATGGACTCCTGGCGACAGCGCAGCTAGCCGCCCGGGGAGCGTTGGGAGCCTGGGGGGAAACGCGTTGCGCAGGGCGGCCGCCCGAAGCAACCTCGACCCGGGATCCCGCTCCCCGTGTGCAGATCATACAGGCGAGGTCCCGGTGCCTGGTGGCCTTCGGCATGACCGAATGGCAAAACCCTGCCGTCACGCGCCAGCTGGTGTCATCAGGAAACGTCGGCGGCAACCGACTTGGCTTCCGCCGGCAATGTGGCATCGGCCATCAGCTCACGAAGCGCATCCTGTTCTAGCGTCTCCTCATCCAGAAGCCGTTCCACGGCAGCGTCCAGAAGCTTTCGATTGGCATCAAGAATGCGCGAAGCCAAGTCGAAACCGCCTTGCAGAATGGAGCGAACCTCGGCGTCGATCGCCTTTGCGGTTTCGTCGGCGTAGGGTCGGCGCTGCACGGCCTCCAGGTAGCCGCGCGGCTCCTCGAATGTTACTTGGCCCACGGTTTTACTCATGCCGAAGCGGGTCACCATGTTGCGGGCGATGTCCGTCGCCTTCTGGATGTCGTCGGCGGCTCCGGTTGTCACCCGGTCAAACACCAGCCGCTCGGCCGCACGTCCCCCGAACAGCACCGCGATTCTGTTCCTCAGCTCCTCCTCGGTCATCAGGAACCGGTCCTCCGTGGGCCGCTGCATGGTGTACCCCAGTGCCCCGATGCCACGCGGAATGATCGAGACCTTGTGCACCTCGTCGACCCCGGGAAGCAGCCACGCGACGATGGCGTGGCCAAGCTCGTGATAGGCGACCGTACGCCTTTCCATGTCTCTCAGGACCCGGCTCCGTTGTTCCAGGCCGGCCACGATGCGTTCCACCGCCGCGGTGAAATCCTCGTTGGTTATGGCCTCGGCATTGCGCCGGGTCGCCTGAATCGCAGCCTCATTCACCAGGTTCTCCAGATCCGCGCCCGAGAACCCCGCGGTGAGCCCGGCAACCTGATCGAGATCGACATCAGCCGCCAGCTTCACTTTCTTGGCGTGGACTTTGAGGATGGCAAGCCGGCCCTTCTTGTCCGGCCGATCGACGAGAACCTGGCGATCGAAGCGCCCGGCGCGGAGCAAGGCCGGATCCAGCACCTGCGGCTGATTGGTCGCTCCCAGGATGACCACCCCCTCCCGGGTGTCGAAGCCCTGCATCTCGTTCAGGAGCTGGTTGAGAGTCTGCTCCTTCTCGCTCTGACCACCGCTCGGCATACCGGGGCCGGCCCCACGCGCTTGACCGAGCGCGTCCAGTTCGTCGATGAAAATGATCGAGGGTGCAGCCTTGCGCGCCTGCTCGAACAGGTCGCGCACCCGCGCTGCACCGACGCCGACGAACATTTCCACGAACTCGGAACCACTGATCGAGAAGAACGGAACGCCCGCTTCGCCGGCCACCGCGCGGGCGAGCAGGGTCTTGCCTGTCCCCGGCGGCCCGACCAGGAGGATGCCTTTCGGCTGGCGGGCGCCGAGCCGCCCGTAACGCTTGGGATCCTTGAGGAACGAGACGGTTTCCTGAAGCTCCATCTTGGCTTCGTCGATCCCGGCCACGTCATCGAAGCTGACCCCGGTGTCCTCTTCAATTGAGATCTTGGCCTTGCTCTTGCCGATGGACATGAGGCCCTGCCCACCTCCGATCCGCCGCAGCATCAAGAACCAGAAACCGATCAGGAGGCCGACCGGCAGCAGCCAGATCAGGATGTTGGGCCACAGACCGTCTTCGACGAACCCCTGATAGGTGACGTCGTGTGCCTCGAGCTTGTCGGTGATTTCGGGGTCGACCCGGGTCGTCCGGAAATGGGTCGGGCCATCTTCTTCCAGCGGTTCCTTTAGCTCCCCCTGGACGCGCCGCTCCGACACCTCCACCCGCTCGACGTTTCCAGCTTCCAGTTCTTGCAGGAAGCGACTGTAGTCGAGTTCAGTGATCTGCTGTTGTCGGGTCCACAGTCCGTGCACGGCCGCGACCAGCCCGATCGCGATCAGGAGATAAATCAGGAAGTATGGTGGCTTTCGATCCATGGAGGTCCAGTCAGGATGCGTCGATGGAGTGCATCGGGGACGTGCAACGGGCTACCGTCCCGACGGTGCCCATGCGTCGATGACCGGCACCAACCAGCACCGGCCGAAACGCACACCCTCCCTCTCTGCCATACTACAAGCTGAGGCGGGCTCCGATCGCCTTAAACTGCGTTAAGCCCAAGCCTCGGGCGCAGCTCGTGACGGGCGACTGGGCAGGCTCGATGGCCGCCCCCCGATCAAGATGCCGCGACGCCCAGATACCGCCGTTGCAGGTGCCGTTCGAAATAGACCGGGTCGAGCGGGCTGCCGGTCGCCGCGATCAGCAGCTCGCGGGGGTTCAGGCGGGAGCCCTGGCTGTGCACGTGGGAACGGAGCCAGGCGAGCAGCGGCCTGAAATCCCCGCGGGCGATTCCGGCCGGAATGTCCGGCGACGCCTTGGTCGCCGCCTGGAACAGCTGGGCCGCCGTCATCGCGCCCAACGTGTAGGTCGGGAAGTAGGCCCACGCGCCGTCGTACCAGTGGATGTCCTGGAGGCAGCCGCGGCGATCGTCGGGCGGGGTCAGGCCGAGCAGCTCCTGCATCCCGGCGTTCCAGGCGTCAGGCAGATGGTGCACCTCCAGCTCTCCCGCGATCATCGCGCGTTCCAGCCGGTAGCGGAGGATCACATGGGCGGGATAGGTGACCTCGTCGGCGTCGACCCGGATGTAGCCGGGTTCCACCCGGGTGTAGAGGCGATGGAAGTTGCCGACCTCCCACGCCGGGCCTTCGCCGCCAAACGCATCCCGCACCGTCGGCGCGATCAAGGCCAGGAAAGACCGCGAGCGGCACACCTGCATCTCGATCAAGAGCGACTGGCTTTCGTGCAAGGCGATGCCACGGGCCTCGCCCACCGGCTGGCCGCGCCAGTCGCGGGGCAGCCCACGCTCATAGAGGGCGTGACCGGTCTCGTGCAGCACGCCCATCAGCGCCGAGGCAAAGTCACTCTCATCATAACGGGTGGTGATCCGTACGTCATCCGGGGTGCCACCGCAGAACGGGTGCAGGCTCACGTCCAGCCGGCCATGATCGAAATCGAACCCCAGCATGTTCATCAGGCGCACCGCCAGCCCCCGCTGCACCTCCACCGGGAATGGCCCAGGGAGCGGTAACACCGGCGGCTCCCCCGCCTGCCGGTCCTGCACCAGGGGCAGGAAGCCCTCGAGGAACGACGCCAGCGGGTCGAACAACCGGTCGATCTCGGCCGCACGCACGTCCGGTTCGTACTCGTCGAGCAGCGCATCGTAGGGGTCGAGGCCGAGCCGGTCCCCCTTGGCCGCTGCGCACTCCCGAACCAAAGCCAGCACCGCCTGCAGCTTCGGCCGGACCGCCGCGAAGTCGCTCTCGGCGCGGGCGGACCGCCATGCCGCCTCGCAGGCCGAAATCGCCCGGGACATCGCCTCCACCTGGGCCTCGGTCAGGGCGGTCGCGTGGGTCCAGGCCCGCCGCATTTCCCTCAGGTTCGCCGCCTGCCAGTCGTTCAGCCCGGCATCGGCGTCGGCCGCAGCCAGCAGGTCGCCCATGTCCGGCGCGGTCAGCATGGCGTGGCGGACCGACTTGAGCGCCGCGAGCTGCTCGCTCCGGCTCTCGGTACCGCCCCGCGGCATCATCGTTGCGAGGTCCCAATGCAGCATCGCCTCGGCGTCGCGAAGCGCCAGCAGCCGCCGGAACCGCCGCTCCAGCTCATGGTAGGCGCTGCCCGCCGCAGCGTGCCGAAGGGGGGTGGGCACGATCAGAGTACCGCCGGCACCGCCCGATCCACCAGCAGCGCGACGAACAGCATGAACAGGTAGAGGATGGTGTAGAAGAACATGGCGCGGGCCGCTTCGTTGCCGTCGGCGTCCCGCCACACCTTGACGGCATGGACGGCAAGGCCGACGCCGAGCAGCGCAACGATCCCGGCGTAAACCGGCCCGGACATGCCGATGACAACGGGAAGGAACGTGGCCGGGAGCAGGATCGCGGTATAGAGGAGGATTTGCCGCCGGGTCTCCCGGTCCCCGGCCACCACCGGCAGCATCGGCACCCTGGCCCGGTCATAATCCGACCGGCGGAACAAGGCCAGTGCCCAGGAATGCGGCGGCGTCCATAAGAAGATGATGGTGAACAGGACAACCGCGCCGAGCCCCACGTCGCCGGTCACGGCGGCCCAGCCGATCATCGGCGGGAAGGCGCCGGCGGCACCACCGATGACGATGTTGTAGGGGGTCCGGCGCTTCAGCCACATGGTATAGAGGAAGACGTAGTAGGCGATGGTGAGGGCAAGCAGGCCGGCCGCGACCCAGTTGACCATCGCGGCCATCGTCGCGACCGAACCGACCGCCAGGGCGCTGCCAAACCATAGCGCCGCCCGTGGGTGGAGACGCCCCGCCGGCAGCGGCCGGTTCATGGTCCGGAGCATCTCCCGGTCGATGTCCCGGTCGTACCACATGTTGATTGCCCCGGCGGCACCGGCGCCGAGGGCGATGCACAGGATCGCGACGATCCCGGTGAGCGGCGCAATCGGCGCCGGCGCCAGCACCAGGCCGACCAGCGCGGTGAAAACCACCAGCGACATCACCCGCGGCTTCAGCAACACGGCGTAATCCCGCACCCGGAAGCGCGGTTCCATCGCCAGCGCGGCCAAGCTGGCGCCGGCCTCGGCACCGAGGTCGGGATCGAGAACGGTATCGGCGGATTTGCTACGGGCGGTGGACACGGCTTCCTATCCCCTTACGACGTCATCGTTTACCATCGTTGTCGTTGTCACCCCCGCAAGGCAACCGGTCATTACCGGATCGGCTCATGGCAGCGCAGCCTTGACCGCGGGGGCGTGCTGTCGCTCCGGCGTCGACAACAGGGCGCGGGCGGCGATCCAGACGAAGATGATGCCACCGATCACCGCGATCAGGCCGCCGCCGCCGTTGAGCGCCATGCCGATCACGGCCCCCAGATGCTCGAGACCCTGTTCCGCTCCGGCAGCCTTGCGCGGGGTCCCGAACGTGCCGGCCAGGAACAGGCCGATGCAGGCGGCGAGCTGACCACCGGCGAACAGCCAGACGTGCCACAGCAGTGCCCGGCTCCGGGCCACCGGGCGGCCCAGGGCCGGCAGGAACACCGTGATCACGAAGCCCATGAACACCAGGGTAACCGCGGCGATAACGCCATGGTAGTGCGCCGGGGTGCGGGTGTCGGTCCCGTCGACGAACAGTCCGAAGGCGCCGCCGACGGCGAAAACGGGGAGTGACAGCGCAAGGTACAGATAAGCCGGCTCGCGCCACTGACCCCGGGCCCGCCAGCCCGCCGCCACCGCCAGCGCCACCGCCAACGCCGCCGGCCCCAATGCGTATTGCAGGTCGGTGAAGGCTTGGGTCTGGGCTGCCGAGAAGGGCGGGAACGCGAGGTAGAGGGCGGGAGCAGCCAGCGCCACCGCGGCGAGGAAGCCGACCGCCGCCAGCCCGGTCCGGTCGCCGACGCTGCGCCCCAGCACCAGGCCGGCCAGGACGATCCAGCCGATCAGCAGAAGCTGGGTGTTGAGGAACTGCAGGACATGGCCGCCGCCCCAGAACAGATTCTCGTTGAAGGCGTACGAGGGGGTCTCGCCGCGCAGCAGCACCAACGCCGCGCCGAAAGCGACGAGGGCGGCGAGATAGCTCAGGCCGGCCCCGGCAGCCATCGGCGCCAGCACCCCCGGGCGCCGTCCCGGGAGGTTGGCGAACAGGCGCAGCACCGGCAGGGCCACCGCCAGCCCCATCACCCCAAGGCCGGCGTAATAGAGGGGATCGATGATGGTGGGGACGTAGTTGTTGAGGGTGGCCTCACCACGATCCAGCAGCGCCGGCACGAACAGAAGCGGCATGGCCACAGCCAGCCCGGTGATGCCGGCTTGGCCGAGCCACCGGAGACGCGGGTGCGGGCCGGCGGCGGCATGGGTGGCGAGCACGGTGATGGCGGCGAACACCGCAAGGAACCACACCACGAACGAGAACACCACATGGATCACCAGGCCCTTGTGGAAAAAGCCCACCGGCCAGGGGAACACCCCCTCGATCCCGGGCACGCGGGACAGCGCCAGCAGCAGTGCGAACACGCCGGCGATGGCAAGCGCCGCCAAGGCCAGGGCCGACCAGCCACGCAGCTCCCGTTGCAGCGGGGCGCCCAGATCCAGGGGCCCAGGCAGTCCGGTAGCCGCGCCATACCGCAGCTCAGGCATGGGGTCCGCCCTGGTAGGGGAACAGATGAATGGTCATCACGTACACCACCACCCCGGTGACCGCGACGAACATCCAGAGCGGCCAGGTCCAGCGGGCGATCGCACGGTGGCGGTCGAAGCGGCCCCGCCAGGCGCGCCACACGGTGATCGGGACCAGAGGAGTGATCACGATCGCGCCGATCACATGAATGATCAGGATGGTAAAGTAGATCGGGCGAATGATCCCCTCGCCGCCGAACTGGGCCAAGCCGGCGTTGAAGTGGTAAATCAGGTAGGTTACCAGGAATGCCGCCGACGCCACCAGGGCTCCGACCATGCACAACTTGTGGCGTTCCTGCATGCCATTCAAAATGAAGTACAGGCCGCCGATCAGAAAAGCGATGCTGATGGCGTTGAACGTGGCGTTGAAGTGGGGAAGGTCCTCGATCGCGATCATTCGTCCCGGCCCTCTCGATACCGCACGACCCTCAGCCGCCGATCCTGAGGATGATGCTGGCGTACATGATCAGCGCCGCCGCCCCCAATACCACCGCCCAGATCCACAGCCTCGATTTCATCGCGCCCATCCCTTGTTCGCCGCAAGCGCCGCTGCCGTCCACCGTTGGACGCCACGCGAGAGCGGCCAGGGCGTCCGCAAGCGGCCATCCCTACCGCCTCATTGTGCGGGTGCTCACGGCAAACACAAGCCCGCGCTGCAGGGCACCCCTACACGGTCCAGCCGCGAAAGAAAATGCTTTTCATTCGTTTTTGCTCATGTTAGCTAGACCGCACACTCAATCCCTGGTAGGGACAGCGCGTCGGGAGTTCCGCCTGCGGCGGCCGGACGCTTCAAGGGGGTTGACGGAATCGATTCAACACCTCCCATATGAGGTGCGTTGTGGGGTTTGCTTGGATTTACAGGCGCCGAGTGGTAAAGGGTGCGGGTGAGGGATGATGTCGAGAAATCGTAGGATTCTGGGTGTAGCGGGCGCAGGGGTTGCGGCTTGGCTCGGAGCGGGCGTGGCGGTGGCAGGCGAGCCCCGGCCATGGCAGATCAACCTGATGCCGGCACAGTCTCCGGTCATGGAACGGGTGCACGAGTTCCACAATCTGCTTCTAGTGGTGCAGTTCGGAATCGTCCTGCTCGTGCTCGGACTGCTCGGTTACATCATCTTCCGTTTCAATGCCAAGCGTAATCCGGTTCCATCCCGCACCTCGCATAACACGCTGCTGGAGGTTATTTGGACCGCGGTGCCGGTGGTCATCCTGGTGATCATCGCCATTCCGGGCTTGCGGCTTCTGTACTTTCATGACCGGGCTCAAGAGTATGACTTTACGATCAAGGTCACCGGTCACCAGTGGTACTGGAGCTATACCTACCCCGATCATGGCGACTTCACGTACACCAGCATCATGATTCCTGATGACGAGCTTCAGGAAGGGCAGCCCCGGCTGCTGGCGGTCGACAACCCCGTGGTCGTCCCGGTGGGTACCAACGTGCAGATTCTGGTGGTCTCCGATGACGTCATCCACGCCTGGGCGTTGCCATCCCTCGGGATCAAGATCGATGCCACGCCCGGCCGGGTGAACGAGCGTTGGCTGCATGTGTACGAGGAAGGCACCTACTACGGCATGTGCTCGGAACTCTGTGGCATCAACCACGCCTTCATGCCGATTCAGCTTGAGGCGGTCTCGCCTGAGGCGTTCGAGGCATGGGTGGAGGAGACCCGGGAAGAATGGGCGAAGCGGCAGGATGGATCCGCGGTCCGGGTCGCCGCGGGTGACGCCGCTTCCGGCGTGCGTTAGCGTACGGCGTGCGCTAAAGGGAGGCATTGACAGGGTTCAGGGAACTGTCGCCCGGGGTTGCGCCAGTCGAGCGGGACGGGTGCCAGGGCGAGGGCAGCCGGTAGGCGGTTCCCAGATAAGGCTAGAGTGAAAGCCCAGGCAGGGCGGATCGGCTTCAAGGCAAGGGAAAGGTCGACAATGGCATACGGGGTCGCGGCGGGGCATGACGAGCACGCGCACCATCCCACCGGATGGCGGCGCTGGGTCTATTCCACCAACCACAAGGACATCGGGACGATGTATATCGTCCTGGCCCTGATCGC
>REES01000045.1 GCA_007694935.1 Rhodospirillales bacterium
CTCAAAATCCAGTTCTGGCAACAGAGTGTCGGTTCGACTCCGACCGCCCGCACCAGCGCTTCCACTGGACGCGCGCCAATTGGCCATGCCTGTCGTGCCTCACCCTCCCGGCAGCAGGATCCGGGTAGCGATAGCGAAGTAGATCACCACCCCGGCGACGTCGGCGATGGATGTCACCAGGGGCGCGCTGGCGGTGGCCGGATCCATGTTCAGCCGGCGCAGCAGGAACGGCAGCGACATCCCCACCAGGCTGCCCACGATCACCACCAAAACCATGGTCAGGGCCACCACCACCGCGATCTCCGGCCCGCCGCGCACCACCCCGATGGCGGAGACCGCTACCGCCATGGTGGCTCCGAGCGCTCCGGCCACCAGCAGTTCACGCCCCAGCATCCGGCCCCAGTCGCGCAGCACCACCTCGCCGGTGGCCAACGCCCGCACCATCAGGGTGGCCGCCTGGGCGCCGGCATTGCCGCCGGAGGCGATCAGCAGCGGCAGAAAAAAAACCAAGCCAACGAAAGCGGCGATGGTGTCCTCGTAGAACGCAATACCGGCTCCGGAGAACAGGTTGCCGAACACCAGCAACACAAGCCAGGCCACCCGCTTGCGATACAGCAGGCTGATCCCGGCATCGCGCACGTTCTGTTCCAGCTTGCCGATGGTACCGACCTTGTGGAAGTCCTCGGTCGCCTCTTCCTGAAGCACGTCCATGGCATCATCGTGGGTGACGATGCCGATGATGCGGTCATCGGCGTCCACCACCGGCAGCGCCAGCATGTCGTAGCGGGCAACCTTGCGGGCGACGACCTCCTGGTCCTCATCCACCTTCACCGCCAGGACGTTGCGCTCCATCACCCGGTCGATGGGGGTCGCCGGTTCGGCCAGGATCAATTCCTGCAGGCGGACCGAGCCGATCAACCGGCGTTCATCGTCGACCACGTAGGCGCGATAGATGGTCTCCTTGTCCGGGGCCTCCCGGCGCAGCCGGTGCAGCGCCTCTCCGACGCTAATCTCGGCCGGCAGGGTGGCGTAATCCGAGGTCATGATCGACCCGGCGGTATCTTTGGGATAGCTGGCGAGGCGGCGGATGTCCTCCCGCTCGGCCTGGGCCAAGCCCGGCATCAGCGCCTCGCGCTGCGCCTCGGTCAGCTTGTTGTAAAGATCGGCCCGCTCGTCCGCGTTCATCGCGGTCACGATCGCGGCCAATCGCGGCCGCTTGGCGTGGCGGGCCAACTCGGTCTGGGCCTCGGCATCCAGATAGCCGAACACCTCGGCCTGGATATCCACCGGCAGCAGCAGCAGCACCTGCCACGCCTGGTCCGGCTCCAGCTCCTCGAGAAGCAGCGCCAGGTCAGCGGGATGCTCCTCCCCCACCAGGGCATGCACCGGGTCCAGGTCGGACCGCTCGAGGCTGGTGCGGACAGCCGTGCTCAGCGCGTCGCGGCTGGCGTCGTCGGGCATGGGTCCACCTCCTTGACGGCGTGGGCCGCCGCATCGGCGGCAGCCCGAGGCAGACCCGGCGATCCTAGGCCGGAGGGAGCCTCAGCGGCTGCCGAACGGGACGGCGGTGCCCGGTGGTCGTGCCGGGCGTGGTCGCGATCGGTGCGAGACTGTCCCCGAAGGGAGTCGTACTGGGGTCGTCCATGGTTCGGTGAGTTCTGGAGCGTGCCTGGTCGAAACTTTGGCGCACATCGCGATCAGCGCCGTATTGCTTGGGATATGCCGCATGCCGGCGAGGCGATCAAGGTCCGTAAGCGAGACCAAGTGTAGGTAGGCCTGAAGGCAAACCACATGATGATACTTTCCCATATGGTGCTTGAGCTTATATTAAGAATTTATCTGAAAACGACAGACAACCAGAGCTGGTGAAGTCCTGAGTTCTCCGGCAGGGCTGGCTGGGGAGCACCGCTGCCATCGCACTCGGTTGCCGGCTCTGGCCGCGGTTCGGCGTCAACCGCTGTCAGCGATGCGGCGGCTCCGGCAGCAGGAATACCGCGTCGGCAAGATCGGCCGGCAGGTCGTCCAGCAACTGGACCGGCCAGGGGATCAGCACCGCTACTTCCGATCGGCCGAGGCCGAGGTCGGCGAGCTGATGGGGAACGCCCCAGCGATGCTTGACGTGGCCGAGGCCCAGGATGCCGACCACCAGCGGCCGGGTACCATCCGGCCGAGCTGCTGCAGCCGCAGCGAGTGCCTCAGCCATCGCCCGGTCCCATGTGGACTGGGCCTGGACGAACCGTTCGAATGCGGGATCGTCCATCACCGTTGCCGCCTCGGCCGGTTGCGGCCCGGTTTCCCCGGCGGCGCCCGCGCCGTGGCGATGCTTCATCGCGAACACCTCGGCCAAGTAATGGCGATACGCCTCCGGCGGATCGGCGGCGGTCCCGACCCCTTCGCGCTCCGCCTCGGGCACGGCATCCCAGCCCTCGCGTGCCACCTTGGAAACCAGCCGTCGCTCCACGTTGAGCGCGACCATCGGCAACCGCTGCAGCCGGGCGAACTGGAACAGCGGCATGTACAGATCGGCATCGCCCCCCCAGACCTGCTGCCAGCCCACCTGATCGAGAAACGCTCCTTCCGACAGTTCGCCGGCGGTCCAGCGGTCCAGCACCGGCTGCACCCGGCGCGGGAACATCTCGAAGCCGAGGACCATGTCCGGCCGGTGACCGTGCAGCGCCGCGAGGCTATGGAGCTGCCAGCGGTGATGATCGGCGTCATCGTGGTGTTCGCCCAGCAGCACCACGGTCCGGTCCGCCAGCGCGGCGATCAGCCGGTCCGGGGCAAGCCGGGCGCGGCTCTCCGGATCGACCCAGTCGCCGGCCGCAGGAGTTCGGGCCGGGTTCGCAGTGAAGCGATTGCCGCCGTCACATCCCTGCATCACAGGCACCCCCACCAGCAGGACGGCGACCACCAGGACCAGCCGGCGGCAGACCCGCCAGCCCAACCGTCCCGCCGCGGCAAGGCAATCCGGGCTCACAGATGGCTCGTCAGCACCGGGCGAGCGGCCGGCGGGGCGGCCTCCAGGGCCGGGAATACGGCATCCGGGCTGTCCACTACGGTGACCAGATCCGCCGCCGACCGGTTGGCAAAACCGCCCTGGATCACCCCGCCGATCAGCGCGATCAGCGGGTCCCAGTAGCTGCCGACGTTCAGCACCACGATCGGGGCATCGTGCAGCCCGAGTTGCTTCCAGGTGATGATCTCGAACGCCTCGTCGAGGGTGCCGAGCCCGCCGGGCAGGATGATGAAGCCGTCCGACATCTCGAACATGCGGGTCTTGCGGTCCTGCATGCTGCCGGTGATCAGCAGGTCGCTGAGCCGGCGGTGACCCACTTCCTTCTGCATCAGGAAATCCGGGATCACCCCCACCACCCGGCCGCCGGCGGCGATCACCGCGTCCGCCAGGACGCCCATCAGCCCGACCGCGCCACCGCCGTAGACAAGCTGCATGCCGCGCGCGGCCATCAACACGCCGAGCCGGATGGTGGCTTCACGGTAGAGAGAGTCGGCTCCCTCCCGCGACCCGCACAAGGCGCAGAGCGCTCTCACCTCGGCCATCAACGATGTCCCCTTTCATCCGCCCTCAACATAAGGGGATTTGCCCGGCAAGAGTAGGATTGCCTGTCACCGTCACCCGGGCATGGCCGGCGTTCACGAAATCGTGGCGGGGTGCGCCGCCGCTTGAATTGGTTCGGAGCGGGCGGCAAATTGCGTCCGGTGTTCATGGTTCGAGGAGGGGTTCATGCGGATGCTGATCACGGCCGTGGCGGCCGCTTCGGCGCTGATGGCAGCCACCGGCGCACTGGCCGAGAACTACGTGTTCGACAAGGCCCATACGCGCATCCTGTTTTTCGTCAACCACCTCGGCTTCTCCGAGATGCCGGGCCGGTTCCACGAGTTTGACGGCGGCTTCACCTTCGATCCGGACAATCCGGAGGCGTCGACGCTGGAGGTGACGATCCAGACGGCCAGCGTCGACATGGACCACGACGGCCTGAACGAGCACCTGCGCACTGACGACTTCTTCGACGTCGCCAACCATCCGACCATGACCTTCCGCAGCACCGATGTCGAGGTAACCGGCGAAAACACCGGCCGGATCACTGGTGACCTGACCCTCTTGGGCGTCACCCGCCCGGTGGTGATGGACGTCACCTTCAACAAGGCGGGACCGCATCCGGTGAACGACAACTTCATCGCCGGGTTCTCAGGCACCGCCAGCCTGTCCCGCTCCGATTTCGGCATGACCTACCTGGTGCCGGCGATCGGCGATACCGTGGACATCCGCCTCAGCGTCGAAGGCATCCGTCAGTAGGGCTCGCCGGCCGGATCGGGTCGGGCCGGCATGGGGTTCCGCAACACCCGCGACCGGTGGGGCGTCATTGCCCAGGGCTTTCATTGGCTCTTGGCGGTTCTGGTGATCGGGATGGTGGGACTCGGCCTCTACATGGTCGAGTTGCCGCTCGGCGTGCGGATGCTGGAGCTCTACGCCCTGCACAAGTCGGTGGGCGTACTGGTGTTCGCCCTCATGGCGTTGCGGCTTGCCTGGCGGCTGGCCAACCCCACGCCGGCGCCGGCCGGTCCCATGAAGGCCTACGAGCGGCGGCTGGCCGGCGTCGTGCACGCCTTGTTCTATGTCGTGCTGTTGTCTCTGCCCATCACCGGCTGGCTGATGTCGTCGGCAGCCAACTTCTCGGTCAGCGTGTTCGGGCTGTTCACCCTGCCGGACCTGGTGACCCCGGATAAAGGGCTGGAGGACACTCTCAAGACCGCACACCTGTGGCTGGGCTGGACGCTGATGGGCCTGTTCGCCCTGCACGTGGCGGGGGCATTCAAGCACCACATGATGGACGGCGACGACACCCTGCGCCGGATGGTGCCGGGCTGGCGCCGGCGGGCGTGAAAGGAAAGCGATGACCAAGCGATGGGGCGGGATCGTCGCCCTTGTGGTTGCCGTGCTGTTGGCGCCAGACGCGGCCCGGGCGGCGGAGTGGACCGTGGACGCGGCGGAGAGCCGCATCGGCTTTCGCGCCACCCAGATGGGTGCCGGGTTCGAGGGGCGGTTCCACCGCTTCACCGGCGAGGTGCGGTTCGATCCCGATGATCCCGAGGCCGGGCGCGCCGCCTTCACGGTGGAGATCGCCAGCGTGGATACCGGCAATGCCGAGCGTGACCAGGCGATTCTGACCAATGTCTGGATGGCTGCGGCCGACCATCCCACCGCCACCTTCGAAACCGATCGGATCACCCGGGAGAACGGCGACCGCTACCGGGCGGAGGGTCGCCTCACCATGCGGGGAACGAGCCGGGAGGTGGTCTTCCCGTTCACCTTTTCGCCGCAGGCGGGGTCGGATGCCGCCGAGGTGGCCGGCGAGATCCCGTTGAGCCGGACCGATTTCGGCATCGGCCGCGGGGAGTTCGCCGCCGACGGGGTGATCGGCGACCGGGTGGTCATCCAGATCAGGCTGATCGCGACCCGGGACTAGCCCGGCCGACCGCGTGGCGCCCTCCGCCCTCGTCGGCCGCGGCACTGTCGTCCTTCCGACCGGCCGGCGCCGGCACGGTGCAGCCCTCGGCACAGCACCGCCCCGGCTGATTGGAGACGCGGCGACCGTCGGCCGCGAGGCCGCGGTCCAGCAGGCGCTCCACCAGCTCCACCCGGTCCTGCACCGGGTAGTTGCGCCAGATCTCCCGCTTCATCGCCTCGGGGGAGCCGCCGCCATGCAGCGAGATGACCGAGTACCAGCCCGCCTGGTGGGAGACGGTGAGATCCTCGATCAGGCGGGAGACCTCGAGCCGCGCCGCCGCCGGAATGTCGGCCCGGCCGCCGAGCACCGCCGCCAGCGAGGCCCGGGTCTCGGGGTTATGGTCCTCGTCCGGCCCGGGCAATGCCACGATCAGGCCGCCCGACACCTCATGCGCGATCCGGTGCATGTCGTAGATTTTGGTGGCGAGCAGCAGCTTGCCGACGTTGGCGAACACCGCGTCCGGCATCACCGCGCCGGATGGATCGCGGCTGCCGTAGACCGAGGCCGCGATACCGCAGGCGTAGAAGCTTTCGGTGATGGTGATGAGGTCCACCAGCGCATCGCGGATGTGGCCGTGGCGCCCGGGATCGAGACCGTTGGCCTCGGTCATCAGCACCCCGGCGCCGATCAGCAGGTCGCCGAAGCCGGCCCGGGCAGCGATGCAGGAATGACGGTGGTGGGTGGCATAGGCGGTGGTGAGGAAACCGGCTTCGACGTGCTCCCCCGCCAGAAACACGTGGTCGTGGGGCACCAACACGTCGTCAAAGATCACCACCCCGGTCGACTGGCCGTACCGGCCTGAGAACTTCGCCGCCGCCTCCCCCGGCCGGCCGGCCGGACGGGCGACGATGGTAACGCCCGGTGCATCCACCGGCACGGCGCAGCAGACGGCGAAGCGGGAGTCCTCCGGCGAGTGGCTGCGGCACGGCATCACCAGAAAGCCGTGCACGTAAGGAGCGCCGGTGACGATCGCCTTGGTGCCGCGGATGACGATCCCGTCCGGCCGCCGCTCCTTGATGTGGACATAGACGTCCGGGTTGGCTTGGCCCCCCGGGCGCTTGGACCGGTCGCCTTTGGCGTCGGTCATGGCGATGCCGAGGGTGAGATCCTGTTCCTGCGCCGCCTTCAGGTAGGCCAGGAAGCGCTGATGGTAGTCGGTGCCGTGGGCAGCGTCGGCACGGTGGGTCGCCTGGAAGATGCCGTTGAAGGCATCGTGCACCAGGTAGCGCTGGGCGCACCCGGCCTCGCGGCACACCAGCCGGACCGCTTCCAGCTTGGTCAGCAGGTCCGTCGTGCTCCCGTTGACGTGCAGCATCCGGTTGACCAGCCGGCCGGAGGGGGCCTGGGTCGCGGTCATCAAGGGCCGATGCTCCGGCACGTGCGCGAAATCGTAGGTCACGCCGATCGCGTTGAGACCCGGGGCGAGTCGCGGTTCGTCCGCCACGTTGTCCACCGCCTGGCCGTCCACGAACACCCGGGGCCGGTGGGCGCGCAGGGACTCCCGATAATCCTGAGCCGTCATCAGCATGGCGTTTCCTCCGGCCGTCTCTCCGTACGGTTCTTTGATCCGATTGAAAGATATGGGGGCGCGGAAGCGCCATGGGACGTTCGCGCGATCCGCCGGGGGCCGGTCAGCGGCCGGAAACGGTGGCAAACACCAGGGCCATGATGCCGATGAATACGGCCAGAACAATCAGGCCCGATACCCGCTGCCGCCAGGGCGAGAGCTTGGGGCCGAACTCCTTCTCCCAGCGCAGGCGCAGCTCCTCCTCCTCGCGCTCTTCGGGACTCGCAGGCGCGCTGGATGGTGTCTGGCGCGCCCCGCCCGGTCGAGACTCTGGCGACACGGTCGTGCCACTCCCCTCGTACCCGGATCCGGCATGGCGGCCGGACCCTTCCTGTTTCCCACCATAACGCGCAGGCCCTGTCATGGCCAGCGGGAGCGCGCCGGCCCACGCCCCGCCGGCCCTCCAGTCGCCCCCCTAACCGGCGCTGCGGATCTCGAACCCGGCGACGCGGTAGGTCATGCCCCGGGCTGCCGGCCGGCCCCAGCATCCGAGATGAACCCCGTTGATGAGGCGTGGCGGGTTGTCCCAGTGGTCGGCGACGATCCGGCCGATGTCGATATCGGCCTGATTCCAATCGCCGTCATCGATCAGCCGCACGACGGGGTGAGGGACGCCCGCAGCCGGGGCGGCAGCAAAAACGAGGTCCCGGGATCCCAGGATGGCACTCCGGCGGAAGGCAGCGATCTTAAAGGTCAAAGGCACGCCCGCCGGGCACTTGTACAGGACATGAAGCCGGGGGTACCGTCGAATGTCCCAGGTTTCCGGATTGATGATGCACGTCATCGGGAAGCGGTCGTCATCGGCATTGTCGGAGATCGCAGCAATCTCCAGCACGTCGCGGCGGAGATCCCGGTCGAAGGCAAGTTCCGTCACCAGTCTTGCCGGGCCGGGCCGATAGGTCTTGATCTTGACGAACCAGGCTTCCGCATCGCTGTCGAACTTGAGCGACATCAGCGGTGCCTCCGGCGGCCGCGGCGTCCGGCAGGTGATCAGAAAGGTCGCCCAACGCTGGGAACCGTCCGCACAGGTCGCCCGTACCCGGATCGGGTGGTCCCCTTCCTCCGTGAAGGCGTGCGACACCGAGGCCCCGATCTTCTTGACCGTGTTGCCGAGCCACCACTCGACGAAGACAGGTACAATACCCCGGGGGGCCAGCGACAGCGTCACGACCGTGCCGGGGGTGATCCACCGTCCGGTCGCCAGCACCTGCAGGTGCGGCCGGACGTGTTCGCCATGCTCGATGATGCCGAGATCCGGTGCGGTGCCGGCCCAGGTGAAGCCGACAGGATCACCCTGGCGCCATTCGACCGGCCGATCCAAGGTGAGCGTGCCGCTGTCGGCATCGCGACCGATCACCCGCGCCGCCCGTCCACCGACGGAGATCAGGTCACCCGGGGTGGCCGCATCGTACACCGACTGACCGGCGTAGAACGGGAGCACGTCGTCGACCGGCAGTTCGGTGCCGGTCCCCGCGCTTGCGGTATACGCCAACGGCACGCCGTTGTCGTGAAGGTAGCTGCCCGCTGCCGCCGAGAAGTCCCAAAGGTCGGCATCTTTCAGCATCGGGTCGCCGATGATGTTGTCGGTGGGTGCGGCCGATCCGATATCGTCGGCGCCCACCGCCGGCAGCGGGGCGCCGCCCGGGTTCCATCCCCAGGTAAGGTTCAACGGATGGCCGCCATTATAGACGGCGTTCCTTTCGATCCGATACTTGTCCGTTTGGCTACGGTACTTGACCGTATTGGTAAAGCGAATCTGGGTGCCATCCCCTTCCGTATCGTTCATGTAGAAGAGGTTATTCACGAACCGGATATTCTCATTGCGGTGGGCATTCTGCGGACGATGGTGCTCGGACCACACGTTGCTCGGCACGACGGCCGAGCCCGTGTTGAAGGCAAACACGTTGCCGTACCAGCGGGCATCGATGTGATGCTTCTTGTCGGAATGGGGATAGAGGTTGAGCGCGGGGCCCCAAGTCTCGACAAACTGGTTATGCCGCACGATCAGGCTCGTGCCGAGGATCACCCCAGCGGAACCGTGCGACAGCGCGGCATCGCGACCGTGCGCCCAAAGGTTGTCCTCGATCAATGCGCCCCAGGTGTGATCGACCTCAGGCGTCCGGCCGCGGTTACCCAGCATCACATTGCCCCGCACGATCACGCCTGGAGTCGGCGGCTCATCGGCGCGGCGCAGATTCATCAGGTTGGCGTGCAGCGCCTCACCGAAGGCGCACCCCTCGACCAGGAAGTTGCGGGTGATCGCCCAGGTGACCGCGTTGAAGCTGAGAGCCTCACGGAAGACGCACGCGCGCAAGATGATGTCGTGGTTGAGCCCCTCAGTCTCGGTAAAGCGGAACACCGTGGTGCGCCGGTCGATGGATCCGGCATGGAGGAACAGGCAGTCCTCGAACAGGAGATGGTGGCTGTTGTCCACCTCGCCCCAGACCTGCTGCTCGTTTGGGACGGAACGCCATCGGATGTCGGCGAGGCCGAAGCGGATGCCGATCACGTGGACATGGCTGCAGCCGAAGATGCGGAGCATGCGGAGCCACGAGCCGCCGGCGACGGTTGACCGCACCCAGGCGCGATGGCGATTGAGTGCCCGGAAGGTGACCGGCGCTTCGGCCGTGCCGCTGACGGCTATTTCCAGCTGATCCCGATAGATGCCGTCGGAAAGCCAGACGGTACGGCCCGGCCCGGCGAGGCTCATGACGCCCGCCAGCGTGCGCTTGGCAGCGGACGGCCGCTCACCGCTATGGCTGTCATGGCCGTTTACGGGATCGACGTAGAGGAACCGGTCGAGTGCCCGGGGATGTCCGTCGATGGTGATGGTGACACGGGCGGGATCGCCATCGACCCCGAACGCCTTGCCGGGCGCAATAAAGACGCCTTCCAGAACGATCGCATGGCCGCTGGCGCCGGCCTGTGCCTGCCGGACGGCGATCTCGCCCGCCGCGGCGACGCTCACAGGGCCTGCGAGTCGCACCGAATCGAACCCGACCGGCACATCCAGGGTCTCAATGGTGACTGGAAAATCCGCCTGGACATACAGCGATGCCTGCTCGCCCGGCCGCACGGGAGGGGTTCCGTGGTCGAAACTGCCGTTGAAGTGCCAGATCCCAACGGTTTGCCCGGTCGGCATGAGCCGATGGGAGAGTGCCTCGGGGACCCTGGCGTGGAGCCTGAACAGGTCCGCCATAACGCCGTCCATGGCATCGCCGGACCGCGCAAACCGCGGGCCGTCACCGAAATCCCGCTGGAACCAGCCGAGTCGGATCGGGTTTTCCGGCGTGTTCGCCCCCTGCCGCACCCATTTCAGGTTCGACGTGGCACTGCCAATCACCATCCCGCCGTCGTCGGGAGCGTCAATCGCCATGGCCTTGAACAGGCCGGCACCGGGAGACGAACGCGCCACCGCGACCTCCGCGCCGGCGGTGGCGGGCATGCGACGAAGGGCGACGTAGTCGGACACGGTCGCGAAATGGCGGTCGACAGGGCCAGCCGCGACACCCTCTTTCGCGGAGAAACCGGCAAAGGCGCCCAACACACCGGCCATCACCGCCGGTCTGGTTGCGGCGGCGCCGGTGGCAGAGGCACCGATCAGGAAGTGACGGCGCTTCACGGCGAAGGCAGCTCCGGAATTCTGGTGCGGCAGCAGCGAGCATAGCAGCAACAGCGTATCGGGTCCCGGCCATCCGCCGGCCGTCCGCTCCCGACAGCCCGCCATGGACCGTTCCCGTGTGTCGTCGTCACAACCGGTGGCGCTTACGGAGGATCGGCGGGCAAGGCCGCGATCGCCCAAGCCGCGGCATCGCGGACCAGCGGTGACGGGTCGTCCAGACAGGCGGCAGCATGGCGCCCGAGCCCAGCATCCCCGCTGTTGCCGATCGCCGTGAGAACGTTGCGCAGGAACCGCTCGCGACCGGTTCGTCGGATCGCCGAAGCGGTGGTCAACTCCCGGAAGCCGGCCTCGTCGAGCCCGGCGAGTTGTGCCAGCGACGGCGCCAACAGCGCATCCCGCGGCGCCAACTCGGGATCCGGGCCGGCCGGCGCGAAGCGGTTCCACGGGCAGGCGGCAAGACAATCGTCGCAGCCATAGACGCGGTTGCCGAGCGCCGGCCGCAGATCCTCAGGCACCGCGCCCTTGTGCTCGATGGTCAGGTAGGAGATGCAGCGTCGGGGCTCGATGCGGTAGGGCTCCGGCAGCGCCCCGGTGGGGCAAGCCTTCAAGCAGCGGTCGCAGCTTCCGCAGTGGTCCGTTTCCGGCGGGTCCGGCGGCAGGCGGAGGGTGATCAGCACCTCGCCCAGGAACAGCCACGAGCCGAAGCGGCGTGAAACCAGATTGGTATGCTTGCCGATCCAGCCGATGCCGGCCCGCATTGCCGCCGGCTTCTCCATGATCGGCGCGGTATCGACGAAAACCTTGACCGCGCCGCCATGCCGATCGGCGATCCAGCGGCCGAGCGCCTTCAATCGCGCCTTGAGGACACGATGATAGTCGCGCCCGCGTGCATAGACGCTGATCGTGGCGCAGTCGCGTCGGCCCAGGCTGGCCAGCGGGTCGGCGCCGGGTGCATAGCTGACGCCGAGCGCGATCAGTGTTTGCGCCTCGGGCCATAACATTTGCGGATCGCCCCGCCGGTCGGCGGTGGTGTCCATCCAAGCCATGTCACCATGGCGGCCCTCGGCCAGAAACGCCGCCAAGTTGGCCCGGTCCACCGCATCCCCCCGGACCGGAGCGAACCCGACGGCATCAAAGCCCAGCGCCCTGGCGTGATCGGCGATCGCCGCCTTGATCGCCGCCGCGTTGGCGGTCACCGCACCGGCAGCCGCCGCAACCGGCTCAGGCCGCGCCCTGCGCAGCCGGCACGTCCGCACCGTGTCGCCGGATCAGCGCCTCGAAGGCATCCACTTGGTCCTTCGGGACCGCGAACAACACCAGGATCTTCCCGGCATCAAGATCGTCCTTGTGCTCCCGGACCTTGGGGCTGGGCGGCGCGGTGCCCATCATGTTCGCGATCATCAGGGCAATGCCCTCGCCGGTTACCATCGCCTCCTCCATCAGCGTCGGCTCCGGCAGGCCGGCCCGCTTCAACTCGCTCTTGTCCTTGGCCAGCACGTGCATGAGACGGCGCTCGACCCCGGCGCCGAGCAGGTCGTCGTAAAGCTTGCGGGCGCGTTCCGCGTCCGAAGCAATGGCCAGCATGCGTCGCATGGCTTCCTCCTTTCGTACGACCGAACGAACGCGATTCTAAACCTCTGACCGTCCGGCGCAACGACTTCCGGTTGCCACT
>REES01000064.1 GCA_007694935.1 Rhodospirillales bacterium
GTCGCCCTGGGCTCAGCAGCCTCTCAGCCCCTTGCCGGGGCTCCCCTTGGATGACCGTCAGCATGCGCCCGCACGGCCATGCGGGTCAACGGCGAAAGCCCTGGTGGGTTCCAACCACCTCCCGATGACGACACGATCGATTGGCGGCGACGTGTCCGGCCATCGGAACGGTTGACGCGGGCGATGGTTACCCCTGTGCGCGGGCGGTTGCGCGATTGAGCCGTTCGTTGCCCATGGCACGGGTCGCGCCAGCCGTGCTAATCAGGATGCAACAGGAGGAAATGCCATGGACGTCCCGCTCGAACTCAGCTTTCACAACATGAAGCCGTCGGAATTCGTCGAGGCCCGCATCCGCGAGCGCGTCGATCGCCTGGAGCGGCACTACAAGCACGTCAACAGCTGCCGGGTGGCGGTTGAGGTGCCGCACCGCCCGCATGTGCATGACAACGTCTTCCACGTCCGGATCGAGGTGGGGGTGCCGGGCACCCAGCTGGTGGTGAGCCGCGATCCCGGCGACATCAACGCCCACAGGGACGTTTATGTGGCGATCCGCGACGCCTTCGATGCGATGGAGCGCCAACTGGAGGAGTTCGGCCGCAAGCAGCGCGGCGACGTCAAGCACCACGACCTGCCGCTGCAGGGCAAGGTCCTGCGACTGTTCGCCGATCACGGGTTCATCGCCACCACCGACGGGCGGGAGATCTATTTCCACCGCAACAGCGTGGTCGAGGGCCGGTTCGAGGATCTGGCGACGGACACGCCGGTGGAACTGGTGCTGGTGCACGGCGAAAGCCCGATGGGCCCTCAGGCCACCACCGTCAAGCCGATCCGCCCGATGCAATACGTTCCCTGACCAGTGGACGGACCCTGACCGGCGGTCGAATCCCGGGTGAACCGACAGGTCGTTGGGCGACGAAACGGCATAACCGCTTACAGAAACCAGAGAAGCGCTGCCTTTGCACAGCGGCCGCCCGGGATGCAAGATAGCACCTTAGCCATTGAGTGCTGCGAAGGTCGTCCCGTGCATGTCATCCGGCTGTCGAGCAATGGCCACCCGGTGCTTCCGGCGACGTTACGCAACGCCCACCGGTGGGGCGCGGGCGACGCGTTCGTCTCGCCCGCGACCATGTGCCACAGCGGCTGAGGGCCCTCGAGCGACCGCTACGCCAGCAGCGTCTTGATCTGGTCGGGCGTCAGCACCTTGCCGGAGGCGCGCACCTCACCGTCGACCATCAGGCCCGGCGTCACCATCACCCCGGCATCGATGATCGCGTTTCGGTCGGTCACCTTCTCCAGGCTGTAGTCGAGCCCCAGGTCTTGGGCCGCCTGTTCGGCGTTGTTGGCGAGGGCCACGCACTTGGCGCAGCCACTGCCGAGAATGCGGATGTCCACCATGAAATGTCTCCTTTCTTCCATGAGCGATACGTCGGGTCAGGGCCAGAAGGTCCCGTACACCAATCCGGAGATCGTCGCCATCACCACCACCAGCCCGATGTAGACGAACGTCTTTTCCGTGCCGAGGATGCTCCGGATCACCAGCATGTTGGGCAGCGACAATGCCGGGCCCGCCAGCAACAACGCCAAAGCCGGCCCCTTGCCCATGCCGGCCCCCATCAAACCTTGGACGATCGGAACCTCGGTCAGGGTGGCGAAGTACATCAGGGACCCCACCACCGCCGCGAACGCGTTGGCCTCGATGGAATTGCCGCCCACCAAAGCCGCCACCCAGGCCGCCGGAATGAGGCCCTCGTGCCCCGGGCGTCCGAGCAGGACTCCGGCGGCGAACACGCCCACCAGGAGCAGCGGCAGGATCAGCTTGGCGAAACCCCAGGACTGGTTGAGCCACTCCTGGCTCTCAGGCGTGCCCATGCCGGCGATCACCGCGAGCCCGATGATGCCGAGGAGGAACGGCAAGTCGGGATGCTGCGGAATGGCGATCGCCACCGCCACAATCAGACCGCCCAGGGCGGCCATTGCCCGCCCGCTCCAGCCGAACCGGAAGACCAGGAGCAAGGCCAGGGCCAGCGCCAGGGCGCCCACGACCAACCATCGTCCGGTCGCGATCAGCGCCAGAACACCGCCCTCCCCGGCCGACGGGGACCAGTTGGCGAACACCAGGATACCGATCAGCAAGGCGAACAACGCACCCGCTTCCGCCGGTGATCGGCCGTCGCCATCCGGCAGGATGAGGCCGCGGCGCTCCGCCGCGAGCCGTGCCTCCTCGCGGCGATAGATGAAATGCATGGCGGCACCGATCACGACGGCGAAGACGATCGCGCCAACGGCCCGGGCAATGCCGAGTTCGATCCCGAGCACGTTGGCCGTCAGCACGATGGCGAGCACGTTGATCGCCGGACCGGAATAGAGGAAGGCCACCGCCGGCCCCAGTCCGGCACCCCGGCGATACAACCCGCCGAACAGCGGCAGCACCGTGCATGAGCACACGGCGAGGACGCTGCCCGACACGGAGGCGACGCCGTAGGCCACGATCCGTTTCGCGTCGGCCCCCAGGTGGCGGAGCACGGCGCCCTGGCTGATGAACACGCCCATGGCGCCGGCGATCAGGAACGCCGGCAGGAGGCAGAGGATCACATGCTCCCGGGCATACCAGTGGACCAGAGCCAGCCCCTCATGCACGGCGTCATCGAACCGGGGCACACCCACCGGCATCCAGAACGCCACCGCGAACACCAGGGCGATCGCGGCGAGGACACGTGCCTCACTCTTCCAGTCAATGGGCATGATGGTCTTTCCGGCCGGCGTCGGCCAAGGATGGCCAGGACAGGTCGCTGCGGTCCGGCCGGTTGCTCATCGTCCGCAACCGGGCCCGATCGTCGGCAAAGGGCGGATAAGCCGCGCGCGCCGCCGCGGTGGTGTCCAGTACTTTCCAGGCCCAGGTCGGCAGCGACCGGTGAATCCGATAGAAGACCCGATTGGCGACGCGCTGGTCCTCCACCAAACCATTGTCCCGCAGAATCGCCAGATGCCGCGAAATCTTGGGCTGCGACACGCCAAGCGCCTCCGTCACCTCGCACACACAGAGGGGGGGCTCCTGCGTCAGGAGGATCACCGTGCGAAGACGCGTTTCATCGGCAAGAGCGGTGAACAGCGCGATCGGGTCAAGCATCACGCCGGGAGCATACGGCCAGCCGTATATACGGTCAAGCGTATGATCAGTCCGACGGTGGTCAGCCAGCGTAGCCTGGATGGAGCGAAGCGAAATCCAGGCACCGGGTGCTGGGGCGCATGGTCAGCGGACGCCGTCTCCACGCCGGCCAAGCCCGCGTGCCATCAGTCGCCAAGGCGCCGACGGCTCCCGGATCGCGCTCCGCTCCATCCGGGCTACAGTCTACGCTGCTGGCGGTCGTCAGGAGGTTCGTCTTCAGGTACGGCCTCGTCCTCGCCTGTGGTGTCCGTGGTCGCCGGAATGCGGTAGCCCTCGGTAAGCCACTGGCCGAGATCGAGATCGGCGCACCGCTTGGAGCAGAACGGTCGCCACCGCGCCAGCATCGGCGCACCACAGCGCACGCACTTCCGGGGGCCGGGCGAGCCGCGCTTGGCTCGGTTCCATTCCGTCGCTTTGTCGGTATCTTGAGTCATCGCCTTCAGGTCCGCTGTCCAATAACCTCGGTGATCGTGAAGCCCGGCGTCGGAACGCCGGCGGCCGGACGAACCAACAGCGGCCGGCCGAGCCGGGTTTCGGCTTCGGCCCGGGCGTCGGCGACGTCCCGGTCCAGCGCCGCCACCACCTCCGCTGCCGCCTCGATCGCCAGCGGTCGCCCCGGGGACACCTGGTCCGCCGCCAGCGCCGCCCGCAGCGCGGCCAGTGCCACGGTGACCGGCGAGTCCACCCGGCCGCTGCCCTCGCACAAAGCGCAGCGGCGCTGCAGCGTCTCCGTCAGCGTCGGCCCCGTCCGGCGGCGACGCATTTCCACCAAGCCGAGCCGGGTGTAGCCCGCCACCTCGACCTCCCCGATCCCGGCTTCGGTCAGGGCCGTGCGCAACCGCGCCAGCACCGCGGCCCGATGATCGCGCCGGCGCATCGGCATGAAATCCACCACGACCTGGCCGGCAAGGCCACGCAACGCCATCTGCCGGGCCACCTCCTCTGCCGCTTCCAGATTGACGGCGAGGGCGGTGGCCGATGCCCCGTCCCTTTCGGTGGCGCCGCTGTCGACGTCGATGGCGACCAGCGCCGGCGTCTCCACGATGGTCACGCCGCCGCCCGACGGCAGTGGGACCGAGGGGCGGAGCAGGCGCTCCAATTGCTCATCCACGTCGCTGCCGTTGAAGGCGGCACCGGGGATGGTCGTGAGTTGGATGCGCTCGGCGAGATCCGGGAGGGCATTGCGCAGCCAAGCGGCGATGCCGGGCGCATCCACCACGATGAGCCGGCACGCCTCGGTTGCCAGCATCTCCACCGCGCGCCGCACCGGATCCGGTCCCCTTACCAGTGGTACCGGCGGGCGCAAGCCGAGCGGTCTCGTCGCTTCCCCGGGATCGGCCGCAACCCGCAGCTTGGCTCCCTTGGGCGGCATCGCCTCCCGGATCACCTCCACCACCACCGCCTCGCCCTCGCGGAGGAGGCGGCCGATGGGCCGCCGTCCGGCGCCGGGTGGCCCCGCGTCGGCGGTAGCGAGGAAGCCGTCCTGGCGTTCGCCGATGTCGACGAACGCAGCATCGAGACCACGCACCAGACGCTTCACCCGTCCGAGCACCACGTCGCCGAGGCGCCGTGCATCGCCGGGCCGGTCGACCACGTACCGGACCAGGCGGCCACCGGCCAGGAATACCGCCCGAATCTCGCCCGGGCTCACGGCAATGCGGATTTCGTCAACAGCCATCATCGTCTCGAGCAGCGGCCAGCACCGGGTAGCCGACGCCGGCGAGCAAGGCGGCGGTCTCGAACAGCGGCAGCCCGACAACGTTGGAGTAGGAACCGGCGATCCATCGCACGAACAGCGCGGCCAAGCCCTGTATTGCGTAGCCGCCCGCCTTGCCGCCCCATTCCCCGGAGGCGAGATAGCCGGCAACCTCGGCCTCGCTCAGCCGCTTGAAGGCGACCACCGTGGTGACCAGCCGCACCGTTGCGGCTCGGTCGGGCGCCCGCACGGCCACGCCGCCGTAGACCCGATGGCGTCGTCCGGACAGCAGCGCGAGGCATTGTCGCGCGGTTTCGGGATCATCGGGCTTGGGCAGGCAGCGCCGGCCGCAGGCCACGACGGTATCGGCCGCGATCACCAAGCCGTCCGGCTGAACCGCAGCCGCCGCTTCGGCCTTGGCCCGTGCCAGCCTTTGGGCCGTGTCGCGGGGCAGCTCGCGCTTCAGCGGGCTTTCGTCGACGTCCGTCGGCAGGACCAGGTCCGGCCGGATGCCGATCTGCGCCAGCAGTTCCAGCCGTCTCGGAGAAGCTGATGCCAGGATCAAGCGGTGCTTGGCGCGGGGCTCGGGGCCGGAACTCACGGGATCTGGACAGCCGGCACACGGGCACCCGGCAAAATCGGACTCACTTGAAGCGGAAGGTGATGCGCCCCTTGCTCAGGTCGTAGGGGGTCATCTCGACATTGACCCGATCGCCGGCAAGCACGCGAATGCGGTTCTTGCGCATCCGGCCGGCGGTGTGGGCCAGCACCTCATGGTCGTTCTCCAGCTTCACCCGGAACGTGGCATTGGGCAGGAGCTCCGTCACCACGCCGGTAAATTCGATGGTTCCTTCCTTCGACATTACTTCCTCTGGCCTGTGGAAAACCCGCCCTTACATGGCCGGCATTTGCGGGCCGGTCAAGGGCTTTCGCCGCGTGGTGCCCGCCGCCGCTCCATGAGCCTGGGCCACATGTCCGCTCCAGCCGGTGGGGGGGTGAGGGCAGCGATCTCGCAGATTTACTCACACGCCAACGAGGATCCCTGGATCAGGTCCGCGTCAGGTTTCTTGAGCGAGCCATGGCCGACAGTGTGCAGTCAAGAAGTGCCCTGGGAGTGACGGCCGTCGACGCTGGCAACGAGTTCAGCCGCGAGTTCGCCGACCAGCCTCGCGTAATCCAAGATTTCGGGCGTTGTCGGATCGGAGCCCGAGCGGCGCAAGGCGTCGAGCGTCCGCCAAGCGAGGCCATAGTCCTGGACGATGCTCTCGACCATCGGGTCGCAGTCGATAAGGCCGCAGATCAGCTCGGCTTTTTCCGGGAAATGCGCGGCGATCAAGGCACGATCCGTCGACACCGCTCCGAGCCTCACCTCGGCGGTCTTCCCGTTCGGCCAACCCGTTCGGGGCGCGGAAGACCACCTGCGGGACTACAATGGGCCCTGGTTCGGTTGGTCATAGTACGTAACGGTATCGCGGCCCGCCGCGCCGAGGCGGTGGACCGGGTCGAACTGCGCGCGCGGCGGACCGGAGACCGTCGTCGTGCGGGCGAAACGGCCGAGCGGGGAGGTGTACGCGCATACCGGCACGATCGCCTTCGCCTCGGCCTGCCCGTACCAAGACACATTCGCCCTCGCCCATGCCCGTCTCCGGGCGCCGCCACAACGCCCCTGAGCCACACCAAGCCGAAGCCCATCACCCCATCGAGGCGCATCGACGCGCGCCCGCCATGCCTCGCAATGCGTGCATTCACCAGGACCACGCCATTCAGCGGCGAACACCAGCATCAAGCCGACCGGAACACCAAGCCACCAAACCATGCCCAACCGAAAATCCGCTCCGACGATCGCCCGAACCCACCCCGCGGTGAGAAATGCGCGCCAGCGGGCATGGGCCAAGGGCGGGCGGGCGAATTGACGGTTGCCGGAGCGGGCTGATATATCTCCACGATAGATACCGTCGGGCAGCACGGGATGGTGATGAGCACTTCCGAGACAGACCGGCAGGAAACCGCCATCGCCAAGCTGTTCATGCACGGGCGCAGCCAGGCAGTGCGCCTGCCCAAGGCCTTTCGCTTCCAAGGCAGCGAGGTCAAGGTGAGCCGGATCGGCGACAAGGTGATCCTGGAACCAGTGGACAAGCCCCGGTTCGACGTTGAGGCGTGGTGGGCCAAGCTTCGATCGTACCGCGACATCGACTTTCCCGAGGTGACGGACGAGCCACCGGTCACGCCGGACCCTGACGTCTCTTTCGATCCTTTCGATTGAGCCGGTCGGATGTTTTTCCTTGATACCAACATCGTCATCGGAATCATCACCGCCCGCGCCATGCATCTCGTCGACCGGCTGAAAAGCGAACTGAAGCGGGGAACCCCCTTGGCCATTCCAGTTCCGGTGCTGTTCGAGCTTCGCTACGGCGCCGCCAAGAGCTCCCACCCAGCACGCAACCATTGCCGGCTCGACGACTTCCTCTTGGCGACGCCAGACATCATCCCGTTCGATGCCGACGACGCAGCCGAGGCCGGTGATATCCGCGCCGCCCTGGAATCGGCGGGGCGCCCGATCGGGCCCTATGACGTCCTGATCGCGGCCCAGGCGCGCCGGCGCGGCGCCGCCCTGGTCACCGCCAACGGCCGGGAGTTCCAACGCATTCCCGGTCTGATCGTCACCGACTGGACGGCATGAGGCCGTGTCCCTCGTTACCCCCCGCACCTTGACCCTCCCACGGCGTGGGCACAGCCCACGTCCCAACGCGGCGGTGGGGCTCGGCTGATGAACGACGCTGCGCCGTCCCCACCGGGCAAGCCCCGGCTCGACCTCAGCGATGAACGGTCGTGGCGGCTGTTGCGCCGGTTGGTGCGGGAGCTGGTGCGTCCCTACCTCCCGACCCTGGCCGTGGCCGTGGTGTTCATGGCGGTGGTCGCGGCCACCACCGCGGCAACGGCGTGGCTGCTCGACCCTGTTGTCAACAAGGTGTTCGTCGCCCGCGACCCGGCGGCGCTGTGGCTGGTGGGCGGCGCGGTGCTGGCGGTGTTCGCCGTGCGCAGCGCCGCCGCCTTCCTGCAGGAGGTGCTGATCGCCCGGGTCGGCCAGCGGGTGATCGCCGACACCCAGGATCGGCTGTTCGGCCACATGCTGGCCCAGGACGTGGCGCTGTTCCAGGCCCGTCACTCGGGCGCGCTGCTGTCCCACTTCACCTACGATATCAATGCGATGCGCACGGCGGTATCGAACGCGCTGGTGGGGCTCGGCCGCGATGCCCTGTCGGTGCTGTTCCTGGTGGGGGTGATGGTCTACCAGGACTGGCTGCTGGCCTTGATCACCCTGGTGGTGGCGCCGCTCACCATCTACCCCGTCCAGCAGCTCGGCCGGCGGATGCGCCAGGTATCCGCCCGCACCCAGGAGGAGATGGGGGTGCTCACCACCACCCTATCCCAGACGTTCCAGGCGATCCGAATGGTCAAGGCGTACGGCCTGGAAGCCTACGAGCGGGCCAAGGTGGGCCGGATGATCGAATCCCTTTTCGCCCTCACCTACCACGCCGCCAAGGTGCGGGCGGCGCCGCAGCCCATCATCGATGCGTTGGGCGGGATTGCGGTGGCGGCGGTGATCATCTACGGCGGTGCCCGGGTGATTGATGGCACCACCACCGCGGGCGCCTTCTTCTCGTTCACCGCGGCGGTGCTGCTGGCTTACCAGCCGATGCGGGCGCTGGGCAAGATTGCCGCACAGATCCAGGAGGGCCTGGCCGCCGCCGACCGGGTGTTCCGCCTGCTGGACCGCCGCCCGGCCCTGGAGGACACTCCGGGCGCGAGGGCCCTGCCCCGCCGGGCCGGTGCCGTCCGGTTCGAGGGGGTGCGGTTCTCCTATGACGGCATCGCCTGGGCCCTGGACGGAGTGGATTTCGAGGCCCCGGCCGGCCGGGTGACGGCGCTGGTCGGCCCGTCCGGCGCCGGCAAGACCACCGTGTTCAACCTGATCCCCCGCTTCTACGACCCGGCCGCGGGTCGGGTCCTGGTGAACGGGCAGGATGTCCGGACGGTGACGGCCGCGAGCCTCCGCGACACACTGGCGGTGGTCAGCCAGGAGGTGACCCTGTTTGACGACACGGTGCTGGAGAACATCCGCCTTGGCCGGCTCACCGCCAGCGATGCCGAGGTCCGGGCGGCAGCAGCAGCGGCGGCGGCGGACGCATTCATCGACGACCTGCCAGAAGGCTACCGGACGGTGGTCGGCGAGCACGGCCTGCGACTCTCGGGCGGGCAGCGCCAGCGCATCGCCATCGCCCGGGCGATCCTCAAGGATGCGCCGATCCTGCTCCTGGACGAAGCCACCAGCGCGCTCGACACCGAATCGGAGCGGCGCATCCAGACGGCGCTCCACCGCCTCATGCAGGGGCGCACCACCCTGGTGATCGCCCACCGCCTGTCGACGATCATGGAGGCCGACGTGATCCACGTGTTCGCCGCGGGCAGGGTGGTGGAATCCGGCAGCCACGACGCGCTGCTTGGCCGGAGTGGCCTGTACGCGCGGCTGCACGCCCTGCAGTTCGCCGCCGAGGCCGACGTCCCGGCACCCGGGCAACCGGCGGAAGCGCCAGGGGCGTGAAGCCCCCCTGTGCCGGCCGTGTGATTGCCGGTCCGCTTCGGCGTATACTTGTGGTATGAATCGCAGGATAGCGGCAGGGGCGGCAGCGGACGGATGAAGCCGGCGCGGCCCCGGGGAGGAGCACGGTTCGGTGAGGGGCGCCCAGCGCATCTTCGTCTGCGACGACGAGGCGGAGGTGCGGGAGATGATCGACGAATACCTGTCGGCCAACGGCTTCGCGGTAACCACCGCGGCGGGTGGCGAGGACCTGCGCCGGCTGCTGGCCGAGGCGGAGCCCGACCTCGTGCTGCTGGACGTCCGCATGCCGGGGGAGGACGGTCTGTCGCTGGCCCGCCACGTGCGGGAACATCATCCGGCGGGGATCATCATGGTGACCGCCGCCGGCACCACCATCGACCGCATCGTCGGGCTCGAGGTCGGCGCCGACGACTACATCGCCAAGCCGTTCGATCCCCGCGAGCTGCTGGCCCGGGTCAAGAGCGTGCTCCGTCGCGTCGCCGCCGCCCGGCGAGAGGCCGAAGCGTCGGCGCCCGCCGCCCCGCCGGCCTCCGCCAACAGCCGGCTGGTGCGCTTCGGCCGCTGCCGGCTGGATCTGGAAGCCCATACCCTGACCACCCTGGAGGGCGAGGCGGTTCCGCTCACGTCCATGGAATTCGACCTGCTCAAGGCCTTTGCCACCCATCCCAACCGGGTGCTGACCCGCGACCAGCTCCTCGACCTGGCGCACAACCGGGACTGGGATCCGTTCGACCGCAGCATCGACATCCGTATCGCCCGCATCCGGCGCAAGATCGAGCCCGACCCCGCCAAGCCGCAGACCATCAAGACGGTCCGAGGCGCCGGCTACGTCTTCGTGCCCGCCGGTCCGGACTGATGGCTGCCGAACCCGCCGCCGCACCGCCGGGCCCGGCCAGGGCGGATGCCACCCCGCCGGATGTCCCGACTATCCTGGTGGTCGACGACGAGGACGAGGTGCGGGCGATGCTGTTTGAGTACCTGAGCGGCCGCGGCTATGCCGTGGTCGCCGCCGAGGACGCCCGTGCCATGTTCACGGTGCTGGAATCTCGGCCGGTGGACGTGGTGCTGCTGGACCGCACCATGCCGGGCGGCGATGCCATGCACCTGATCCCGGCACTTCGCAGCCGGTTCGATGTCGGCGTCATTCTGGTGACGGCGCTCAGCACCGACGGTGACCGGGTGACCGGACTCGAGACCGGCGCCGACGACTACGTGTGCAAGCCGTTCAACCCGAGGGAACTGGCCGCCCGCATCCAGACGCTGCTGCGGCGTGCTTCCGCCCGTCCCAAGGCACTGCCGGCACCAAGATCGCCGGAAGCCGCCGATCGGCGGATGGCTGCGGTGCTGTGTGCCGACGTCGCCGGCTACGTGCGGCTGATGAACCAGGATGAGACCGGGACGATGCGGGCGCTGTGGGACCATCGGCGGGAGCTGATCGATCCCACCCTGGCGGCCCATGGCGGACGGCTGGTGAAAAACACCGGGGATGGGTTCTTCGCCGAGTTCCGTGCCGTGTCCGATGCCTGCACCGCGGCACTTGCCATCCAGGCCGGCATGACAGCACGCAACACCGGTGTTGCCGCCGGCCGGCGGATGCAGTTCCGGATGGGCGTCAACTGGTGCCGGGTCGTCGCCGACCGGGACGACATCTATGGCGACGGGGTCAACATCGCCCAGCGCCTGCAAACACTGGCCGAACCGGGCGGCATTTGCGTCTCGCAGTTGGTGGCCGATGCCCTCCGCGAGGACGACGGCGTCCGGGTGGAAGCCATGGGAGAGCGCCACGTCAAGAACATCAGCGAGCCCATCGCCGTCTTTCGCCTTCGCCGCAGGGACTAGCCACCGGGACGCGGACGGCAGAGCGAGGATGCAGCCATCGTGAGCGCCAACATCGTGAGCGCCATGGGTCGACGGTGGACGACCCGATGTCTCGGGACGGCGGTGCTGCTGCTGGCATTGGCCATCGGCGCGGCCGCGGCTGAGATGCGCGACGGCGCGCTGGGCGACCGCGATTGCACCCTCCGGTTCGGTTGGGAGCCCTATGGTTTTCTGCAGTTCGTCGACGACGAAGGCATCGTCACCGGTGCCGAGATCGAGCTGTTTCGCGAAATCGCCGAGGAGGTCGGCTGCCAAGTGGTCCTGCGCAACCTGCCGTGGGCGCGCATCCTGCTCGAGATCGAGACCGGCACCCTGGATCTGACCGCCAGCGCCAGTCGCACCGCGGTGCGGCTCCGCTATGCCCGGTTCTCCGTGCCCTACCGCTCGACCGAGATGGCACTGTTCGTTCGGGCCGGCGACGCGGACGCCTATGACCTTCGGACACTGGCCGACATCGGACGCACCGGCTTCCGCCTTGGTGTGATCTGGGGCTACCACTACGGTGAAGAATTCGACCGATTGATGCAGGATCCGGCGTTCGCCGCCCAGGTGGAGGGAGCCGCTGATTACGTCATCAACATTCGGAAACTGATCCATCGGCGGATCGACGGGATCATGGTCGACGACATCGCCGTTCTGGCGGGCGAGGCGCGGGCGTCGCACGTCCTTGACCAGGTCGAACGGCATTCGCTGCACGTGGCGGGAGACGACCTGCATTTCATGTTCAGCCGCGCCACCATCGGGCGCGAGTTGGTGGAAGACTTCAACAGGCTGCTCCTGCGTATGGACGAAGACGGCAGCCTGGCTCGGCTGTTCAGCCGGTTTCGCCATATCGAAGGACACTGAGCCACCGGGACGGCGGCGGCACCTTGAGAGCCGGAAGCGCGTCCGGCCCCGGCACCGCCGCCGGGAGGGCGTATCGATGAGTTTGGTTCGGACCGTCGCCGAAGGACTGTGGCGTTTCGTTGAGGACCTGCCGCTGCGCCCCGCCATCGCCGCGGCTCTGGTGCTGGGCCTGTTCATGCCGGTGCTGGTCTCGGTCTGGCGCGACCTGGAGGAGCGGCGGACCACTCTGCTCGCCCACCTGACCCAGGATCACGCACTGCTGACCCAGCTTCTCGCCATCGGCATGCAGACCCCGATCTGGGAGGTCCGGCCGATTGCCGGCCAGCCGCTGGTGGATACCCTGATCGGCGACACGCGGGTGACCGAGGTCACGGTTTCGTCGCCGCTGCTGCCCCAGTTTCTCTCGGCATCGGCCCCGGAGCGGCGAAGCGGCGAGCTCCTGATTCGGGAAATCCCGGTGGAGCGTGACGGTGAGATCATCGGCTCGGTTCGCCTCGAAATGACCACCGGCCCGCTGGAAGGGGAGATCGCGCGCCAATGGAGTCAGGTGCTGTTCACCGGGGTGTTGCAGCTGACGCTCGGCCTGCTGCTGGTCGTGCCGCTGCTGCGCCTCAAGGTTCTGGGTCCGGTCAGCCGACTGATGCAGCAGTCCCAGGCGCTGGCGCGGGGCGACCTGGAGACGCCGTTCGCCTGGACCCGGGGCGACGAGTTGGGCGATCTCGGGCGTCGCTTCGATGCCACCCGGTGCTCGCTCGCCACCCTGTTCGCCGATCTTGCCGCCCGCAATGCCGAGCTGGAACGCCACCGCGCCGAACTCGCCGAGCAGACGTCGGTACTACGCGCGGTCATGGACAACATGACCGACGGCATCAGCTTGGTGGACGGCGACCTTCGCCTGGTGATCTGTAATCGTCAGTTCGAAGCGATGTTCGACCTGCCGCCGGACCTGCTCAAGCCGGGCGTTCGCATGACCGACCTGCATCGTTTTGACAGCGAGCGCGGACGCTGGCAGGCCGAGAACCCGAAGAGCTATCTGGTAGCCCTGGCGGCGACCTACACGCCCGATCGCGAGACCGTCATGACCGTGGACATGGCGGACGGTCAGGTGATCCAGATGCGCCGACGCCCCATCCCTGGCGGCGGCTATGTCTCCACCTATACCGACGTCAGCGCGGAGGTACAGGCGAAACGGCGGGCGGAGGAAGCGCTCAAGCTGCTGGAGGCGGTGATGGAC
Organism: Rhodospirillales bacterium; assembly: GCA_007694935.1. Taxonomy (GTDB): domain Bacteria; phylum Pseudomonadota; class Alphaproteobacteria; order Rhodospirillales; family Defluviicoccaceae; genus REEP01. The sequence goes on from REES01000064.1 coordinate 13,442, forward strand.
GCAGTGCCGGCGGTGCTCCACGTCAAGGACCACGACCTGCGCTACCGGATGATCAACCGCCATTTCGTCGAGGTCTCCGGACTCCGGCGCGCGGACGTCATCGGCAAGACCAGCCGCGAAGCGTTTGCATCCGAGCGGTTCGAGAACTACCGCGATCGCGACCTGGACGTGTTGGCCACCGGCCGGGCCCTGCCCTTCTACGAAACCCGGATCCAGCTCTACGGACGGGAGCGCTGGGATGCGCTCTCAACCAAGGTGCCTCTCTTGGACGACCGTGGCCGAATCACCCACATCGTCACCGTCGAGCTCGACATCACCGAACGCAAGAAGGCGGAAGCGGCGCTGCGGGAAAGCGAGGAACTGCACCGCCTGCTGGTCGACCTGTCGCCCTTCGGCATCATGGTGCATGACCACGCCGGCATCGTGTTCGTGAACCGGGCCGGCTGCCGCATCCTCGGCTTGGCCCGGCCGGAGAACGCGGTGGGCCGCCACTACCTCGACTTCGTGTTGCCGGCGGAACGGAACGAAGCAGCCGAGCGCACCGTACGCGCCCTGGAAGCGGGCGAAGAGCTGGCGCCGACCGAACGCCGGCTGAAAACCGACGATGGCCGGATCATCGACGTCGCCGTTGCTGCGGTACCGTTCACGCGGGCCGGCCAGCGCTTCGCCCTGGTGATGTTCCGCGACATCACGGACAGCAAGCGGCTGGAGCGGGCGCTCCGGGAGAGCGAGCGCCATTTCCGCAGCCTGGTGGAAGGTCACCCGTTGCCGGTGTGGGTGGTCGACGCCGACAGCGGCGATATCCTTTACGAAAGCCCGCATTCCGCCGAACTGTTCGGGCGGCCCTGGCCGCCGGAGCGGTCCCGCAACGCGATCACCCACTGGTTCGACCCCGAGGAGCGGGGACGGTTCCTGTCCCGCCTGGAGAACGAGGGCGAACTGCGCGACTTCGAGTGGCATGCCCGCAAGGAGAACGGCGCTCCGTTCTGGGTGCTGGTCAACGCCAGACTGATCCGGCGCAAGGATCGCCGCCTGGTGGTCGCCAGCATGTTCGACCTTACCGAGCGCAAGCAGCGCGAGGCCGAGATGCGGGAAGCGCGCGAGACCCTGGAGGATGCCATCGAGTCGCTGTCCGAGGGTTTCGCCCTGTTCGACGACCGCGACCGCCTGGTCATCTGCAACCGCCGCTACCGCGAGTTTCACAGCGTCTCCGGCGACCTGCTCGCCCCGGGGGTAACCTGGACCGAGTTCCACCGCGAGGCCGGTGCGCGCGGAGAGTTCACGGATGCCGACGGCATGACCGCCGAGCGGCTTGCCGCCATGCTGGACTGTGATGCCGATGGCCCGCGAACCCTTGAGGTAAAGCATGCGGATGGCCGCTGGTACCAGCTCTCGCACCAACGGACCCGGCGCCAGGGCAGCGCCGTCATCCGCACCGAGATCACCCACCTGAAGACCATGGAGCAGGCGCTACGCGACAGCGAGGACCGGTTCCGCCGGATTGCCGAAGCCCACCCGGTGCCGGTGGCGATCGTCAGTCTCGACGAGGGCGAGATACTCTACGCCAGCCCGGCCGCGGCGGCGCTGTTCGGCCGGCCGCTTCCGGCTCTGATCGGCAGCCGGATGACCGAGTTCTACGAGAATCCGGCCCAGCGGGCCGATTTCGTCGCCTTGTTCCGGCAGCAGGGATACGTCGATTCATTCGAGGTCCGATACCGTCGGGATGACGGCACTGTGTTTCCGGTCGCCATCCGGTCGCGACCGATTGTCTATGAGGGCCATGAGGCGGTGGTGTCCGGGGTATTCGACCTGACCGAGCGGAAGGCGGCGGAGGCCGAAATCGCCAAGCAGCGCGAGGCGCTGCATCAGAGCGAGAAGCTCAACGCCCTGGGCTCGCTGCTCGCCGGTGTCGCCCATGAACTGAACAACCCGCTCTCGGTGGTGGTCGGCCGCTCGATCATGCTGGAGGGCGCCGACATGGACGAGCGGACCGCCAACAATGTGACCAAGATCCGTGCCGCCGCGGAGCGGTGCGCGCGCATCGTCAAGACGTTCTTGGCAATGGCACGGCAGCAGGCGCCTTCGCGGGTGCCGGTGCGGCTGGCGGATATCATCGACGCCTCACTGGACCTGGTGGGATACCGGCTGCGCAGCGGCGGCGTCGACGTGGTCCGAGACATTGAGGCGGACCTGCCGGAAACCCTGGCCGATCCCGATCAGCTCAATCAGGTGTTCAGCAACCTGTTCCTCAATGCCCAACAGGCGATGGCCGAGGTCGCCCCCGGCGGCCGCAAGGTCCTGACCATCCGCGGCCGCTATCTCCCTGCGGAGCAAGCGATCTCCCTGGAGGTCCGAGACACCGGTCCCGGCATCCCCAGGGAGGTCATGCCGCGGATCTTCGATCCGTTCTTCACCACCAAGCCCGCCGGGATCGGCACCGGCATCGGGCTTGCGGTTACCCACGGGATCATCCGGTCCCACGACGGCAAGATCTCGGTCAGCACGCCCCCCGGGGGCGGCGCCTGCTTCCGCATCGTCCTGCCGGTGCGGACCGGCGCTGATGCCACCGCCGCCGAGCAGTCCCGCGACGGCTCAGTGTCCGGCGGGCAACGGATCCTGGTGGTCGACGACGAGGCCGAGATCGGACAGATGCTTGCGGACATTCTGGTGGCGGAAGGCCATCGGGTGACGTTGGCTGCGAGCGGCCGGGAAGCCCTGGATGCCGTGGCGAAGGAACCCTTCGATTTGGTGGTCAGCGACCTGGTGATGCCCGAACTTGATGGCTCCCACCTGTACCGTATGCTGCTGGAGAACCATCCGCATCTTGCCTCGCGGACGGTGTTCATGACCGGCGACACCCTGAGCCGCAGCGCCAAGGCCTTCGTTCGGGATTCGGCGCGGCCCTTGATCGAGAAGCCGTTCACCCCCGAGGAAGCCGTCCGCGTCATCCGCGAGGCGCTGATCTCGGCAACCCTGCGGGACCAAGACAACCTTGCCGGTCCATCGCCACTCGGCACCTGACCGGCGCGGCGCGCGGCGGCCGTTTTTCGCATTGCATCAAAGCGCGGCAGGGCGGCTGTTCACGGTCCTGGCACCTATATCTGCAAGGGTCTTGTGGTCCGTGCATCGCCGGAGCAGTCTGTCGGGAAAATGGTCCGGTCCGGGAACCCGTTGCGAAAGGCCGCGTTCCACCCGGTCAGGCCGCCATCAACAGGCCGCTCCCGTTGCAACACGGCCCTACGTTCGTCGAGACCGTCGCAGGAGCCTTACCATGAATAACACGGCACGAAAGGTCGGAGCGGTGGCGATGGCAAGTCGCACCGGATTGATACTGATGGCGCTGATGCTGGCCGTTTCGGCGATCGCCACGACGCGGGCATTCGCCAACGACGTCATCGGCGAAATGCGGGTGATCACCGCCAAGCACGAGGATACCCTGCTGGAGCTGGCGCGGGAGCACGGCCTCGGTTTCGTCGAGATGGTGGCGGCCAATCCCGGCGTGGATCCCTGGGTCCCCGGCGCGGGCAAGCGGCTGCGGCTGCCGAAGCTGCATGTCCTCCCCGATGCGCCGCGCAGGGGGGTGGTCGTTAATCTGGCCGAACTGCGGCTGTACTACTTTCCGCCGGGCGGCGGCCGGGTTCAGACGTTCCCAATGGGGATCGGCCGCGACGATTTCATCACGCCGAAAGGGGCCACGACGGTGGTGCGCAAGCAGAAGCACCCGACCTGGTACCCGACCGCCAACACCCGGCGCGACCGCCCTGAGCTCCCCGCCGTGGTGCCCCCGGGGCCGGACAATCCGCTCGGCGACTACGCGCTGTATCTCGGCTGGCCCGCGTACCTGATTCACGGCACCAACATGCCTTACGGCGTGGGGCGACGGGTCAGCCGCGGCTGCATCCGCATGTATCCCGAAGACATCGAATACCTGTTCGGCCGGGTGCCGGTGGGCACGCCGGTGATGGTGGTCTCCCAACCGGTGAAGCTGGGGCGCCGGGATGGCGAGCTCTACATGCAGGTGCACCCATCGGCCCGGCAGGTCGACCAGATCGAGGAACGGGGCTACGCCGACCCGGAACCGGTGCCGGAGGAAGCGGATCCGGACCGGATCCTGATCGCCGCCGCGGATGACGTCTGGCGGCTGGACTGGACCGCCATCAACCGCGCGTTGCAGGCCCGCAACGGCGTGGCAGTGCGCATCACCCGTGATCCCGACACGTTCGGCCAGCGGTTCTGAGCCAGGCGTCGGCACCGGCCGGGCTCACCGGCTCGGCCGGACGGGTCAGGAGCTCAGCAACCGTTGGTACCAGGGCTCCCGGACCGGCTTGCTCGGCTTCTCACCTTCCGCCGGCGGGCCGGCAGCCCGGTCGCCGACGAAGGTGGTGCGCCGGACGGCCTTCCCGGCCCCGTCGTACTCGACCATCACGCCGTCGCGCAGGCCGCTGCGATAAGGGGTGCGTGTACGCAGCCCGCCATCAGCGTCGTAATCCAGGGTGTCGCCCTCGAGCTTGTCGTCCCGGTATTCCATCTTCCGAAGGATGCTGCCGTCGGGCCGGTATACCGTGGTCGTGCCGTGCCTGCGGCCGCGGCGGTACTCGGCCACCATCGCCAGGCCGCCGCGTTCGTCATAGCTGGTGACCTCGCCGTCCAGCAGCCCCTCACGATAGGTCGCGTCCAGCAAAGGCAGCCCCGCGCGATACAGCTTGGCCGGCCCCTCCAGCACGCCGTCCCGGTAGGTGAGCTCGGCCAGAGGCCGACCTTCCTCGTCGTAATCCACCAGACGGCCATCCCGCCGGCCGGACCGAAATGGTATCTCGGTGACAACGGCCCCATCAGGCCCATAGCGCACCACGGTCCCGTCCAGGCGTCCGTCCCTGTACGTGCTCCGTTCCACCGGCTTGCCGTCGCTATCCCGCCTGAGCAGCGTGCCGTCCTGCGGTGGAGGGGCGTCACCCTGGTCCGGCGGGCCGCCCGTCTCATTCAAACCTGCCTCGGCCATCAGTTGATCTTCACCATGCCCCCCTGGATGGTCACCATGCCGCCCTTCAGTTCGGCCGCGGCACTGGCGACCATTTGCAGCGAGGTCGCCGCGACCAGGTCCATGCCGAGGCCGGTGGTCATGGTGGTCTGAGCGCCGGCATTCACGGTGAGGGCGGCTCCGGCGGAGATGGTCACCGAACCACTGGCCCGGATCAGCAGGTTGCCGGTGACGATGAGGGAGCAGTTGCCGCCGACCTCGTGGGTGAACCCGGCGGCATTGGTGTGCTTCTCCTCGCCGGTAATGGTCAGGGTGCGCTGCCCCTGGACCGTGAGTTCCTCGTTCCCCTGGTCGACGGACACCGTCCGGTTGCCCTCCGACACGGTAAGGCTGTCGTCCTTCGTAACCGTGGTGGTGCGGTTCTCCTCCACCTCCGTGGTCAGGTCTTTCTGGGCATGCAGATAGACCTCCTCCTCCCCGGCTTTGTCCTCGAAGCGGAACTCGTTGTAGCCGTCCCCGCCGGTCGAACTCTCGCTCCTGATGGTGGTCTTGGTCTGCTCGTCCGGCAGGCCGTAGGGAACTGGGTTGTCGCCGTTGTAGACGCAGCCGGTGACGATGGGGCGGTCGGGATCGCCGTCGAGGAAGCTCACCACCACCTCCTGGCCGATCCGCGGCAGCACGAAAGTCCCCCAGCTCTTGCCGGCCCAGCCATGGCTGACGCGGATCCAGCAGGAGCTGTTCTCATCGCCCTGGCCCTGCTGGTCCCAGTGGAACTGCACCTTGATCCGGCCGTACTGGTCGGTCCAGATCTCCTTGCCCGAAGGACCGACCACCCGTGCGGTCTGCGAGCCGCCGACGCGGGGGCGCGGCGCGGCGCGCGGCGGCGGCAAGGGTGCATCCGCTTCCTGGGCGATGAACGTGTTGGCGTATTCGTTCCGCCCGACGCGATGGCGGACCGTGCGCAGCACCAAGTCGCCGTCGGCGAACGGATGACCGGTCAGGGTGAACTTGTATCCGGGGGCGAAGCCGCGCACCGGGGAGGCACCGCTGATCAAGGTCCTGGCGGATCGCAGCGCATTCAGGCGCCGCTTGGCAACCGAATCCCCCTGGTCCTTCAGCGTATAGCCGCCAGGATAATCATAGACGGTGAAATCTCCATCACCATCGCTGACAGAGACCTTGAGCTCGGTCGCCGGCGTCTCGAAGTTGTAGTCGTCGGCCTGAAACCCATCGGGGACGACCTGCTTCTCCACCGACAGGTCATCGATCCGGCAATCCTCCAGCCAGTCGCGGGAGCCGGTCCTCGGCTTGAACGGGACGCTGGCCGCATTGGGACAGGGCTGGAGGGCACTGGCGTCGTCGACGAGCACCAGGGTGTGCGCATCCTCGGCATGCTCGAAGTAGTAGGCGATGCCGTCCTCCGCCATCAGGCGATGGACGAAATCATACGTCGTTTCCCGGTACTGGACGCAGTACTCCCGCTGTCCGTATTGAGCGGAGAGAGCGTTGCGGTAGTCCGAGAAGCCCAGTTCGTCGAACACGTCCTGCAAAATGTCCGGCACCGTCTTGTTCTGGAAAATGCGGTTGTCGGACGTGAGCCGCAGCAGCCACAGCCACGGGCGCAGCTCTGCGTGCCACGTTGCCCGGCCGCGGATCAGGCGGGTGACGAGGCCGTGAACGACCCGCTGGTTGCCGTCGCCATCGAGCAGGGTGACGTGCGCCGCCTGGCCGACCACCGCTTCAGGGTCCAGGCCCTCCCCCGCAACGGCCATGGCGAGACGGAACAGGAACGGCCGGGACAGCTGCTCCTTCCCGTCCATCCCCTCCAGGATCAGCTGGTCCTTGCCGAGCGGGGTGGTGACGCCGAGCGAGGCCCGATCCTGGGTCAGGCTTCGGTCCGGCATCACCACAACTCGTAGGCCAGAGAGCCGTCGCCGGCCAGGGCGATGTGGACGCCGGCAATGGTCTCGCCCTCCGTCAGGCGGTCGAGGATGTGCCCGGAAAGCTGCGGCAGCAGGGTGTGAGAGAGGATGGCATCGATGGTGCGGGCGCCGCTTTCGGTGGTTTCGGCCCGGGTTGCCAGCGCCCGCACCACCGCATCGTCGCAGGTGAGCTCGGCACGGTAGCTGGCGGCGAACCGCTCCCGGATACGCTGGAGCCTGAGCCGGACGATGGCATCGATGTCCGCCGTCCGGAGCGGCCGGTACGGCACCACCACCAGGCGGCCAAGGAACGCCGCCGGGAAATGTCGCCGCAACGCCGGCCGGATCGCCTCCCGGGCGGTGTCCAGGTCCACGCCGGCGGCGGCGTCATGGAGCTCGGTCAGGCGCTCGGCGCCGACGTTGGAGGTGGCGAGGATCACCGTGTTGGTGAAATCCACCAGTTGACCTTCGCTATCCTCCAGGGTGCCCTTGTCGAACACCTGGTAGAACAGTTCGATGACATCCGGGTGCGCCTTCTCGATCTCGTCCAGCAACAAAACCGAATAAGGGCGCCGGCGCACCGCTTCCGTCAGCACCCCGCCCTTGCCGTAACCGACATACCCCGGCGGTGCTCCCTTGAGGCCCGAGACGGTGTGGGCCTCCTGGTATTCGGACATGTTGACGGTGATCAGCGCCGACGTGCCGCCGAACAGCAACTCGGCCAGAGCGATCGCCGTCTCGGTCTTGCCGACGCCGCTGGGACCGGTGAGCAGGAACACGCCGGTGGGCTTTCCCGCCTCGTTGAGGTCTGCGTAGAATGTCTGGACCCGCCGGCAGATGGTATCCAGCGCTACGTCCTGGCCGATCACCCGTTCGGCCATGCGCTCCTTCAGGGTGCGGGCGGTGGTGACGGTATCGCTCAGCATCCGGCCCACCGGGATGCCGGTCCAGCCGGCCACGACCTCCGCGATCACCCGGCTGTCCACCACCAGCGGGATCAGCGGCTCGTCCTGTTGCACCGCCGACAGCTCGAGCCTGAGCCGGGCCAGGTCCCCGCGCAGCGACTCGCCGGCAGCGGCGTCGGCCGAGGCCATGGCCGTCTCCACCCGGCGGATCCGCATCACCGTGTCCCGCTCCACCGACCAGCGGGCCTCCAGCCGGGCGCGATGCTCGTCCGCCCGATCCCGCTCCTCCGACAGCAACTCCATGCGGTCGCGATGATCGCTGCCGAGGTGCTGCTCCCGCTCCAGTTGGCTGATCTCCACCGACAAGGCGTGGCAGCGGCCCTCCGCTTCCTGGAGGCCGGCCGGCTTGTCGGAGCCGGCGATGGCCACCCGGGCGCAGGCGGTATCCAGCACGCTGATCGCCTTGTCCGGAAGCTGTCGGCCCGAGATGTAGCGGTGGGACAGGCGCACCACCTCGCTCACGGCTTCATCGAGGATGCGAACGCCGTGGTGGGCTTCCAGCCTGGGCACCAGGCCGCGGACCATCAGGCCCGCCGTCGCCTCCGACGGTTCGGCCACCTTGATCACCTGGAAGCGCCGCGCCAGCGCCGGGTCCTTCTCGAAGTAGCGCTTGTATTCGCCCCAGGTTGTGGCGGCAATGGTGCGAAGAGTCCCGCGAGCCAGCGCCGGCTTGAGCAGATTGGCGGCGTCCCCCTGCCCCGCCTGGTTGCCCGCCCCGATCAGGGTATGGGCCTCGTCGATGAACAGGACGATCGGCTTCGATGCCGCCGAGACCTCTTCGATCACGCTGCGCAGCCGGTGCTCGAACTCGCCGCGGATGCCCGCCCCGGCCTGCAGCTGGCCGAGATCCAGGCTTCGCACCACGACACCGGCCAGTGCCGGCGGCACCCGGCCCTGGACCACCCGCTGGGCGAAGCCCTCCACGATGGCGGTCTTGCCGACACCGGCATCACCGGTGAGGATCGGGTTGTTCTGGCGCCGGCGCATCAGGACGTCGATCACCTGACGGATCTCGTCGTCCCGTCCGACGATCGGGTCGATGCGGTCGGCCCGCGCCTCCGCTGTCAGGTCCACCGTGTAGGCGTCCAGGGCCGGTGTCCGGGGGTCGGCACCGGAGGTGGTGGAACCGGGTTGCCGCGGCGCTGCGGCACCGGGCGCCGCCGCTTGCGGACGGGCCGCAGGCTCATCCTCGTGACCGCCTCGCATGATTTCCGGCATGTCCTCGACCAGCCGAGCCCGCGGCACCGCGGCCAAGGCGGGGCAGGACGCCGTCACCAGGCCGTGAAACCGGTCATCCTCCAGCACCGCCCTGAGGATCGCACCGGAGCGGATGGCTTGCTGCTGCAGGTCCAGGGAGGCCAGCGTCCAGGCGTGGATCAGCATATCCACCAGCACCTTGGACAGTGTCGGCGTGCGGGTATTGCCGCGCTTGAAGCGGTCGATCGCGCGGCTGAGTTCCCGGCTGCAGGTTTCTGGCTCGATGCCGTAGGCACGGAGGGCACGGGCGAAATCGCCCTCCGGCAGGGCGCACAGTTCCAGCAGAAGGTGCTCGATCTCCACCGAGAACTGGGTCCGCCGCAGGCACTGGTCGGCGGCCTTTTCCGTTGCTCGGCGGCACAACGGGTTCAGCCGCGCCACCAGGGACTTGAGTTCCGGCATCACCACTCCCCGGGGGTCAGGTCTCATACCGGACGGTGACCCGACCGTCGTCCCTGCGAGGTCCGGCACCCAGCCACGATGTCCAGCCGAGCCGGGTGTCGCCCCGCGACGACAGCCGGGCGGCCGGCACCTCCCGGCGTTTCAGGATGAGAGAGACGTCGTAGTCGAACCGGTCGCCGATGGCAAAGCGGATCAGTTCCCGGAAGGCGGCGACGGCGTTTCCGAGCGGTTGCGGCGGGCCGGCGGTAGCTGGCGCCGGGGCCGGCAGGAACGAGAGAAAGCGCGCGAGGGACATCGGCCCGAGCTCGAGGCGGATACCCGCCTCCTGGCTCCACACCCGCTTCCCGAGGACGGCGCCCCGGCCGAGGCCGGCGTTCCGGCCCGAGCCGTTGCTCCCCACGACCGTCCACTGATCTCGGGAGAGGGACAGCCAGCGGCCCTGCAACGGGATTCCCCGCACCGGAACGGCGAAGTGACTGGCCAGCAATCTTTCCAGGGCATGCAGACTGACCGGACGCGGATTCAGCAGCCCGGCGACATGCAACAGCGACCGATCGAGTCCGGCGAGACGATTGCGCACCGGGCGCGAGCGGGTGGTGCGCAGCCCATCGGTGCCGAGTCCCAGCAGCGCGAACAGGTACAATGCGAATGCGCTGTTCTCCGGCGTCTCGGCCTGGAGCGCTGGCCGGTGGGCACGGCCGATCCGTGCCATCAACGCGACCAGGCGGTGATTGAAGATGTCGAGGAAATCCCGGGTGGCCGTATCCCCTCGCCGCGCCCGGGTGCGCGCCAGTTCGGTGATCGGTGTCGGCAGGGGACCGAAGGCACCGGCCAACCCCAAGAAGTTGACCCGCATGGGGGCGGGATCGGAAGCGGATGAGCCGCGAGTGAGGTCGTCGATGTCGCTTGCCGGGAACACGGCGCTCAGACTGCTTGCGAACCGCACCGCTTCCCGGCGGCCGCGGCTGCCGGTACCGACCGGGACCGTGCCCGGTGCCGTCCGCTCCAGCAGCCGCACCGCCTGCAGGAACTCGAAGTGCTGCGGCCGGTGGAACAGAAGCTCGACTAAAGGACGATCGCCTCGCCAGCCAAAGGTGGCCATGTCTTCCAGATCCCATCCCGCTGCCGGCTGCCGACGACGAGTTGCGTGAAGGTGTTGACGCCCGCATAGAGGCCGAAAAAGCGGTTGAGCACGGCGGACAACAGAAAGGCGCTGGCGCCGACGTAAAGGCTTTCGTCCACATCCAGCCGGATCTCGATCCCGCGGCAGAAGCTGCGCCACGCATCCTCGCCCACATGTCGGACTACCCGCCGGGTTGCCAGGCCGGTCAGGCCCTTGATCTGGTTGGCGGAGGCGGCGGACGTCGGGCCGGCGTAAAGCCGCAGGACCTCCTGCAAGGCGGCGAGGCTGTCCGGCCCACCCTCCAGGGACAGATGGTTGAGCGACAGGTGCGAGACCAGCCGCCACAAGGTGTCGCCGGCGAGCGCCGGCGCGTGCTGCAGGGTCGGCTTGGTGAGGCACGCGGCCCAGCGGATCGGCGCGTCGAGCTCGATGGCGAGGTCGGTGCCGGCGGGAAGCTGATCGGCAAGCCCCCGGTTGGTACACAGGGTCTGGGCGAACACCACCTGCGTCGGCGGTCGCGATGGCTGGAAATCCAGGTCCACGAACGAGAGATGGATGTCCGTGCCGGTCTGGTCAGGCCGACAGGTCGGCGTCCGGCGGGCCAGCCAGTACGCGGTCTGGCCGCGTTCCGCATCATCGTGGGTGAACGAGAAGAACGGCCGGATCAGCCGGCTGTCATCCTCGAACCGGGAAGTCGCGCTGACCCGTGCGACGGAATGGATCTCGGTGGACCGCTCCCATCGGCTGTCGGGCTGCAGGCGGTACTCGACCCGGGTGTGGTCGAGGCGGATCGGCTCGGTCGTCTTGGGGAACAGGTTGACGATGGGCGTGCAGTTGAGTCGGAACGTCTCCGCGCCCACGGCCAGCCGGCGCCGCGGCGCTTCGGCGAGGAGGAACAACACCTCGGCCACGCGCCCCGTGCCAAGGCCGCCGCGGCCGGCCAAGTCCCCCAGGTGCAGGTCGAAGAACAGGTATTTGTCCGGAAACGTGAAGTATTCCTGGAGGAGGCGGTAGCCCTGATGGGCATGCTCCGGGTGGGGCAGTACCGCCTCGTCGGCACCGAAGCCGACCGGTCGGATGCAGTCGGGCGGCAGCAGGGCCGGCTCGGGCACGGCGGCCGTCCCGTCCCCGGCCGGACTGGACGGGTCGCCGCGGAGGACGGCGACGGCCGTCAGCTGGTTGAACAAGAGCTCGTACACGCTGGCGGTGATGGTCATCGCCCCATGCAGGAAGAACCGCAGGACCGCCGGGTGGAACTCCGCGAAGGTGCGGCGCCCGAGACAGGCGAGCCTGAGGCGCAGCACCGAGGCGGCATCAAGGCCGCTGACGGTATCCAGGGCCGGGATGTCGGCGGGATGGATCAGGTCCGCCCCCACCACCTCAACCGGCCACAAGGTGACCGGGTAGGCGGTGCGGAAGCGGCAGGTGGTGCCATCCGTGGCGGTGGCGAACAGCGGCGTGGCCGCAGCGATCGTGAAACCGGGCAGGGCTCGGCTCTGCTGCGGATCGGGCTCGAAGCGGGCGATCGCCATGGACGGGATCGGTGCACCCAGATGGGGGTAGAGCACGCCCAGCAGTGCTTCGGGAATCCGCGGGAACTGGGCGTCCAGCTCCCGCTGCAAGCGAGCGGTGAGGAACGCGAACGACTCGATCAGCCGTTCCACGTGGGGATCCGCGGAGCCATCCTCGCCCAACTCGAGCGCTCCTGCCACCCGCGGATACCGACTGGCAAACGCGGAACCCATGGTGCGGAGGTATTCGAGTTCCTGGAGATAGGCGGTGAGGTCGTCGGCGTCGGTCATGGGGGTTGGGTGTCCGGTTCCTCCCGCTCCACGGGGGAGCCGAGCGGGATGCGGAAGAACACGGTCTCCATCACCTCCCCGATGGCGAGCTTGCCGGAAACGGCGGCGACCAAGGACTCGCCCCGGTCGGCAACGCGCTCGATGGTGACCGCCGGCCCCTCCAGTCGCGGCTCGAACGCAACGATGGCCCGCCGCAAATGGTCGGCCAATCGCCGTTCGGCATCGCTGTCGCGGGGCGGAAACAGGCTGAAATCCGGAATACCGTAGTCGATGACCGTACGCGGCCGCCGGGTCAGGGTATCGGCGTCCACGGCGATGCGCGTATTCAGCAGGTCCGACAACTCCCGTGCGACCGACTCCATCAGGGCTTCGTGGTGCAGGACGCGGCCGGGCAGGTATGACCCCGCCCGGCCCTTCGCGCCTTCGGTGAGCCGCTCGAACAAGAGCGCCCGGGCACCGCGAATGGGCCTGGGCACAGGCGCCTCAACTCACTTCTTCGGTCATCAGGTCGTGGGTCACCGGTTCATTCCCGCCGGACGTGCCGTCTTCCTGTTTCTGAGGAATGTAATTATATTGCACCTTGCCGTAGTTCAGAGAGACTGTCTCGGTCGGAACATCCCCACTGCCGCCGCCAATTGAAAAGTTGGAGACGACAACTTTTTCCATGACGATTTCGAGGTATTTGACGGGATTGTTTTCGCCGTCCGCGCGATAGAGCTGCAGCGTCCCTTTACCGATCTGCTTTCCGCTCCAGCACATCTTGAGAAGATCATCGGACGCCGAGTCGGTGTACTTGGTGAACGAGAGGTCCGAATGGTTGGCCTGCTCGACCGTGCCGCTGCCCGCGGAACTCCGGGTGGGCGACGTCGGCTGGTTGAAGGAATGGCTCCAGGACAAGACCTGGATTTCCTTCTCGTGACCCGTTGCGGTGCACTCGCCCTCGATGTCGGGCTCCTCGAATTTCAGGAAGGCATTGATGGCCATGACCTTGGTGTCCTTTCCCTAACAGCGAGATCGATCAGGCCGCAACCGGAGGCGGCAGTTCCGCCACCAGCCGGATCGATGCGGTCAGTTCCTCCAGCTGGAAATGCGGGCGGAGGAACACGACGGCGTTGTAGCAACCAGGCTTGCCGGGGATTTCGGTCACGTCCACCCGGGCCTCGCGCAACGGAAACTGGGCCTTGATCGGCTGACCGGCGTCGTCCTTCCCCAGAACGTAATCGGTGATCCAGGTGTTGAGGAACACCTGGACGTTATCCTTGGTCATGAAGCTGCCCACCTTGTCCCGCATCATCACCTTGATGTAATGGGCGAAACGCGACGCGTTGAGGACATAGGGGAGCATCGCCGACAGCTGGGCATTAGCATTCGCCTGCGGCAGGTTGTAGAGCTTCGGCTTGTTGGTGGTGTGGCCGCCGAAGAACGCCGCATAGTCGGTGTTCTTGCAGTGCACCAGGGCGATGAAGCCGAGGTCGTTGAGTTCCTTCTCCCGCCGGTCGGTGATGGCGATTTCGGTCGGGCACTTGAGCGCAATGTCGCCTTCGTCGGTGTGGAAGGTGTGGGTGGGCAGGCCCTCCACCTTGCCGCCGCCCTCGACCCCGCGGATTGCGGCGGTCCAGCCGTACAGCGAAAAGGCATGGGTGATGCGCTGCGCCAGCGTGTAGGCAGCGTTGCCCCACAGATACTTGCCGTGGTCGCGACCATCCACGTCCTCGACGAAATCGAGCCCCTCCACCGGCACGGTGTCCGGCCCGTACGGCAGGCGCATCAGCACGTGGGGCAGGACCAGGGCCACATAGCGGCTGTCCTCGCCGGCACGGAACGACCGCCACTTGATCAGCTCCAGGCTCTCGAAAATCTTCGACAGGTCCCTCGGCACGCCCAGTTCGGTGAACCGTTCCATATCGAACAGGCCGGGTGCCGCCGCTGCGATGAACGGGGCGTGGGCCGCGGCCGCCACGTGGGAGATCTTGTCCAGGAGCGACATGTCCGGATGGGTGCGACCGAACTCGAAATCACCAACCAGCACGCTGTAGGGATAGCCGCCGAATGTTCCGTACTCTTCCTCGTAGACTTTCTTGAACAGGGTGCTCTGGTCGAACTCGACGGCCTTCTCCAGGTCCTTCAAAAGTTCGGCCTTGCTGATGTTGAGCAGCCGCAGCTTGAGCCGGGTGCCGGTTTCCGAGTTCATCACCAGGTAATTGAGGCCACGCCAGGACGCTTCCAGCTTCTGGAACTCGGGGTGATGCAAGATCTCGTTAAGCTGTTCGCTCAGCACCTGGTCGATTTTGGCGATCCGCTCCTCGATCTTGGCATAGCTGTCTGCACCCGGTGCCGCCGTTTTTTCCGGCTCCCTTTCCTCGATCAGCACCTTGTTGACGAATTCATCCAGCATTGCGTAGGCGTAGGCCCGCTGCGAGGGGTCTCGCGCCAGCTTGCCTTCCTGTACGATCCGCTCGAGCAGCGAACCGCTTTCCGCTGCGGCGGCCGCCGCACCTGCGCCTTCAGTCTCTGCAGCCATGATCGTCTCCCTTGACGGACGCCGCCCGCGCGGCGTCTCCGGTGTTGGCTTTCCTGTGCCTTCCTGTCATGTCACCGGATCAGGTTTCCGTATCCGGCTTGTCCGTCGCCGCCGGGGCCTCAGCACCGGCACCGGCATCGCCCTCGGCGCCTTCAAGCTGCTTGGCCAACTCGTCCCGGAGGGTGGTCTGAGCGTCGGCGGTGTTGTCGACCACCTCCTGCAGGAGGGTATCGAGCTCGTCATTGCCATCGAGCTTGGTGAGCAGGTCGCGGAGCGTCTGGCGCTCCTCATACAGTTCCTTCAGCGCCGGAATCTGCTTCAGGAACTCGACCGGATTGAAATCGTCCATGTGGCTGAACTGCAGGGCGACTGACATCTCGCTGCCGTCATCCTTGAGCCGGTTCGGTACCTTCAGCTTCAGGCGCGGGCCCACCTTTTCAAGGACCTCGTTGAAGTTATCGCGATCGATCTCCACGAACTTGCGGTCCTTCACCGGCTTGATCGCCTGAACGGACCCGTCGATCTCCACGTCGCGATGTCCGGACAGATCGGACAGAATGCCGACGACGAACGGCAGCTCGATCTTCTCGATCGCGCCACCGATTTCCACGTCATAGGTGATCTGAACCCGCGGTGGGCGAACCCGGCCCAAGACATGTTGCGTGCTTTCCACCATCAGTGACTCTCCTCTCCTGCGTCGCGCCAATTCATCTATAATTTCTAACTTCGGCCGTCTCGTGATTGAACGGCAACTCTACAGTCCTGGCATTCAAAAAATCGTTACCCCAAGGTGAAGGCCGCTTGCCCGCCCAAGTCCCAAACACGGCACGACTTTATTTCCGATCCGATAAACCCAGGATCTCGAACAACGCCGAGACATCCTTGCCGCCGTGGGTCATCTCCAGGATCAACGCCGGCAGCGGCAGGTTGCCCCAGGCAATGGCGCGCCGGATCAGATACGGGGTCGGGCTGTGCGGCTCGCTCCGGGCGAGGTAATCGGCGACCTCCGCCAACCGGCGATAGGCCTCCTCCCGGCTGCAGATCGGCCCGGCCGCGGAGGGCGTCGACACCGCCGGCCCGCTTGCGCTGTCGGCCTCCAAGTCGGGCCGCTCCCGTTCGGCTTCGTCACGCGGGGTCGCCTGCTCAAGCTGTCCCATCAGCTCGCCTCGCTCCGTCAGGACCGTGCGGATAAAGCCGCCTATATCGTCGACAGCATCCCTCAGTCGCCCCAGCCCGGGCCCATCCCGACCGCACTGCTCTTGCAGCGCCTGGTCGAGTTCATCGAGAGCGCGGCGGCCGTCCTCGAGGTGTCGGAGACGATCCTTGAACACATCCGAACTGGTGGCGGCCACCGCCGCATTGAACTGTGCCAAAGTCACCAGTCCCCGCTTCTCCGCCTTCTCCGCCGACTTCGCATCGCGCAGCCGGGTCACCTCGTGGCGCTGCGCGTTGAGGTAGTCAGTCCAGGAATGGCTCTCGACCGTGATGGCACCGGCGCGGGTTATCGGCAGCCGGAACAGGCTCGCCGGCAGCTTGTCATTGATCCATTGCACCGGGGCCAGCCGCGGCGACGGATCGTCACCATCAAACTCGGGAAACAGATGGGGCCAGAAGCGGCGGCAGAGTTCGGCCATGAGGTTAAGACCCGGCGCCAAGCCGGCGAAGCCGTCACGCCGCACCAGGGCTTCCGCCAGCCATGCCGCGACCTGAAGGTCCTTGGACCGGTGGGACAGGGTGTCGACGCAGAGGTCAACCACCTCATCCCAATCCGCCTGCTTGAGATCATGCTGCCAAATCCCCTGCGGCAGGTTCGGGTTGTCCTCCCGACGAGCCTCCTGGATGCGATCGTAATCCCCTTCATAACGCACCGAGACACCGGCGGGACGTTCCCCCGCCAACGGCGCCAGGATTGCGTCCGCATCGGGCAGCCGCGCGCCTCCGCCCGTTATCGGAGACGCAGGTTGGCGCAAATCCCGGACAGCCTCAGCCGGCATGGCCCAAACATCCCTCTACGCCAATAGGGGTACCCCAAAATAACATAAATCCACCCTTCGACGCAGTCATTGAATAGCCTTACCCGCTCCCGTTGGCATCGCTTGGGCGCATGCCGCCGATTTCCCTCTACGGCGCCGGGGCCGCCGCCGGGAATACCGGCAGGTCCAGAGGCTGTCGCTGCTCCGGCTGGCCCGGCTCCCGGATCAGCGCGGTAAAACCGATGTTCATGTACACCCGGGCCCGGTCGGGCGCCGTCACGCCGCCGCGGGCGGCTTCCGGGTTGCGCTGCAACGGCACTTCCAGCTCGATGACGCTGCCCTGCTGATCCGACAGCGCCGCCATGCGGGTCCGGTCCGGGGTGTGCGCGGCAACCAGCGACAGCAGCGCCCACGGGTCGGTGTAGGAAAAGGTGGCGACAGTGTCTCGGACGACAGGGCCGGCGGTTCCGCTGGGAGCTGGGATCTGGGGCGCATTGCGCGCCCAGCGCAGCGACACCCGGACCGGCTCGCCGAAGGTCCAGGTGATGGTGGGTGCGGCCTGGAACGAGGACACCCGCCGGTCCGCCACCTGGACCACCCACTCCAGGACCTGGCTGCCGCCCTGATCCTGGCCTGGGTTGGTGCGGAAGGCGAGGTCCAACTCGTAGCTGAGTGGCATATCCACGTCCGGCGCCGCCAGCATCGGGGCCAGCGCCTCCCGGACCGCCGCCAACTGGCTCAAGAAGGCCGCGGCCGCACGGGCGCGCGCGCCTTCCCCCAACTGCGAGCGTGCGGTCTCGGCCTCGGCGTCGAACTGGGCGAAGAAGCGCCGAACCTGGCCCGGATCGGCGCGGGTCGCCCTGAGCGCGGCCGCAGGGTCCACCCCAGGACCGAGCCCCACGAAGGGAAACCGTCCGGCCAAACGCTGGTTGAAATCGTCCCGGATCACGTCGTAGGCGGTCAACGCCTGCTGCTGCTGGACGCCGGCACAGCGGCTCGCCAGCGCCCGACGCAACGCCTGTTCCTGCTCTTCGAAGTAGTCGCGGGGCCGGCCGACCACCTGCGTCCGTTCCCGGCAGTTATCCAGGGTGATCTCAGCCATGCCCTCGAGGATGAAGCGTTCCAGTTGACGCAGGCTGTTGCGCGGCTGGTTCTGGTCGTAGCCATCCAGCGCTGCGATGATCCCGCTCCATCGTGCCAGCCCATCGCCCACCAGGCGCTGCGGGCGGGTGCCGGCGGCCGTTCCCACCACCGGCCGACCGCCGCTGAGATAGGTCACCAGCGGCTGTGCCAAGTCCCGGGCGAGGAAATCCATGAAGTCCCGTGGCAATGCCAGCATGCCGGCGAGATCGGCCAGAGAAGCAGCACCGAAGCTGATGGCCGCTACCGGCTGCACGCCATCCCACCAGGAGAACGTCGGGTCCAGGGGCTGATACGGTGAGGTCACCATCAACACCCGGTCAATCTCCTCGAGAAGGCGTGTCGCCTGCTGGATGGCGAGACCGTCCAGGGCTGCCGCCACGCCATCGAGGCCGATCTGCCGCCAGCTGTCCCTGAGACGGGACAGCAGGGGCTCGGCAGCCGCAAAGTTCCGGACCTCGGCCCGCAACGCAGCCTCTCCCGTTCCACCCGGCATCGGCCGGGCCCCCTGCGCCAGCGCGGCCTGCGCGTGCCGGCAGATGCGGTCCAGGGCGAGATCCCGGGCGATCACCTTCGCCACCAGGCAGTCCGGCGTGATGCATCCGTCGGCGCCGTCGACCGCGGCACCGTTGTCGCGAACGCGCAGCCGGCCGAGTTCGCGGCTGGCGAACACCAGGTAGCTTTCCGCCTGGACCATGGCCTGCTGCAGGATCGGCGGCTCCCAACGCTGGCGCCGTCCCGGTTCGGCGATGGCCGGTGGCGCCGCCGGCACATCGGTCATGAACGGTTGCCGGAACAAGGCTTCCAGGGCGTCCCGCAGGGCCAGCAGCGCCGGCGACACGGTCCACCGGCCATCGTCCTCTGAAATTCGCAACACCGGCTCGCCGGCAAACCGGGCCGCCGCCAGCTCGGCCCGGCCGATGGCGCGAGCGTTATCCACGATCGTCCGCAGGTGATCGGCAAACGGCTCCGAGACAAAATCGAGCGCGCGTATCCGAACCATCACCTGGCTGAACGTCGGATCCGGGTCGGCCACGCCGGGATCGAGCCATAGCGACCGGTCGCCGGCAAGCTCGTCCCGGATCACCTGAAGATTGCGGCGGAGCGCTTCCGCCTTATGGGTGGGGGCCGCCACCATGCCCGACACCGGGGCGGGGCACGCGACGCCGGGCGTTCCGGGTCGGCCTTCGATGATCTGGCGGGCTGCCTCTTCCAGGTCTGTCGCCGCCGTGGCCAAGGAGCCTTGAGGATAGCGAAGCCAAGCCGCCTGCGCGATCACATCTTCCAGCATGTTTTCGAAGTAGGTCGCCGCCCTCGGAGCCGGCACCCGTACATTGCGGAGCGCCTTCTCGTACAAGGCCCGGTTCTCGCGGAACCCGGGCGGCAAGGCCTTGCCGAGCGCATAGCTGATCAGGTCGGCGAGGTCGTCGATGCTCTGGGTGCGCGGCAGCCCTTCGAATGCCTCCACGGCCTCCGAGTAACGGCTGAGGCCGGACGCAAGCCCGGACATCGCCCGCTCCACACGTTCCGAGGGCGGAACCGGTGTGCCCCCGTCTGGAGCCCGAAGCTGCCGGTCGACGCCTTCGAGCACCTCGTTGAGGCGGTAGGACAGGCCGATGCGCACCGCAACGAGAACGCTGGTCTCGTAGCCGACGCCGATCGCTCGCTCCACCCGTCGGTCGGCGCCGGTCAGCATCGACGTCGGCGCCGCCCAGGATTCGACCGATGTGACTTGCAGGCGGCTCATGGCGGCGAGCACCTGGAACGCGGCGTCGGCCACCTGATCCAGGTCGAGATCGGCCATGGCCGCCCGTTGCCGCTCCTGGCTGACGCGGTCCACCTGGCGATCGAGGGTATCCACGAGCTGCCGCGCACTGGTGATGCGCCCGGCGGTGCCGGCCACGACCACCGTGCCGATCAGGGCAAGGACCAGAACCGCGGCAAGCGCGCCCTGAGCGATCCGCACCCGCCGGTGACGGACGGTCAGGGCCCCCGCGGCAGGGCGGGCAAGCTGATACTCCCGAAACACCTTGTCGGCGAACAGACCACGAACAAACGCGGTGCGTACCGCCGCCGGCCCCGGTTCGGCAGCCCTGGCCCCGTCGGGTTCGGACCATGCCACCCCCCCCTCGGGCGCGGTGGTCCCGGTCAGGTAGAAGCCGCGGAACAGAAACGCCTCGTGATAGGCGCTGGTGCGAAGCATGCCGGTCAGCAGAATGCGGAGCGGCTCACGCAGCCGTCGGACCTGCCCCGGGAACAGGAACACCGCGTCCGCGGCATCAGGATCATCCAGCCGCATCAGCACCTGAAGTTGCAGGGCGGTGAGATCCTGCACCAGATGGTCGATGCCGTCATCGATCCATTGCGGCGCATAGGCGGTATCCAGGGCGAAGGGCACCGACCAGCCGAGCACGTCGTCGCGGGCATGCTCCGGCAAGGCGGCAGCCAGTTCCCGGAATCCATCAACCTGCTCGCACCCGGTGAGCATAACGTAGATCGGCACGCGCAGACCGGTGAGCCGCTGGACCGACCAGATCAGTTCATAGAGCTGGCCACCGGCGGCGCTGAGCTTGTCGGGAGTCAATGCGTTGGGGCCGAGCAGATCCGCCACCGGCAGCGCGATCACCAAGCCGTCAAGCGGACGTTCCGGCCGGCTGAGGCGGATGCTGCGGACCAGGGTACTCCAGCGCTCGTTCCACCCTCGGGAGGACAGCAGCCCCTCGTCCACATCAACGATGGCGCCGTCATGGGTGAACCGGAAGGTGCAGTTCAGGCCGATCACCGGCGCCATGGCGCCGCCGCCGGCATGATCCAGCTCCAGGCTGGCGATGGCATCCGATGCCCGGGCCCCCTGGAGGCTGACCAAAGCCACCCACGGCACCCCGTACGGGTGGTCACGGGTCCCCGTCAGACCCTCGAGGCGGGTCATCGCCGCCTGGACGCCGCTGCGGGCCGCCTCGGCAACCGGGCGGGACGTCCCGTCCGGTTGATCCGCTCCCGTCTCCATCTGAGCGCCGTCCGCCGTCTCCGGCTTCGCGGCGTCGGTCCGACGCCGCCAGGCAAAGATCGACACCCCCGCCACCACGACCACCAGCAGCACGGCCAACGCCAGGATGATCCACGGGAGCCATGATCCGAGGCCGGTCACCGTCGGGCTGCCCTCACCGAGACGGCTCGACGCGCGTGGTCTCGCCGGCGGCGATGCGGTCCGCCGTGGCGAGCAGCGAGCCGGTCGCCGACCACCAGATCAGATGGCTGGCGATCAGGTAGATGACGATCGACGCCCCGACCGCCGCGACCCACGGCGCCAGGCGCGGCAGCCGACGAAGGCGGCCGGCATCCAATGCCGGACCGAGCGCCCCGGACATCAAGGTCTGCCAGTCCACCTTCGGGTCGAAGGGCCGGCCGAACACCCCGGCATAGAGCCGTTCCTTCAGGCGGGCGATCTCCCCGGCATGATCGGAACCGCGACAGCGGCCGCGAAACCCCAGCAACAACGCCAGCAATATCGCCGCCGCGACGTCCTTTTGCCCGGACTGACGCCCCGAGGCCAAGTCTTCACCGGCATCCAGCACCCGGTCGCCGGCCTCCCGACTGCCGTACACCGCTTCCTCGAGCAGGGTGGAGGACCACACGCGCCGGCCTTCCCACTCCACCATGTGCAACAACACCTCATCGGCGGTGGCAGCCATGACGTAACCGATGTCCATGTCGCCGCGATCCCGCCGGCGGTGGAAGCCGAGATCGGCCAACGATCGCCGCAAGCGCGCGAACACCGGACGCACCACCGCGTCCGGCGCGCTGTCCTCATCCTCCCGGCGCCGGGCGCCCGACAGGATCTGGGCCTTGACATCGGCGAGTTCGGCGTAGAACACGCGAAACTGCTCCAAAGCCCGCCGGACCTCAGGCGAAGCCGCCGACTGCGTCATGGCGCTTCTCCCGAGCCTTGATCCGGCGTGCCGGCGGCCCGCGGCGCATCCCGGGGCACGTACAGCACCACCTCCACCGGCACCGCCTGGTCGGCCCCGACGTGGGGCCCATCGATCACCAGAGACTGGCCCGGGTGGAGCAGCGTCGGATCCAGGGTCAGGCCGAACAACACCACATTCCGCGGCGGCATCAGGTCGAACTCGCGCACGCTGTCGATGCTGCGACGCTTGAGACCAAGCGTACGACGCTCGCGCACGCCCTGCAGCGCCGGCGCCTCGGCAATGACCGACCGGATCAGCCAAGCCGCTGCCTCAGCCGGGGACTGTCCCGGCGCAGCCCGCACGCCCACCAGCATTTCCTCGGCAATCCAGTCATCCCGCATCACCAGTGCGAACCGGCCTTCGGCCTCCCGGGTGAAGCGTACCGCCCGATAGGGTTCATGCAGGCGCTCCACCACCCGAGCGATGAACCCGGCCAGTTGTTCGAACGCCGGCAGGGGATCATCGTGGTGATAGGGCCGAAACTGCGGCGGCGCCGGCTGCCCGCCGAGACAGGCGACATTGCCGGCGGCATCGCACAGCGCCAGGTAGACCAGGAACGGATGCGCGTGGCCGGATTGCAGCAGTGCTTCCAGCCTTGGCAGCGCCGAGATCAGCGCGCGCACCGCCGGCCAGGCGACGCCGGCCACGAATTCGGCCCCTTCGGGCGCCGGCCCTTGCAGCCGTTCGGCCAGGGCAACCGCCCGGGCGCGCAATAGCGCCGCGACCTCCGAGGCGATGTCGTGCAGGCGGGAACCCGCTTCCACTTCGAGGGATGGCGACACGAACGGCAGCGGCACGAAGCCGTCGTCCTCGATCGAGACTACGGCCAGCGGCAGGCTGACGAACCGTCGCGGCGGCGCCAGACGCGGTCCCTCGGTGGCTTGCAGGGTCAGCAACGGCACCAGCCGCGGCACCTCGGCCACCCCATCGCCGTGCGCGTCAACCACGGTGTCTCCCTCGATCCGACGGTATCGGGCCAAGGCACCACTGTCGCCGGCGCCTTGACCGGCTGCCGCCACGGCCAGATGAATGGCGACCGGTGCCGCGGCAGGTCCCGGATCCAGTGCCTTGAGATCGATCTCCAGCGTGTCGGCGCCCGGCGCCGGATGCATGGCCAGAAGACCGTCCGGCAACACGGCCTCCAGCCGGGTGACCCGGAACACCCCTTCGACCAGCAGACCCTTATCAATCTCCAGCCGGCGGACACCGCGATGGTAAGGAGCCGCGGCGTGGAGGTGATAGGCGATCAGGCTTTCCGAACGGCGGTCCGCCTGCTGGAAGTGCTGAGGTGCCAGCAGCATGCCTTCATGCCACAGCACCGCGTCCGGAATGGCACGCCCTTCCGTCATCGGGAGCGTCGCCGCCGTCCTGCTGTCGGCATCATGGCTGCACCTGGAAATCCGTTTCGCCGAGGATGACGGTCACGGTGCGGTCGTCGCCGAGGCGGAGGCGATGATCGCCCGGGGTTGCATAGCTCGCAAACATGAAGGTTGCCTTGCGCCCGCACGGCGGACTCACCGACGCCCGATCGACCTGCTGTCCAGGCGCAAGTTCCCAGGACCAGCGACGGACGTCGTTCTCGGTATAGTCACGCCGGATCTGGTCTCGCCTGGCGAAGTAATCCAAGGCGGGCGTTTGCAACAATTGGGCCGTAAGCTGGTCATCCCTGACGAACAGCAAGTCGACAGCCACGGCGCTGTCGAGATTGGCGTTCGGGTCTGCCCGGATGGTGAGATTGCTGACGCCGGACGGGTTGACGCAAAGCCAGGATGGGGTGGCGCATCCCGATGCGGACAGCAGTACCGCGAGGACCAGTCCGGATACGCGGATCGGGCCGTGTCGGGGTCCGAACCGATCTGTCATACCAACCATCTAGGAGCCTTGCCCCGAACCGGAGCCCCCACGCGAGTCGATGCCGATAATCAACGCATCGAAACCCTGGCTGCGGCGCAGCTTGCCGGCGACGTCCAGGGCCTCGAGCCGATCCCAATACGGGCCGACCTGCACCACGTACCAGTCACGTCCCTGTGAGTCAGGCTGAGCGACGATCTCGACCGGCAGCCCCAGAGCCTTGGCCGCCTCCCCCGCCTCGGCCGCGTTATCTGCATCCAGGAAGGCACCGATTCGGACCTGATAGGTGCGCCGGCCACCTTCGGCCGGACCGCCGCCGGCAGGTCGCGCTGCCGCGGACGCGGGTGCCGGCGGCGGTGATCCTGCCTCGGTAATGTCCGCCAGCGAATCGGCGGCCGGGCGGTTGTTTGCCGTCGGGCTGTCGGCCGGCAACGGGTCGGGAACAGCGATACGCCCGGTGTCCGTCGCATCCGGGTCGGGCGGCCGCGCATCCGTAGCCTCCCCACCCCCCATCTCTGTCGCCAGCGCGGTGTGCGGCGCCGGCTCCTGCACCGCCCACAGCGTAACCGCCACCCCCAACAAGAACGCCAGCAGAACGGCCAGGACGAAGCCTGTACCGATAACCAGCACGTCCCCCCGAATCTGGGACACGACTCAACTCCACAGGCGACCCGGTTCGCCCTTCAGCGGGAAGACGGCAAAACCGTGTGACGATACCAACCGCAGGTTACATGACATCAGGGCGTCGACTCACGCAAACAACCCGGTCCGGCTGCCTGCCGACCCTGGTGCCACCGATTTGCACCACCGATGAGCGTACCCCAATTAGGGCGGGCCCTGTCAAGTCTTTCGGGACGGCCTTGTGAAAAGAGTCCTTCCTTCAAACGGGGCGGCGAATCGCTTCCTGGTCGATCACGGCAGCATCTGAGAAACCTGTCCCGGTGACGTCACCTGGATGACGCCGGCCCAGAGACACATCAGCGTGGAGGTGTCGTTCAGCGCCGGCATGCCGCCGATCAGCACGGTGGGGGATCCCGGCGCCCAGGGGGCTACCGTCACCGGCACGCACGGTTGCGGCGTCAACACCCCCGATGCAGACGCCGTGGCGGCGGCAACGGCCGGGTTGGCGATGCTGCTGCACATGCCGAAAGGCAGAATGTTCACCATCGGGGCGAAGTCCATGATGGTGGCGGCCGGCGGACCACTGACCAGAGTCCGGTTGACCGGCAGCACCACCAAGCTGCTCGGCGCCGCGCCGAAGCTGCACTGGAGCATCGCCCCCATGCACACCTGCATCGCCATCGTTCGTGCATCCCTTTGTTTGCGCGTGGCAGCCCTTTATGATCTAAGGTTTAGGTCGCCTCGGGCGTTGTTCCGAGGCGGCAGTCGGGATGCCGGCGCGCCAGCGGTGCCGCCGCGCGTCATCAAACCGCCGGCCCCCATCGAATTGCCACAAGGGGCCGGCACGGTCCGGTCAAGGGGGCAGACAGCCATCTCGAAGGGGCAGGTTCCCGTTGGCGAACAGAATGCGAGCGATAGGTGACATCATGAAACAACGATTCCTTTCGACCACCGCACTATTGGCGGCCATGGGCTTCGGCTTGGCCGTGGTGACCGCGTGTGAGCAGGAGCGGCCGGCCCAGGAGGCAGCAGCACCGGCGGAACAGGTGGAACAGGCCATCGACGAAGCCGAGCAGGTTATGGAAGAAGCTGTCGACGAGGCCGAGACCACCATGGAGGAAGCCGCCGAGGAGGCCGAGACCATCTTGGAGGAAGCCGCCGAGGAGGCCGAGACCCTGAACGAGGAAGCGGAGCAGCGTGCCCGCGAAGCGATGGAAGCCGTCGAACGCACCGCCGAGGAGGCTGCGCAGGAAGCGGAGCGCACCATCGAGGAACTGCGCCAGGAGATGGAGGGCCAGAACCAGCAGCAGCAGTAGCAGCGCCGACACACAACGCGGCAGCACCGAACGCCGCACGCCGGGCGCCGGGGGATCTCGCCTCCAGCCTCGGCGTGCGGTCGCCGCGCGGGCGGGTCTCCCGGTTCGGGACGGCCAGACGCCGGGTGCGGTCGTTTTAATGCCTCGACGGGACAAGCCCCCCACTGCCAGGAGTCGGATCAGCGTGCCCGCATCAGGCGTTCCTTCTGGCGCTTCCATTCCCGGTCCTTGACCGCGGCCCGCTTGTCGACCGTGCGCTTGCCGTGAGCCAGGGCCAAGCGAACCTTGGCGATGCCCCGGCGATTGAAATAGATCGCGAGCGGCACCAGGGTCATGCCCTTGCGGCGGACCGCCCCGGTGAGTTTCTCGATCTCCCGCCGGTGCAGCAGCAGCTTGCGCGGCCGTTTCGGCTCGTGGCCGAAGTGCTTGGCCGCCTCGTACTCGGGGATATGGGCGTTCACCAGATGGATTTCGTTGCCGGTTGCGTCGGCGTAGGCCTCAACGATCGAGGCGTGTCCCTGGCGCAGCGATTTCACCTCGGTCCCGTACAGGACGATTCCCGCCTCCAGGGTCTCCTCGATCGCGTAATCGTGGCGGGCCCTGCGGTTCTGGGCGACGATGGTGCCACCCGATTCGGTCGCGACTTGACGGCCGGCGGCCATGCGGGACCGCCTACCCTAGCAGCCGGTCGGGCGGCAACGCCCGCCCTCAAACGCGGCCCCCGGCCATCCCCACGTCATGCCGCCCACTCCGTCATTGCCTTGAAACTCCGTTCCTGCTCTCCGGAGGCCTGCAAGCACGCGCCCGGGCAGCGGTCCCGTGGGTGAGCGGCCGATGTCGCCAGTCCGGGGACGGCGCGTACCGCAATCCGGCCTGGATGAGCACCAGACTTCCACTCAACCACGGCGAAGACGGCTGATCGTGCCGGGCTCGATGGATCGCAGGCGGTCCAAGCGCCGATCGGCCGACTTGGCGGTCCGGCAGGTGTGGCGCGCTCGGCAGGATTCGAACCTGCGACCTTCGGCTCCGGAGGCCGACGCTCTATCCCCTGAGCTACGAGCGCATTGAACACCCCCCGGCCATCACCCGGACGGCCGAGGTTGAAGCATCATATCGCAACTGTCTGGAAAGCGACAAGGGGCACCGGCACTCGCCGCGCCGTCCGCACCCGAGGGCAGGACCGCCGCCGGGTCGTCCAGCCAGACGGCGAGATCGCGCCAGACCGTCTCCGCTTGCAGGTCCCGCAGCAGCATGTGGTAGCCGTCCCGGTAGACGGCAATCCGGATGTCGCCCGCCTCCATCTGGTCCTTCCGCAGCCCGGCGATGAATTGGCGGACCGGTTCTGCCGGCACGACCTCATCGCGTGCACCGTAAAGAACAAGCGTCGGCCCCGCCAGCCGCGGGGCCGCGGCCAGCGCCGCATCCATCAGGTTGACCAGGCCGTAGACGGCATCGACCCGGGTCTCCTTGATGACCAGTGGATCACGGCCGAGCGCACGAAGCATAGCCACGTTGTCGGAGGCGACCACGCCGAGGCCCCGTCCGGTCACCGTCATGCCGGGCACCAGACGAACCGAGAGCCACAGCGCCCCCCGCTGATACCAAGGCATGGTGCTCCGCCCCCACACCGCCGGTGCCGCCAGGGTCAGGCCATCGACCGCGGGCGGAGCCGGTCCGGTGGCGGCGAGAATTGCGACCGCTCCGCCCATGCTCTCGCCCACCACGTAGAGCGGCAGGTCCGGATGCCGGCGCCGGAGCGCTTCCACCACCGCCGTGAGATCATCGATCAGCGCCTGCTGCCCTGGCCAGATGCCGCGGTTGGGCGCCCGGCCGAAGCCGCGCTGATCATAGGCGTAGGAGATGATGCCGTGCGCCGCCAGGAACGCCGCCGGCGCGGCAAAGAAGTTGCCGTAATCGTTGAAGCCGTGGACGGCCAGCACCACCGCCTCGGGCTCTTGATCCTCTGGTGCCCACACGTGCAGTGGCAGAACCACCCCATCGGCCACCCGCACGCCATCATAGGCGAGGCCGGGCGTCGCGGCCGGCGGACCGGCGGGGATCACCAGGGGTGCACACGCGGCCAGAACCCAGGCGGCGAGCATCACCGACGCCGCCCGCACTGCCGCCGAACCGGTGCCGCAACCGGTCACGGTGCGGTGCCGGTGCCGACCGCTGGCGCAACCGCATCCAACGGCCCGTCCACCGCCGCGGTGAGCCGGAGGAACACATCCTCCAGGTCGGCTTCTTCCGTCGAGACATCGACGATGGTGAGGCCCGCCGCCGCCACCGCGTCCAGGATGGCTCCGGCCTGGGGCTGGCTGGAGGGGTAGCTGAAAACCAGCCGGCCGGGCCGGGCCAGCCGCACGGTAAACCCGGCGAGCGCCGCCGGCACCTCAGCCACCGGCTCCGCCACCGTGACCGTCAGTTCCTTGCTGTCCAGGCGCTGCAGCAGCGCCTCGGTGCTGTCGCAGGCGATCAGCCGGCCGTGGTTGATGATGGCGATGGTGTCGCACATCGCCTCCGCCTCCTCCAGGTAATGGGTGGTGAGAACGATGGTGGTGCCGCTTTGATTGAGCCGGCGCATTGCCGCCCACAGCTGGCGCCGCAGTTCCACGTCCACGCCGGCGGTGGGCTCGTCCAGCACCAGCACCTTCGGGGTGTGCACCATGGCCTTGGCCACCAGGAGGCGCCGGCTCATGCCGCCGGACAGGGTGCGGGCATAGGCCTCGGCCTGCGGGGTCAGGCCCACCAGATCCAGGATCTCGGCGGTGCGCCGCCGCGACCGCGGCACGCCGTAGAGCCCGGCTTGAAGCTCGAGCAGTTCCCGCGGGGTGAAGAAGGGATCGATGTTGAGTTCCTGCGGCACCACGCCGATGGCGCGCCGCGCCGCCCGCATCTCCCGGTCGATGTCATGGCCACAGATGCGGACCGTCCCGGACGTCCGCACCACCAGCCCGGCCAGAATGTTGATCAGGGTCGACTTGCCGGCCCCATTGGGGCCCAACAGGCCGAAGAACGCGCCCCGCGGCACCGCGAGCGAGACGTCCGTGAGGGCGTGTACCGGCTCCCGGCGCCCGTGGTAGGTTTTGTTCAGGTTGAGGACCTCGATGGCGGCAGCGGGCGCGGCATTGCCCCCGGCCGGCGGCGATGTCCCGCCGACTTGGACACTAGCCATCGGCAGCCCCAACCAACAGGGGGCGATGGCGGCACGGAACGTCAGCATTGATCATGGGAAGGCAAGCGCTATCATCCGCGTCCGGGCGCGGTCAACGGCCGCGCCAACATCTCATGTGGCGCCACCCCAGTTCGGGACCAAAGGCCAATCGATGAGCCAGGAACCTGCGATCGTCGTGGAAGGACGTGTCATCAATTGTGATGGCGGCGGCGGCCCGCTGGGCCACCCCAGTGTCTACCTGCATATCGGCGAGGAAGGGGAGGTGGTGTGCCCCTACTGCTCCCGCCGGTTCGTGCTGAGCGAACGTGCCGCCCAGGCCGCCGGACACGCTTGAGCCGGCGCGGTTCGGGTGTCCCAACCTGCGCCCCGTCATGTGTTCCTGGTCGATGGCTCCGGCTTCATCTTCCGCGCCTACCATGCACTGCCGCCGCTGACCCGCCCCGACGGAACGCCGGTGGGCGCCGTCTACGGCTTCGTCACCATGCTGATGAAGCTGCTGGCCGAGACCGACGCCGACCACATTGCGGTGGTGTTCGATTCCGACCGGCGCACCTTTCGCAATGACATCTACCCCGAGTACAAGGCCACCCGGCCGGACCCGCCGGAGGACCTGATCCCCCAGTTCGAGCTGGTGCGGGAAGCCACCCGGGCGTTCAACGTCGCCATGGTCGAACAGCACGGGTACGAAGCCGATGACCTGATCGCCACCTATGCGCGGAAGGCGCGGGAAGCCGGCGCCCGGGTGACCATCGTGTCTTCGGACAAGGACCTGATGCAGCTCGTCCGCGATGATGTCGAGCTGTTCGATGCCATGAAGAACCGGGTGATCGATGCCGCCGCGGTGAAGGAACGGTTCGGCGTCTGGCCGGACAAGGTCAAGGACGTGCAGGCCCTGGCCGGCGACAGCATCGACAACGTTCCCGGCGTGCCCGGCATCGGCGTGAAGACCGCGGCGGCGTTGATCGAGGAATACGGCGACCTCGAGACCCTGCTCGCCCAGGCGGAGCGGATCAAGCAGCCGAAGCGCCGCCAATCGCTGATCGATCATGCCGAGGCTGCGCGCATTTCCCGCAAGCTGGTGAGCCTGGACGACGCTGTGGATGTCCCGGAGCCACTGGCCGCGTTTGCCGTGGACAATCCCGATCCGGCTGCACTTCGCGGCTTCATCGAAGCCCAGGGGTTCAAGTCTCTGCTGGCCCGCATCGATGCGGTGATCGCCCGGAGCCGTGGTCAGGCGGATGCGGGCACACCGGCCGTCACCGGCGAGGATCATCGCAAGGACTACGAGCCGGTGCAGGACGAGGCGGCCCTGGCACGCTGGATCGAGGAGGCCACCCGGCAGGGTTGGGTGGCCATCGACACCGAAACGACATCCCTGCGGGCCCGCCGGGCCGACCTGGTGGGCGTTTCCCTGGCCCTCGCCCCGGGCCGCGCCTGCTACATCCCTCTGGCCCACAAACGGATGGCGTCCGGCGAACTGGACCTTTCCGACGCTAGCGGCGAGGCGCCGCGGCAGATCCCCTTGGCGCGCGCGCTGGAGCTGCTGAAGCCGATGCTGGAGGACCCGTCGGTCCTCAAGATCGGCCACAACATCAAGTACGACCTGCACGTGCTGGCCGGCTGCGGCATCCAGGTGGCCCCGATCGACGACACCATGATCCTGTCCTACGTGCTGGAAGGCGGGCAGCACGGCCACGGGATGGACGAGGTGGCGCCGCTCTACCTCGGCATCGACACCATCACCTACGCCGACGTCGCCGGCACCGGCAAAAGCCAGCTCCGGTTCGATCAGGTGCCCCTGGACAAGGCCCTGGCCTACGCCGCCGAGGATGCCGACGTGACCTGGCGCCTGCACGCAGTGCTCAAGCCGCGCCTGGTCCAGGAAGGGCTGGTCAGCGTGTACGAAACCATCGAACGGCCGCTGATCCCGGTGCTCACCGCGATGGAGGCCGCCGGCATCCGGGTCGACGCCGCCGCCCTGAAGGACCTCAGCCGCGATTTTCAGTCCCGCATGGATGACCTGGAGGCCGAGATCCACCGCCTTGCCGGCCATCCCTTCAACGTCGGCTCGCCCAAGCAGCTGGGCGAGGTGCTGTTCCAGGAGATGGGGCTGCAGGGCGGCAAGAAGGGCAAGACCGGGGCCTATGCCACCGGAGCCGACGTGCTGGAACAGCTGGCGGCGGAGGGCCACGACCTGCCCGCCCGGGTGCTGGACTGGCGCCAGCTGGCCAAGCTGAAAAGCACCTATGCCGATGCCCTGGTGGGCGAGATCGACCCCAGGACCGGCCGCGTCCACACCTCCTATTCCCAGGCGGCCACCTCCACCGGCCGGCTCGCCTCCGCCGATCCCAACCTGCAGAACATCCCGATCCGCACCGAGGAAGGCCGCAAGATCCGCCGCGCCTTCGTGGCCGATGACGGCTGCGTGTTGCTCAGCGCCGACTATTCGCAGATCGAGCTCCGCCTGCTCGCCCACGTCGCCGACATCGGATCCTTGAAGCAGGCATTCCGGGAGGGACAGGACATCCACGCCCTCACCGCCTCGCAGGTGTTCGGGGTGCCGATGGAGGGCATGGATCCCGCGGTGCGGCGCAAGGCCAAGGCGATCAACTTCGGCATCATCTACGGCATCTCGGCGTTCGGCCTCGCCCGCCAGCTCGGCATCCCCCGTGGCGAGGCCGGCGCCTACATCGACGCCTACTTCGAGCGCTATCCCGGCATCCAGGACTACATGGAGCGCACCCGCGTGTTTGCCCGGGAGCATGGGTTCGTCAGCACGCTGTTCGGCCGGCGCTGCCACATCCAGGGCCTCGGCGACAGGAACCCCTCGGTGCGCAACTTCGCCGAGCGCGCCGCCATCAACGCACCGATCCAGGGCGGTGCCGCCGACATCATCAAGCGGGCGATGGTGCGCATTCCGAAGGCGCTGCAGGCCGAGGGCCTCGGCGCCCGGATGCTGCTGCAGGTGCACGACGAGCTGGTGTTCGAGGTCCCCGAGGGCGAGGTGGAGGCAACCCGCGGGGTCGTCGTCACGGTGATGGAAGCCGCCGCCCATCTGAGCGTGCCACTGGTCGTGGACGCCGGCACCGGCCACAACTGGGCCGAGGCGCATTGACCTGCGGCCAAAATTGGTCAAGGCACCTCCACGCGTGCCGCTGTTGGTGTTTTGCTCGTCTCGCAAGCCGGGTCTGGTCTGATACCCGGTTCCGGGCACCCCGAAGCGAACGAGGGTCGCAGGTGCCTTGCAAAGCTGCTATGATTTTGGGGTGCAGGGGCA
>REES01000133.1 GCA_007694935.1 Rhodospirillales bacterium
CCCCAGCCCCGGCAGCCGCGCCAGGCTTTGGATCAGCGCGTCAATCTCGTTCATCCATCACCTGACCGGTCGCAACGGCGTGCCGCTCGCCTTGAAGCTCCTCCGCCGCCATGGACGCCGACCCATGGTTTCGGGTGGGCGGGGCCGATCAGCGTGCCGACCACGGTGAGCGGACCCGAGGGAACATCGCTCAGTTGACCCACGCTTTCCAGCGTCATCTGGTAGCTGCGCTGGACGGTCCAATCATGCCATGTCTCTGTAGCAGCACGCGACCCGGCGGCGACGGAACCGCCGCAAGAGGGTCTGCACCATCCGCCCTTGCCCCGGCGCACCGGGGCGCGCTACCTGTCGGCCATGCCATCCCCCGTCCTCACCACGCCGTCCGGCCAGCCTTCGGAGCCCGCGGAGTCCCTGATGCCGCGTCTCGGCACCCTGACCCTCGGCTGGCTGCCGCTCACCCTGCTGATCCTGGGCGTTCTCGCGGTATTCCGCATCGCCGTGCTGATGCTGGCCGACTATACCCTCGGCCCGGATGAGGCGCAGTATTGGGCGTGGTCGACCGAGCCCGCCTTCGGCTACTACTCCAAGCCGCCGATGGTGGCCTGGATCATCGCCGCCACCACCAGCCTGTTCGGCGATGCCGAGTGGGCGGTGCGCCTCGGCGCCCCCCTGGTCCACACCGGCACGGCGCTGCTGCTCTATGTCCTCGGGCAGGACCTGTATGACCGCCGTGTCGGTTTCTGGTCGGCGGTGGTGTACGCCACCGGCCCGGCGGTGTGGTTCTCCTCCGGGCTGGTCACCACCGACGTGCCGCTGCTGTTCTTTGCCGCCCTGGCCCTGGTCGCCTTCAACCGCACCCTGACCCGCCGGAGCCTCGGCTGGGCCGCACTGTTCGGCGCCGCGGTGGGTCTCGGCCTGCTCAGCAAGTACACCATGCTGTACGTCCCGGCCTCCGCCTTCATCTTCCTGGTGCTGAGCCGGGATGACCGCGGGATGCTGTGGAGCCGCCACGGGGTGCTGGCCGCTGCCGTCGCCCTGGCCCTGATCGCGCCCAATTTGGCGTGGAACCTGCAGCACGGCCTCTCCACCGTCGGCCACACCGCCGACAACTTCAACTGGGGCGGCGACCTGTTCCATCCCGGCAAGCTGCTGGAGTTCGTGGGCGCCCAGTTCGGGGTGTTTGGACCGCTGCTGTTCGGCTTCCTCCTGTTCGGGCTGGTGACCCTGCGCCGCCGCCGGCCGGGGCGGTCGGACCGGCTTCTGCTCTGCTTCGTCCTGCCGCTCCTGGCCGTGGTCATGGCCCAGGCGCTGCTGGTCCGCGCCCATGCCAACTGGGCGGCCCCGGTCTATGTGGCGGCAACGGTGCTGGTGGTGGCATGGGCGGCCCGCCTGCCCCGCGCCTGGCCGGTCATCCCGGTTTCGGTGGGCCTGCACACGCTGCTGGGGCTGCTGCTCGCCGCCGTGCTGCTGTGGCCCGGCCTGGCCGAGGCGGTGGGGCGGGGCGGCGATTTCCACCAGGTGCGGGGCTGGGACACCATCGGCGGGGCGGTGGCGGCGGAGGCGCGGCGCGGCCACCACGGCCGGCCCTACGCCGCGGTGCTCACCAACCACCGGATGCTGCACGCGGAACTGCTGTACTACGCCCGGCCGATGCCGGCACCGCTCCGGATCTGGCACCCAGAGGGGGCGCCCGACAACCACTTCCAGCTGACGGCGCCGTTCCGGGGCGAGGCCGAGGGGCCGGTGCTGTTCGCCACCCCGTTCACCGCCACCGAGGTGGCGCACGTGCTGGCGCACTTCGATGCGGTGGAGGAACTGTCCGCCGTGACCGTCGCCACCGGCGGCAAGCGCCGCTTGACCGTCCGGCTGTTCGCCCTGGAGGGCTACCGTCCGCCGCCGCCCTGAGACGGTGGGGCGCCGCCGGCGGCAGACACCGGTGCGCCCGGTCCCGTCGCCATCGCCCGGGCGGCAGCCTCCGGGTCCAGGGTGCGGAACGCCTCGAACTGGCTGAGGAACACCTGCCCGGTCAGGTGGTCGAAGAAGTCGGATCGCTTGAGCCGGTCCATCACCGGCCCCTTCACTTCCGACAGATGGAAGGTGATTCCGGCAGCCTTCAGCCGGTCGGCGATGGTCTCCAGGCTTTCGAGGGCACTGGCGTCGATCAGGTTGACCGCCGGGCACATCAGCACCACGTGGCGTATCGCCGGCCGCTCTGCCGCCAGGGCAGCGATCCGATCCTCCAGGTAGCGGGCGTTGGCGAAATAGAGGCTCTCGTCCACCCGGACCGTGAGCACGATCGGGCTCTCCACCACGGCGTGGCGCAGGATGTTGCGGAAGTGCTCGGTCCCCGGCACCTGTCCCACCACCGCCATGTGCGGCCGGCTGGTCCGCCACAGGAACAGCAGCAGCGACAGCGCCACCCCGGCCAGCACGCCGGCCTCCACCCCGATGCCCAGCACCACCCCCATGGTGACCGCCATGGCGGCGAAATCGCTCTTGGAGTAGCGCCAAGTGCGGCGCATGGCGGTGATGTCCACCAGCCCCAGCACGGCGACGATGATGGTGGCCGCCAGCACCGCGTTGGGCAGGTGGAAGAACAGCGGCGTCAGGAACACCGCGGTCAGCGCGATGCCGCCCGCCGTCAGCACGCCGGCCATCGGTGTGCGGGCACCGGCGTCGACATTGACCACTGACCGGGCGAAGCCGCCGGTGACCGGAAAGCCGCCACTCATGGCCGCGGCGACATTGGCCGCCCCCAGCCCGACCAACTCCTGATCCGGCTCGATCCGCTCGCGACGGCGCGCCGCCAGGGTCTGCGCCACCGACACCGACTCGACGAAGCCGATCACGCTGATCAGCAGCGCCGCCGGCAACAGCGCCCGCCACATCGGCGCATCCAAGGGCGGCACCGTCAGCGGCGGAAGGCCTTGCGGGATGGCCCCGACGATGGCGACACCGGCACCGGCGAGGTCCAACCCCGCCACCGCCAGGATGGAGGCCGCCACCGCCACCACCGGCGCCGCCTTGGCCAGGGCGTCTGCCAGCTTGGCGGTCAGACCGATCCGCATCAGCAGGCGGCTCAACATCAACCGAACCCACACCAGGAAGCCGATGGTGGCCCCGCCGATCACCAGCGTCGGCAGGTTGACCGCCTCCCACTGCCGGGCCAGTGCCGGCAGGACCTCGAGCACGGTGTCGCCGCCGCCGGGAACGCCCAGGATGTGGCGCAGTTGTCCCGCCGCGATCAGGATGGCCGAGGCACTGATGAAGCCGGCGATCACCGGGTGGCTCAACAGGTTGGCGAGAAAGCCGAGGCGGGCGAGGCCGAGCCCGATCAGGATCAGCCCCGACAGCAGGGCAAGGGCCAGGGCCGCCGCCAGGTATTCGGGGCTGCCGGGCTCGGCGATGCGGCTTACCGCCGTCGCGGTCATCAGCGACACCACCGCCACCGGCCCCACCGCCAGCACCCGGCTGGAGCCGAACACCGCGTAGGCCAGCAGCGGCAGCATGCTGGCATAGAGCCCGACGTGCGGCGGCAGCCCCGCCAGCATGGCGTAGGCCAGGCTCTGGGGGATCAGCATGATGGTGACGATCACCGCCGCCATCAGGTCGCCGCCCAGGGTGGCCCGGTCGTACGCCCGGCCCCAGACCAGCGCCGGGACCCAGCGCTCAAGCCGCATCACGGTTGTCCGTCGGGGTGACGCCTTTCGGCGGGCAATCAGTGGCGGGAGTGCGCGCCGTCGCCGTTCTGCCAGCGGTAGGCGAGAGCGGCCCTGAGGCCCCCGAGGTCATAGCCGGCATCCCGTGCGGTGGCGAGGATCGTATCGGGGTCCAGGTGATGCGCTTCGGCCAGGGCCCACAGCGCCGTGGAACGGGTGCCGCTGTTGCAAAACATCAGCACCGGCCCGTCGGCCCGGGCGAGAACCATCTGCGCCGCTGCCACGTCGTCCTCGGTGAGTTGGCCGGAGACGACCGGCACGTCCACATACGCAAGACCATGGCGGGCGGCCGCGGCTCTGATCGCGGCTCCGGGCGGCTGGTTCGGGGTTTCGCCGTCAGGCCGGTTGTTGACGATGGTCCGGAATCCCAGAGCCGCCAGCCGCGCCACATCCTCCTCGCTGATCTGCGATGCCACCGAAACGTTTGGCGTCAACCGCCGCATCCGCTCCATCCCAACCTCCTTCCCTATCGAAGCGCCGTTCTCAAACGTCGCGCAACCAGTTTTCGCAAGTCAGCTCGGCGATACGTGAAACCTCTCGTTCATTGTCTGTCACAATAGTGTGGCCGAGGGCTACAGCCTGGGCCGCACTAAGCAGATCGTTGCCGCCAATCGGTTGCCCCGCTTGTTCGAGTCGGGCGCGCAAAAGGCCGTAGGTGGCGTCAACGGGCGGCTCCAGAGGCAAGATCTCGATCGCGCCGAGTATCGCGTCGAGCTGGGCGCTGAGCCGTTGCGATTGTGCTTTAGCCGACCCGTATCGGAGCTCTGCCGCAACGACAATGCTGGTGCAGATCCGATCCTCACCGACCCTGAGAATTTTCTCCGTGATGCGGCCGTGCGGATTGCGAACGAGGTCGGACATGATGTTGGTATCCAACAGAAAGCGCATCAGAGCTTCACAGGATCGACCGGCAATTCCGGGATCGGCGGAAACGCCTCTTCCAGCGGGCCGAGGGTCGCCAGCACTGCAAGCAACGACCGCCGCGGGGCCGGTTCGATCAGCAACCGATCGCCCTCCTTGCGAATGGTGGCGTCCTCACCCGGCAACTCGTATCCGTCGGGGATAGGGATGAACTGGCTGGAGCCGATCTTGACTAGCTTGACGCGACGATGGGAATTCATGGTCCGCTCCATGGAGATGTCGCAAAAAAAGGATCAGTGAACTTGAGCAGTTAAGTCATTTCCCCCGGCAGTTCAAAACACGTCCAGCGGCAGCTTCAGGTAGCGCGTGCCGTTGTCCTCCGGCGGCGGCAAGGCACCCGCGCGCATGTTAACCTGTACCGACGGCAGGATCAGCCGCGGCATGGCCAGCGTCTTGTCCCGTTCCGTCCGCATTTTGACGAATTCGTCCTCGTCGATGCCGTGACGCACATGGACGTTCCCGGCGCGCTGGGCTCCGACCGTGGTCTCCCACACATAGTCGTCGCGGCCCGGCG
This sequence comes from Rhodospirillales bacterium, assembly GCA_007694935.1. Classification (GTDB taxonomy): domain Bacteria; phylum Pseudomonadota; class Alphaproteobacteria; order Rhodospirillales; family Defluviicoccaceae; genus REEP01. Next base: position 5,155 of record REES01000133.1, read on the forward strand.
CCTTGTAGTCGTGGCACAGGAACATCCGCGTGGCCTCGGGCAGGGCGAGGATGCGGCGGATCGAGCGGTAGAGGGTGCGTGCGTCGCCGCCCGGGAAGTCGCAGCGCGCTGTGCCGTAATCCGGCATGAACAGGGTGTCGCCGACGAACGCGGCATCGCCGATGACGTAGGTCATGCAGGCCGGGGTGTGGCCCGGTGTGTGCATCGCCCGGGCCGGCAGGCTGCCGATGGCAAAGGCGTCGCCGTCGGCGAACAGCCGGTCGAACTGCCGCCCGTCGGTGGCGAAGTCCGGCCCGGTGTTGAACAGCCTGCCGAACGTCTGCTGTACCGTGGTGATCCCCCGGCCGATGCCGAGAACGCCGCCGAGCCGTTCCTTGAGGTATGGCGCCGCGCTAAGGTGGTCGGCGTGCACATGGGTCTCCAGAATCCACTGGGTCTCAAGGCCCCGCTCCTCGACGAACCCGGCCAGCCGATCGGCGGAGCGGCGGCCGGTCCGCCCCGAGGCCGGATCGAAATCCTGCACGCTATCCACCACCGCGCAGCGCTTCGTCACCGGATCGGCGACCACATAGCTGACGGTGAACGTGTCCTCGTCGAAGAAGCCGGTGACTTCCGGGCCTGTCATGCTGGCCGCCTCCGCCGCTGTCATGCGTTGCCGGCGGCCACCGGCCCGGACCGGGCCCGAAGCTGCCGGACGATGCGCCAGCTGAGCATACCCGCGACCATCGCGGCTGCGAACACCAGTGTCTCCGTCGCGCCGAAGGCAAGCCCGGCGATCGCCGGTCCGGGGCAATAGCCGCCGAGGCCCCAACCGATTCCGAACACCGCGGCACCGATGATCAGCGGCGGGTCGATGTCCCGCCGCGTCGGCACCGCGAACGAGGTCTCCAGCACCGGCCGGTCACGGCCGAGCACCAGGCGGTAGCCTGCGAAGGTCACGGCCACTGCGCCCGCCATCACCAGCAGCAGGCTGGGATCCCAGGTCCCGGCGATGTCCAGGAAGTTCAGAACCTTGGCCGGGTTGATCATGGCCGAGACGCTGAGCCCGGCACCGAACAGCAGGCCGGCGGCCAGGCCGGCGAGGATGCGTCCCATCGTTCTAGCCTCCGATCCCGTGGCGGATGAAGAATACCGTCGCAATGGCGGCAGCCATGAACACCCCGGTGGCGGCGAGGGAGCGGGGGGCCAGCCGGGCGATCCCGCACACCCCGTGGCCGCTGGTGCAGCCGCTGCCGATCACCGTACCGATCCCCACCAGGAATCCGGCCAGCGCGATCCAGGGCAAGCCCACCGGGAACCAGATGGCGGGCGCCGCCCCGGTCACCGCCATCACCATCAGCGGCCCCGCAACGAGGCCGGCCACGAAGGCGACCCGCCACGGCCAGTCGGCAGCCGGGGCCGGGGGGGGCAGCAGGGTCGCGAGGATGCCGCTGATGCCGGCGATGCGTCCCAGCAGCGCCAGCAGCAGCACCGCCGCCGCGCCGATCATGGCGCCGCCGACGAGCGCGGAGATGGGCGTGAACTCGGTCATGGGGTGGTGTCCTTTTCAAGGTGTTCGCGGCAGTAGACCTCGTACAGGAACACGATCAGGCGCTCCACGTCCCCGCGTGCCAGGCTGTAATACACCGACTGGCCCTCACGCCGGGTCCGCACGATGCCCTCCCGGCGCAGCAAAGCCAGCTGCTGTGATACCGCCGCGCTCTGCATCTGCAGCCGCGCCGCCAAGTCGCCCACGGCCCGCTCGCTCTCCGCCAGCTGGCAGAGGATCATCAGCCGGCGCGGACTGGCGAGCGTCTTCATCAGCTCGCTGACCCGGTCCGCCGCGGCCGCCATCGCCTCAATGTTCATAGGTTATCATATGCGTATATTCTAATTCATGTCAATCCGGCACAATCCCTCCGGCACCACCTCTCGGCGCCATTGCCCCGGTCTTGTGGCATTCCGCCCGGGTGGACTGGTGGGAGGGCAGGGGTGTACCGGTGAGCCATCGCGGCTTGTGCGCGCCTGACCGGGGGCCTAGCTTGGTGGATTGTCGAGCTTGCCGCGGCGAGGACCGGAAGCGATGGACGGAAGCCAGGAACGGATCACCGCCGTCTACCACGTCGAGAGCACGGCCGATGCCATAGAGGCCCGCGCCCAGGCGATCGCGGTGGAGCAGAGCGTCGAGGTGGCCCTGGCTGTCATCGACGATGCCTTCGTCCGCGATTCGATCGTCGGCCGGGTGGACAAGATCCAGGACCTGGGCGGCGGCCGATTCGAAGTGCGGATCGGTCTCGCCGCCGCCACCACGGGCGCGGAGCCGGGCCAGCTTCTGAACATGCTGTTCGGCAACACCTCGCTGCAGCCGGACGTGGTGCTGCACGACGCCCTGTTCCCGGCCGGGTTGGCCGCCGCTTTCGGGGGGCCCCGCCATGGCGTTGCCGGGTTTCGCCGGCGCGCCGGGGCAAGCCGCCGTGCCCTCACCTGTGCCGCCCTGAAACCCCAGGGGCTCGGCCCGGACCGGCTGGCGGCGCTGGCCGGCCGGCTGGCGCGGGGCGGTGTCGACGTCATCAAGGACGATCATGGTCTGGCCGATCAGTCCTACGGCCGGTTCGCCGATCGGGTGCCGGCCTGTGCCGCCGCGGTCCGCCAGGCGAATGCGGTCACCGGCGGCGCCAGCCGCTACGCGCCCAGCGTCAGCGGCGACCTCGATACCTTGCGCCAACAGGTCCGGCTGGCGGCTTCGGAAGGTGTCGACACCGTCCTGATCGCACCGATGCTGGTGGGGCTGCCGGCCTTCCATCGGCTGGTGCGGGATTGCCCGGAGATCGCCTTCCTCGCCCATCCGGCGATGGCGGGAGCGGCCCGGATCGCGCCGGCCCTGCTGCTGGGCCGGATCTTCCGCATGCTGGGAGCGGATGCCACGGTGTTTCCCCATGCCGGGGGTCGGTTCGGTTACACGCCTGCCATGTGCCGGGCGCTGGCGGATGCCGCCCGCGGTCCCCTCCACGCCCTGGAGGGCACACTGCCCACCCCGGGCGGCGGACTGACCCGCGCCCGGGTTCCGGAGATTCTGGAATTCTACGGCCCGGACGTGATGCTGCTGATCGGCGGGGACCTGCTTGCTGCCGGTGACCGCCTGGTCGACGCGGCACGCGCCTTCACCGACGAGGTGGCCCGACTCAGCGAGGCCGAGGCGACCATCGAATGAACGGCTTGCCGCAGATCCGGCGGTTTCTCGACGGCTTCCGCTGGGAGGATGTGGACCGGCTCGCCTACAAGCACGCGGGCGAGGCCCCGTTTCGTGACGTGACCCGCCAACTGCTGTTCGCCTCCGCTGACCTCGGGTGCGAACTCCGCTACTTCGAGGTGGGGCCGGGCGGCTTCTCCACGCTGGAACGGCACCGGCACGTTCACGCGGTGATGATCCTGCGCGGCCGCGGCCAATGCCTGGTCGGCGGCACCATCCGCCGGGTGGCGCCCTACGACTTGGTGACAGTGCCGCCGCTCACTTGGCACCAGTTCCGCGCCGGGCCGGACACGCCACTGGGTTTCCTCTGCATGGTCAACGCGGATCGTGACCGGCCCGAGCTGCCGAGCCCCGACGATCTTGCCGCGCTCGCCGTCGATCCCGCGGTCGCGGCGTTTCTCCGCGGCGCGCTTTCGGACAGCTGATCCTCAGAAGCGCTCTGCCAGCCAGATGGCGGCGCGGGAGCCGGCCTTGACCACGGCAGTGAGCGGGCGGTAGGCGATCGCCTCCCGGGCGCCATGCTCGACCGCGGTGGCGCCGTGCTCCACCTCCTCCTCGCGGTATTGTTCGCAGATGGCGCGCAGTTCCGCCTCGTCATCGCCGAGCATCCGCACTTGGCTGTCATAATGCTCGTCGATCACTTCCTCCACCGCTTCGGTGCAGGCCATCGCCGCCTTGGCACCCAGCAGCGCGGTGGCGGCGCCGAGGGCGAATCCGGCCACGTGCCAGATCGGCTGCAGCGCCGAGGGCCGCACCCGCCGTTCCACCACCAGGCGGCTGAAGGTTTCCAGGTGCTCCCGCTCCTTGGCCGCCATCTCCCGGATCACCGGCCCGGCCGGACTGCGGCCCAGTACCGCCAGCTGTCCCTCGTAGATGCGGATGGCACCGTATTCCCCGGCGTGGTCCACCCGGATCATTCGTTCCACCAGTTCCTCCCGGGTGGGATCGCCGGGCAGCCGACCGGTCGTGGGCGTGGTCGTGGTCACCTGTTTGCTCCCTTGGCCACATGGACTGCCGCCGCCGCAGTGGCTCCCGCGAGCACGGTCGACAGCATGGTATTGTAGGCCGCCAAGGTGAGGCCGAACAGCCGCCATGTCACCTCATCGCAAGGCCGCCTGGGCGGATCCTGCAGCAGCGCCTGCAATTCGGCCACCGTGAGGTCTGCCGGCAGTTCGCCGGCGCAGCCGGGTATCGCCGTGGTCCACCACCCCGCCTCGACGCCGACGTGATAGAAGGCGAGAGCGCCGCCGCCGAGAAACAGGATGGCGCACAGGGCCAGCAGCAGGCCGCGGCCGATCCGCCCGAGCGGCAGAATGGCGGCCAGTATGGCGATGGCGGCGGTGGCACCGTAGGGGACCCGCTGGTACAGGCAGAGCACGCAGGGCTCGATGCCGAGCCAGTGCTCCCCGATCAAGGCGGCGGCCAGCGCCCCGATCGAGGCCAGGGCGACCGCAGGCGCCGCCGCGCGGTTGATGTCAAGCCGTAACCCGAGGACCTGCATGCCCGATGATGTAGCCGCCTACGCGCCTGTGTGCCAGCGTGGCAAACCGGGCGTGCTCCGGCGTCAAAGCAGGTAACGCGCCACGACGAAGCCGCCGACCAGGAGGACGCAGAATACCGTGGTGACCAGGCCAAGGTTGTTCTCGATGAACCGGCGGATCGGCGGGCCGAAATACCACAGCAGCGCCGCCACCAGGAAGAACCGTGCCCCGCGGGCGAGCACCGAGGCCACCATGAAGGTGGTGGGGTCGAGGGCGAACACGCCGCTTGCGATGGTGATGACCTTATAGGGGAACGGCGTGAGGCCGGCGACGAACACGATCCAGGCGCCATAGTCCAGGTAGCGCTGCTGGAACGCCTCGAATTTGTCGATGTAGCCGTAGAACTCCAGCACCGGGCGGCCCAGTTCCTCGAACAGGAAAAACCCGATTCCGTAGCCGGCCAGCCCACCCAGCACCGAAGCCACCGTGCAGACCCCGGCGATCAGCCAGGCCCGATCCCGCGCTGCCATGATCATCGGGATCAGCAGCACGTCCGGCGGGATGGGGAAGACCGAGCTCTCGATGAACGAGATCGCGGCCAGCGCCAGCAGTGCGTGCCGGTGCGCGGCAAGACTGATGGTCCAGTCGTAGACGCGTTGCAGCACGGGGATGCCTTTCGTAACGGGAACCGGGAGGTTGAGGGGAGGTGTCGGGCGCCAGCGCCGACCAACGCGGCTTCGGGTTCTACCAGATCCGTCTGGATTCTGCAATCATGCCGTGCGACGGTGGCTGCCTCTGGCGGGATCGGTTGGGACTCTGTGGCCCGTCACGCACCGGCCGGTTTGGAGGTGAGGGAAGACTGGCGTCGGCTGGCGCGATCACCGATGGTTGGGGATCGAACCAGTCCGGACGCCGGTGAGGCGCGCCTACGCCATGACCGATTTGATCCCCCGCACCTTTCCGCCCCATCCCCTTGTGGGCGTGGGCGGGATCGTCTTCCGCGACGTGTCGGGCGGTACCGGGCGTGAGATCGAGGTGCTGCTGATCCGCCGTGCCAACCCGCCGCGCCAAGGCGAATGGAGCCTGCCGGGCGGGCTGGTGCAGCTCGGTGAAACGGTGGCCGACGCGACGTGCCGGGAGGTTCTGGAGGAGACCGGGGTGGCGGCCCGGCCGCTCGGCGTGGTCGACGTGGTGGACCTGATCGACCGGGATGCGGCCGGCGGCGTCATCTATCATTACACCCTGGTTGAGCTCGTGCTGGCATGGGAACGGGGCGAGCCGGCGGCCGCCAGCGATGCCGCCGAGGCCCGCTGGTTCCCGGTCGCGCAGATTGATACCCTCGGCATGTGGCACGAAACGGTCCGGGTGATCCACCGGGCGCGACTCCGCTGGGACATCGGTAACGCAAGGTCGGGTCACGACGAATGATCCAATCCGACCACCTTCGCGAGGATTTCGTCATCGCAACCGACTTACGAACGTCCGGCATCGGAAGTCCCCATGCCTGTTCTCTGCTGTCCGGTTAACCGGAAGTTCCGTGGGTTGTAAAAGATAAGACTTGACCTGACAGACAGTGTTGGCGGGTTGAGTGTGTCTCGTGTGGTCATGCGGCCATGATTTTCGCCTTCGCGGGGGGGATGGCGTTAAGGAAGGTTTGCATCGGGGTTTTGCCGAAGCACCATCGGCCCTGACGGGATGGCTTATTGCGTTGTCCCAGGGTTCGCTGGCGTGGGGCCCGTTGGCGCCGCGTATCGCCGCGCCATGGCGCGGCGATACGCCTCCTCGACGTTGTAAGTGGACTTGACCGGGTTTTGGGTGTGTGGGGTGCCGACCTTGGGTTGTGTGCGGTCTGCATGTGCCTCCCTTTGTTCGACCGGGTCGACCATCCCTTCGACCCGACCTGGCAACCGCCCGCCGCCGCGCGCAGCGCCGGTCAAGGGTGGCCGCTTGGCCACCGCGACAGCGGCGCATGGCGTCCTTGACCGGCGCGAGCACCCACAACAGAGGTAATCATTAACGGGCCGGATCCGACAACGCAGCTGCTGTGCCGGCACGGGGCGACGGTGGACGGGACGATTGCGTTGCGCGAACGGCTGTGGCCTGGGGCCGCTTCCGGGGGTCTGCAGCAACAGCCGGCTGGCGCGCTGGCGGAGGGACGGCGCGGCCCCGGTCATCGTCAA
>REES01000134.1 GCA_007694935.1 Rhodospirillales bacterium
GCCTGACCGGCACGGCGACCAGGGCCGATCTGGCCGGCGTGCCGCGGTGCGTCACCGCAAGGCTTGTCCGGCCATCCGGGCGACCTATCGAAGTTGGCGGTTGAGTCGGCAGGCCGATTCGGCCGATTGTTCCGGTCATGGCCGAGCAACACAACGGGCCGCGAGACCGCTGCCGGAGTCACCGATCGGTGATCGCCCCGCCACGCCATGACCTCGCGCCGCCGACCGCCGCATGGCATGGCTGGCGGCGGCCGTGCTGGCGGCCGATCGGATGATCGTCCTGTTCACCGACTTCGGACTGACCGGGCCGTATACCGGTCAGGTCAAGGCGGTGCTGCGGCGGGAGGCGCCGCACATCGACGTGATCGACCTGTTCGCCGATGCGCCCGCCCTCGATCCCCGTCGGGCCGCCTACCTGCTGCCGGCCTACGCGGCCGAGTTTCCCCCGGGCACCATCTTCCTTTGTGTCGTCGACCCGGGTGTCGGCGGTGAGCGCCGGCCCTGCATCGTCGCCGCCGATGGCCGCTGGTACGTCGGTCCGGCCAATGGCCTGTTCGAGCTGGTGATCCGCCGGTCGGTGGCGGCGCCGCGGTGGTGGCACATCACCTGGCGGCCGGAGCGGTTGTCGTCAACATTCCACGGCCGCGACCTGTTCGCACCGGTGGCGGCGCGCCTGGCCCATGATCAGACGCCGCTCGGCCGGGAGCACCCGATCGACGAGATCCGGTGTCCGGACTGGCCAGACGATCTCGCCGAGATCGTCTACATCGACGTGTACGGCAATGCCATGACAGGGCTGCGGGCGAGCGGCCTGCCGGCGGCGGGCTGGCTCGGCGCCGGCGGCCATACCCTGCCACGGGCGGACACGTTCAGCGCCGTACCGAAAGACAGCGGGTTCTGGTATGAGAATGCCAACGGGTTGGCGGAGATCGCCGTGAACGGGGGGCACGCGGCAACTCGTTTGGGGCTTGGAATCGGCAGTCCGGTGACCATCATGGCTCCATCATCGCCTTGACGGCCGTGGCGGTCGGGTGCGGCATCGGGCTGCCGCGGGAAGCAACGCCCTCACCCGCCGCTCGACGCTGTCGACAGGATCCGCCGATCGGAAGGGGCCGCTGATGTTTTTCGTGCGTTTCTGGGGCGTCCGGGGGAGCATCGCCTGCCCGTCGCCGCATCACGTCCGTCATGGCGGCAACACCTCCTGCGTCGAGGTCGGGGTGGGGGACCACCGCTTCATTCTGGATGCCGGCACCGGCATACGGGGGCTCGGCAAGGAGTTCGCCAAGGCCGACATCCGTACCACCCATCTGCTGCTGACCCACACCCATTGGGACCACATCGACGGCTTTCCGTTCTTTCGGCCCGCCTACGATCGCCATCGCCACCTTCGGGTGATGGCCGGGCATCTCAAGCAGCAGGGCGGCGTGCATAACGTGCTGTCGCTGCAGATGGGGGAGCCGATGTTTCCGGTCCCCCTTGCCGCGATGAAGGCGATCGTCGAGTTCGTGGATTTTGACGCCGGCGACTCTTTCCCCTTGTTTCCGGACGTTCTGGTGCGCACCGCCCCCCTCAATCATCCCAATGGCGCCACCGGCTACCGCATCGAGCATGCCGGAAAAGCCGTCTGCTTCATCACCGATACCGAGCACGTACCGGGCCAGACCGACACCAACATCACCGGCCTGATCGAAGGTGCCGACCTGGTCATCTACGACAGCACCTACACCGAGGCCGAGTTTGATACCCACATCGGCTGGGGCCACTCCACCTGGAACGAGGGCGTCCGGCTGTGCCGGCTGGCGAACGTGAAACGCATGGCGATGTTCCACCATGAGCCGGATCACGACGACGCGTTCATGGATGCCCTGGCGGCGGAAGCGGTGGCCGCCTGGGACCAGGTGATGGTCGCCAAGGAAGGGTTGCTGATCCGGATCGATTGACGTCCCTCGATGCCGCAAGCGGCATCAGCGTTCGCGGAAGGCTTCGTCGCGCAGCTTCAGAACCGGCCGCACCAGATAGTGGAGCACGCTGCGCGTCCCGGTGTGCACATCGACGGTCGCCTGCATGCCCGGGGTGATGGGAAAAGAGCCCTCGGTGTCGCCGAGGTAGGTCTTGTCGGTCTCCACGGTCAGCCGGAACGACGGCAGGCCGCTGCGATCGATGCTGGTATCCGGGGCAACCGCCACCACGGTGCCGTCCAGCCCGCCGTAGCGGACGAAATCATAGGCGGTGACCTTGACCACCGCCCGCTGCCCCTCGGCGACATAGCCGCGGTCGGTCGGGCTCAGCTTGGCCTCCACCACCAGCCGGTCGCCGGTGGGCACGATCTCCATGATCGGCTCACCCGGGGCGACGACGCCGCCGATGGTGGCGTATCGGATGTTCTTGACGACGCCGTCGATGGGGCTGCGAACCTCGGCACGCACGTCCTGGCGGGTCGCCTGAGCCAGCACCTCGCGCACCCGGGCGATGCTGTGATCGGTGGCGGCCAGCTGCTCCTGGGCCTCCCGCCGGAACCGGGTTCGCGTCTCCTCCAGGCGCTCGCGGGCCTCGGTGACCGCGGCGCGGGCGCGCGGGATCGCCGGCTCGAGCGTTTCCAGCTCGCCCTCCAGGCCCTCCACCTCGGCCTGGAGCTGCAGGTGCTCCATCCGGGCGGTGAGCCCGCTGGCGAGCAGGGAGCCGGACAGCCTGAGCCGCTCCCGCGCCAGCGCGAGATTGCTGCGGGTGGTGCGCTGGCGGGCCTCGAGCTCCAGGACCTGGAGCTCCCGCTGGGCGACCTGCGCTTCCGCCACATTGATCGCCGCCACCAACTCGCGACGGCGGGCCTCGAACGTCTCGGTTTCGGAGTGTGCCACCTCGGCTTGGCGCGCTGCGGCATCGGCAGGCAGGACCAGGTCGGCACCGGCGACCTCCGCCGCGAGGCGGGCCCGCCGCAGCATCTCGCCGTCCAACCGCGCCGTCAGCTCCTCGCGGTTGAGGCCGACGGCGCCGAGGTCCAGCTGCACCAGCGGCTGGCCCTCGCTCACGAGTTCGCCTTCGCGGACATGGATGGCCTCGATGATGCCCCCTTCCAGGTGCTGCACCACCTTGACCCGGGTCTGCGGGATGACCTCACCGGGGGCAACCGCCACCTGGTCCAGTTCGCCGAAGCCGGCCCAGGCAAGGAAGACGGCGAAGAACGCCATGACCCCCCAAACCACCGGCCGCCAAGTGGGCAAGGGATGATCGATCAGGATACGGTCGAGTCGGCTCATGGCGCGGACTCCGCGGTCGGGGTGTGGGCCGAAGCGGCGTTGCCGGTGGCGGCGGCGACCGGGCGCGCAGACGGCGGCAGGGCATCGTCCCGACGCCCGTCGCGCCCGACACCAAACAGACGGGGCAGGATCTCTGCTGCCGGCCCGGCCGCTGCCACCTTGCCGCCATCCAGGGCAACCAGGCTGGAGCAGGCGGACAGCAGGATCGGGCTGTGTGTCACGATCACCACGGTGCGGCTCTGGCCGAGCCGGACCAGAGTCCGCCGCAGCTCGTACTCCGCCTGCCGGTCCAGGTTGGACGAAGGCTCATCCAGCACCAGTACCGGCGGGTCCCCCAGCAGGGCGCGGGCGATGGCGATACGCTGACGCTGCCCGGCGGAAAGCCGCATGCCCGCTTCGCCGACGTCGGTGCCGTAGCCGTCCGGCAGATCGATGATGAACCCATGGGCATCGGCGGCTTCGGCAGCGGCGATCACGTCGGCATCGGCGATGCCGGGACAACGGTGGGCGATATTGTCCTTGAGCGACCCAGCAAACAGCACGCACTCCTGCGGAACGTAGCCGATCCAGGCGGCAAGCTCCGACCGCGAAAGCTGGGCGATATCGGCGCCGTCCAGCAGCACCCGCCCCTGATCGGGCGGATAGAGCCCCTGGATCAGCTTGAGCAGGGTGGTCTTGCCGCTGCCGTTGGGGCCGACCAGTGCCGTCACCCCGTGGGGCCCGATTGTCAGGGTGACGCCATCGATGGCCGGCCGGGCCTCGGGGGAATACCGGTAGCGGACGGTTTCGAGGCCGATCCTGCCGGTCGGCCGGGCCAGGGCGATGCTGCTGTCCTGCCGGTCCGAGGGCATGGCGAACGTCCGGCCGAGCCGGTCCACCGCATCGCCGAACGCGGCATAGCTGCGCCACATCCCCACCAGTTGGGTCAGCGGACCGACCAGCCGGCCGGCCAGGATGTTGACTGCGATCAGCGCACCGATCGTCATCTGATGGTTGATGATGGCGATGGCGCCGACAGCGGTCAGAGTGACCGTGGTCACCATGGTCAGGGTGGTCCCGAGATTGGTGTAGCCGTCCATCCGGGCACCGCGGTCGATGGCGCGCTCGATGGTGTCGGCGTGCCGGTCTTCCCACACCGGTCGGATCGCCCGGTCCAGCGCCAGCGCCTTGACGGTGGTGCGCCCGGCGATCATCTCCGCCAACAGCCGGTCGCGGCCGAGTGTCGCATCCCGCTCCGACCGGTTGGCCGTCGCCATGACCGTTCCGGACCGCCAGGCCACCAGCACGAACAGCGGCAGGGCCAGCAGCAGGATCCAGGCCACCGGCGGGGCGATGACGAAGGCAAGCCCCAAAAATAGGATAACGAAGGGAAGATCGGCGACAAGGATCGCCGAGGCACCCGAAACCGTGTTTCGGACCACGTCGGCATCGCGAAACAGCATTTGCCAAGCGGCCGTCGGTTGCCCTTCCAGCACCCGCAACGGCAATGCCGTCAGCTTGTCGAACAGCCGGCGTCCCACGGCAACATCGGCACGGGCCGCCACCGTCTGCATGATGCGCGCGCGCCCCTGCCGTAGGGTATAGTCGAACACCAGGACGATGATCATGCCCAGCACCAAACCCTGGAGCGTGCTGAGTCCGGCATGGAAAACCACCCGGTCATAGACCTGGAGGACGAAGACCGGCACCGCCAGCGCCGCCAGATTGATGAACAGCGAGATCAACAGGACCTCGCGAAACGTCGGCGCCAGCGACGCGAGAAAAGGGCGAAGCCATGATCGGGGAGATGCCGTCGTCATGACCGAAGCATATAGGACCGTTGCGGGGATCACTCCAGCATGAGTAGTGAAGGATACCCGGCCATCGCGCTTTCGGCGACAACGGAAGCGACCGCCGGTGCCACGATGCCATGACCGGACTCCCGGCGCCGACCGGAACGGGCTGGACCCGCCGCTGGCGGGTGCGGGCGCTCAACCGGCGCTTCGGCCTGGATCGGCTGCTGGCGCTCGGGCTTCTCGCCCTGGCGGTGACCGTCTATGTCGCCGAGCCGCGGCCGGTGGAGATTCTCCGGGTCAAGGTGTTCGACCTTTTCCAGGACATCCGGCCGCGCGCGGTCACCGTGCGCCCCGTGACCATCGTCGATATCGACGAGGACAGTCTGGCCACGCTCGGACAATGGCCGTGGCCGCGCAATCTCCTGGCCGACCTGGTGGAGGCGCTGTTTGCCGCCGGCGCCGTGGTGGTGGCCTTCGACGTGGTGTTCCCCGAACCGGATCGGGTCAACCCGGCCACCCTGTCGGGGATGCTGCAAGGCCTGGACAGCGAGACGCGCCGAAGGCTGCTCAGCCTCCCCAGCAACGATGCGGTGCTGGCGGATGCGATCCGCGGCCGCCGCGTGGTGTTGGGGCGGGTGGCGCAACCGGTCGCCGGCCAGGATGACGCCGGTCCGCCGCTGCAGCGAACCATCGCCGTGCGGCGGACCGCCGACGCCCCGCACCCGGCGGCAGCGGCGGTCGGCGCCCCTGGGCTGATCCGCAACATTGCGGTGATCGAGGCGGCCGGCGCGGGCCATGGGTTCGTGTCGCTGTATCCGGAGACCGACGGACTGGTTCGCCGGGTGCCGGCGGTGTTCGCCCATGACGGAGAGCTGTTTCCCTCGCTCGCCTTGGAGATGCTGCGGCTCGCGTTTGACCGGCCCGTAACCGTGGTGACTCTCGATCAAGCCGGGCTGAGACGTGTGGACGTCGCCCCAGGATTCTCCATTCCCACCGACGGCCATGGCCGCATCTGGCCGTATTTCTCGCGGCTCGATCCGGAGAAGTACGTGCCGGCTGCGGCGGTTCTGGCCGGCGTTGCCGACCCCGCAATGCTGCAGGGCAAGATTGCGGTGATCGGCACCTCGGCGTTCGGCCTGCACGACATCCGGCCGACCCCGGTGGAACGGTCGATGCCCGGCGTGGAGGTCCACGCCCAGATCATCGAGAACGCGGCGACCGGCATGTTTCTGTCCCGCCCCAACTACATGGCGGGGGCGGAGATCAGTCTCCTGCTGGCCGGCGGCCTGTTGCTGATCTGGCTGGTGCCAAAGCTGGGCGCGGGGTGGACTCTGATGCTGTTTCTGCTGGTCGCAGGCGGTGCGGGCGCCACCGCATGGGGCCTGTTCAGCCAGCATCGGATCCTGTTCGATGCCAGCTATGCGATCCTGGCGATGCTGCTGCTCTACACCTTCCTAACCTACTCCGGGTACACTAAGGAGCAGGTCAGCCGGCAGCGGGTGCGCACCGCGTTCCAGTATTACCTGTCCCCGGCGATGGTGGAGCGCCTTGCGGACGATCCGAGCCGGCTCGCCTTGGGCGGCGAGACCCGGACGCTGACAATCCTGTTCTGCGATGTGCGCGGCTTCACCAGTCTGTCCGAAAGCTACAAGGACGATCCGACGGGCCTCACCAGCCTGATCAACCGCCTGCTCACGCCGCTGACGGCGGTGGTGTTGCGTCGTGGCGGCACGGTCGACAAGTATATGGGTGACTGCATCATGGCGTTCTGGAACGCCCCGTTGGATGATCCGCAGCATGCCCGCAACGCCTGCCTGGCAGCGCTGGAGATGCAGGCGGTGATGGCGCCGCTGAACCGGCAGTTCGCGGCTGCAGCCGAAGCGGCCGGCCGGCCCTACGCGCCGATGAGCGTCGGCGTCGGCGTCAACTCCGGCACGGTCGTGGTCGGCAACATGGGTTCGGACCAGCGGTTCGATTACACCGTTCTCGGTGACGACGTGAACCTGGCGTCCCGTCTCGAAGGCCAGTCCAAGGCCTACGGTGTCGGCGTGATCGTCGGCGAGAACACCTGCGATCTGGCGCCGGACCTCGCGATGCTCGAGCTCGATCGAATCCGGGTCAAGGGGCGGCGGGAAGTGGTGCGCATCTACACCGTGCTCGGCGACGAGGCCGTCACCGCCGGCAACGCGTTCGCCATCCTGGCAGCGGCCCACGCGCGCTTGTTGCGGGCCTATCGGACCCGGCAGTGGACGGAGGCGCGGGCTGCCCTCGTGGCCTGCCGCGAGCTCGTCGACGGGTTCGATATCGCGGGGCTCTATGACGTCTATGACCGGCGCATCCAGGCTTATGAAATCAGCCCGCCGCCATCCGAGTGGGACGGCGTGTTCGAGGCCGAAACCAAGTAGGGGGAACGAACGACGCTCAGGAGGGCACCATGATCGAGGACCGTTCCCCCCGCTACCTCTCGCTGCACGCAGCCGGCGGCCTGGTCGAACGCGCCCGGGCCGCGGTGGCGCGCATGAGCAACTGCGACCTGTGTGCCCGCTACTGCCGGGTCGATCGGCTGGCGAGCGTCGCCGGCGCCGCCTGTCGGACCGGTCGGCGTGCGGTGGTGGCATCTGCCGGTGCTCACTTCGGCGAGGAGCGGCCGATCACCGGCAGCCGCGGCTCCGGCACCGTCTTCTTCGCCTGGTGCAACCTGCGCTGCATCTACTGCCAGAACTGGGAGATCAGTTGGCAGGGCGAAGGGCGCGAGGTCAGTGCCGAGGAGCTGGCCGACATCATGCTGTCGCTGCAACGCCAGGGCTGCCACAACGTCAACCTGGTCAGCCCGAGCCACGTGGTGGCGCAGATCCTGGAGGCGCTGGCGATCGCCGCCGATCGCGGACTCCGGATCCCCCTCGTGTACAACACCGGCGGTTTCGACAGTCCGGAGGCGCTGGCGCTGCTCGACGGCGTCATCGACATCTACATGCCGGACATCAAGTACGCCGACCCCGACGTTGCCCGAAAGCATTCCAAGGTGCACGACTACGTCCGGCTCAACCGGGCGGCGGTGGTGGAAATGCATCGCCAGGTGGGAGACCTGGTGCTCGATTCCCAGGGCATCGCCGTCCAGGGCCTGCTGGTGCGCCACCTGGTACTGCCCAACGGTCTGGCCGGCACGACGGAGACCCTGCAGTTCCTCGCCGAACACGTCTCCCGCGAGACCTACCTCAACATCATGGACCAGTACCGTCCCGGCTATCGGGCGGCGGCGCATGCGGAACTGGCCCGGCGTCCGACCCGGGCGGAGCTGACGGCCGCCTTTGAGGCGGCCGATCGGCTGGGGCTGAGGCGGCTGGACGACCGAACCGGTTCATGGCTCCTGGCGTGAAGGGCGGCGCAACCCGGGCAAGGCCGGCTGCGGTCAGGCGCGCCCTCACAGGCCCAGTGAGACCTCCACCATGTCCTCCCCCGGGACCGGGCGAACAGTGAATCCGAGGCTCTTCACCAGACGGAGCATCCGGGTGTTGTCCTTCAAGACTTGGCCTACGATCTCCCGATTGCCGCGGCTGCGGCAGTAGGCGATCATCTTCTCCATCAGTTTCCAGCCGAGTTTCTCCCCCTTCAGGTCCGAACGCACCAGGATGGCGTATTCGGCCTGCTCGTTATTGGGGTCGGTCACGGTCCGGACCACGCCAAGAGTCTCCGAGCCCTGGGCGTCGGGGTGCGGCGCGGTGGCAATGAACGCCATTTCCCGGTCGTAGTCGATCTGGGTCAGGCGCGCCATCGCGGCATGCGGAAGCCGGCGCACCAAGCCGAAAAAGCGGAACCGGATGTCTTCCAGCGACACCTTGGAAAGAAACTCGTAATGCTCCGGTTCGTCTTCGGGGCGGATCGGCCGGAGCAACACCTCCCGCCCCGACCGCAGCCGGAACCGCTCTTCCAGTTCCTTCGGATAGGGGCGGATGGCAAGACGGCGTTCCGGAAGGGTCCAGGCCGGGGCGATTCGCATCCGCGCGCCGGCCGCCAGCACGCCCGTGTCGTCAACCAGCAGCGGGTTGATATCGAGGGCGATGAGCTCCGGCACGTCGATCACCAGCTGCGACAGCTTGACCAGGGTCAGGCCCAGGGCCTCGACGTTCCCTGCAGGCACGCCGTCTCCCGCGGCCAGTACCCGGGCGATGCGGGTGCGGTGCACCACCTCGCGTGCCAACGTCGAATTGAGCGGCGGCAGGGTGACCGCCCGGTCGGCCAGCGGATCCGCCGCCGGCCCACCCTCTCCCACCGCCAGAACCGGACCGAAGACGGGATCGCACGCGATCTCGACCCGAAGCTTCCGGGTGGCGTGCTGCAGCGGGAGCGGCCTGACCAGGACCTGGTGGATGGCGTCTTCGGGGTGACGGTCCCGGCTCTCGCGAAGCAGCGCGTCGGCGGTATCCCGTACCGCTGCCGGCGTATTCGCCAAGCGAGGCCCGGTGCCATCTGCGTTGGAGCGCCCCCTCGAGTCCACCGGGAGGGCGAGCTCGACCGGAAAGCCATGCCGGCACGCAAGGTCCACCGCCGCCTCGGGAGTCTCGGCCGGGTGTGCCGCGGCGGTGGGGATGCGGTAGGCATCGAGCACGGCGGCGATCGCCGCATCGCTGAGCGGCACACCGCTGCCCCCGGCCGCCGCGGGTTCCGTCGTCTTGGGACCGGCAGCGATCGCCTCGTCCACGACCCGCCGGGCCCCGGCGGCATCGACGGTGAACTCCTCGGGCAACGACACCGGCGTTTCCATCAGCATCTCCTGGTTGCGGCGGAACCGCACCATGTGCATGAAGGCATCGATCGCCTGTGTCGGGGTGTCGTAGGTGGGGATGGCCGCTTCGGCGAAGCGTCGGCGAGCCGGCGCGACGCTCTGGCCGCCCATCCAGCTCGTCAGCACGGTTCCCTTGCGGGCCTTGCACGCCTGGATCACCGCTTCGGCCGCCGCGGTGCTGGAAGCCATGGCGGTGGGCACGTGGAGCACCATGACCGCGTCCACTTCGGCGGCATCGAGAAGGATCCGGGCTGCATCGGCGTAGGCTTCGGGCGGCGCGTCCGTGGGCAGGCTGACCGGATTGCCCCCGGGAAAGCTGCCCGACAGCGCACCGGCGAGGGCGGTCTCGGTTGCCGGTGCCAGTTGCGCCAGATGCCCGTCCTTGCCCACCAGGGTGTCGGCCGCCATGATCGCCACACCGTAGCCGTTGGCGAGCACGGCCAGACGGTCACCGCGCAGCGGGGTGGCCCGCCCCAAGGTCTCCACCGCGGCGAACAGTTCTCCGAAGCTGAAGACCCGCAGCATGCCGGCACGGCGGATGGCGGCGTCGTAGACGTCATCCACGCCGGTGGCCAGGCCGGTTCTGAGCTCCGCCAGGCGCTGGCCGGCGGCGACCCGGCCCCCCTTGATGACCAGCACCGGCTTGTTGCGGCTGGCGCCCCGGCCCGCCGACATGAACGAGCGGCCCTGGTGCACCGCCTCGATGTAGAGGAGGATCGCCCGGGTCATGGCGTCGCTGCCGAGAAAATCGAGCGCGTCGCCGAAATCCACGTCCGCAGCCTCCCCCACCGACACGAAGTGGGAGAAGCCGATGTCCCGCTGCCGCGCCCAGTCCAGCACTGCCATGGACATCACCGAGGATTGCGACACGAAGGCCATGCTGCCGGTCATGGCCGGAACATGCGACAGACTGGCGTTGAGCCCGATATGCGGCACGATGAGGCCCATGCAGTTGGGACCAAGCAAGCGGATGCCCCATTGGCGGGCCGTGTCGATGGCTTCCTGCCAGGCGGGTGAGCGAATGTGCGCCGCCATCCCCGCCGCCAGCAGCACGGCGGCACCGGTGCCCCCCCGGGCTCCCAGATCACGCAGCGCCGCCGCAGCCGCCTCAGGCGGTGCACAGATCACGGCGAGATCCGGCGCAATCGGCAGGTTTTCCACCGAGGTGTAGGCAAGCACCCCGGCCACCGCCTGCTGGTCGCGGCTCACCGGCATGATCGGTCCCTCGAACCCGCCCTGCAGCAGGTTGTGCATCACCACGTTGCCGGCGTCCCCCTCGCGGCTGGACGCACCAATGACGGCAACCGAGTGGGGATAGAACAGCTTGTTGAGTTTCCGGATCGGCATGGCTTGGCTGCGCTGCGCCTCCGGGCGGGCGCCGAATGCGCGGCCATAATAGACACCCCGGTGGCCGGCACAACGGTAACCGGCACGAAAGTGCGGCCGTTCTCAGGCGTGGGCCGCCAACGAAGCGGGTGCCCCCGGGTGCAATGCGGTCACTGTGGATTGCACCGCCCGGCAAGCATCCATACCTCCCGCATTGACGACCTGCTGCCATCGCACCGTCGACACCAGCCGAGGACGACCGGAAAGCCCATGTCAACCACGACCAGCCCAACGAGAGACATCCCCTCCCCCTGCGTCGGCGTGTGCGAGCTGCATCCGGAAAACGGTCTCTGCCTGGGTTGCCTCAGGACGATGGACGAGATTGCCGCCTGGCGGGACATCTCGGCCGCCGAGCGCTATGGCATTCTGAAACGGATCGCGGAGCGCCGCCGTCTTGGCCACCGGACGGTGAAGCGAAACCGGTAGGGCCGCCGCGCCCGATCCGGACGCTGGCGGTTCCGCGAGGCGGAGCGGTTACTTGGCGGAGGTCTTTCCCCGAGCCGGCGCCCGCTTCCTGGCGGCGGGAGCGGCGGTCTTCACGGCCTTCTCAGGTTCCGGCGCCTTGGCCGTCGGCTCCGCAACGGCCTTCGGAGCGGCCGCTTGCGGGGTCGCCGGCGCGGGCGGCGGAGCGGCAAGGGGTGGTTTCGATTCGGCAACCGGTTTCGGCGACTCCGCTGGCGGCTCGGCCTTCGGTGACTCCGCTGGCGGCTCGGCCTTCGGTGACTCCGTTGGCGGCTCGGCCTTCGGTGACTCCGCTGGCGGCTCGGCCTTCGCCGCCGTGCTG
>REES01000136.1 GCA_007694935.1 Rhodospirillales bacterium
CGCCGGCCCGGTTCTCCACCGTCAGCGCATCGGTGGGATCGATCACCAGGGCGACAGTCCCGTCGCCCTCGATCACCCCTTCGTTGATCAGCCCCATGGAGTTGACGCCAAGCTGTCCCGAGCCGCGGATGGTGTGATCGGACGTATTGGTCAGCACGTTGGTGGCGGCGTTCCCGCGGATGCGATTGACGGCGACATTGCTCATGGACAGCACGCCGTCCCCGGCCAGGGTGACGTTGCCCTCAACGCGCAAGTCGGTCGTCGAGCCGACGGAGTTGAGCCGGATCTCCCCAATATTGTCGATGGTCCCTTCGAGGCGGCCGCTGAAGGCGTTGTTGATGCGCACCAGCCCCTCGTTGGCGAGGTCCTCCAGGGTGGCGTTCACCAGGGTCACCACTCCGTCGCCCTCGGTCCGCAGGGTGCCGGCGGTGATGCGGGAACCGTTGAGTGCCACGGTGGAGCCGTCCAGCGCCTCGATCAGCCCGCCGGTGTTGTCGAGATTGGTGCTGGCGATGGTCAGGGTGGCGCCGTCGGAAGCCCGCATGGTGCCTTCGTTGACCCGCTCGATCCCATCCGCGTTGTTGAGCTGGACCGTGAGCCCGGCGCTCTGGTCCGCCAGGATCAGCCCCTGGTTGATCAGCCCCATGGAGTTGACGCCAAGCTGTCCCGAGCCGCGGATGGTGTGATCGGACGTATTGGTCAGCACGTTGGTGGCGGCGTTCCCGAAGATGCGGTTGACGGCGACATTGCTCATGGACAGCACGCCGTCCCCGGCCAGGGTGACATCGTCCAGGATCACCAGCTCGGTGGTGGAGCCGATGGAGTTGAGCCGGATCTCCCCGGTGTTGTCGATGGTCCCTTCGATGCGGCCGGTGAAGGCGTTGTTGATGCGCACCAGCCCCTCGTTGGTGAGGTCCTCCAGGGTGGCGCTGGATTGCAGGGTCACCACCCCGTCGCCCGCGGTCCGCAGGGTGCCGGCGGTGATGCGGGAACCGTTGAGCGCCACGGTGGAGCCGTCCAGCGCCTCGATCAGCCCGCCGGTGTTGTCGATGTCGGTGTTGACGATGGTCAAGGTCGCGCCGTCGGACGCGCGCATGGTGCCCTGGTTGGCTCGGGCGATCCCATCCGCGTTGTTGAGCTGGACCGTGAGCCCCGTGCCCTGGTCCGCCAGGATCACCCCTTCGTTGATCAGCCCCATGAGCCCGATGCCGAACTGTCCCGAGCCCCGGATGGTGTGATCGGAAGCATTGGTCAGCACGCTGGTGGTCGGGGAGCCGTAGACGCGGTTGTTGGCGGCATTGCTCAGCGCCAGTACGCCGCCGCCCGAGAAGGTGGCACTGCCGCCGAGCACGAGATCGGTGAGGGAACCGACGGAGTTGAGGACCAGCACGCCGGCATTGAACAGGTCGCCGCCCAGGGTGAACGTCCGGGTATTCTGGATCGCCACCGTGTCCCCGGCACTGATGGTGAGGGTGCCGATGGTGGGGCTGGTGTTGACGGTGACGGTTGAATCCACCGGCTTGTCGCCGTCGACGAAGATGTTGTCACCGGTCCCGGGGGCGGCATCCCCCTCCCAGTTGGGTCCGACGGTCCAGTTGCCGTCGCCCCCCTTCCAGGTAATGTCGGCGGCCGACACCGGGCTGATCGTCCCGGTGATGGCCAGGGCCGTGCACCCGAGCAAGGCAGCACGCAGCGTGCGCGCGCCAACCGATGATTGCAATTCAAGCATTGCTGTGCCCTCTCTCAAAGCGCCGGTGGCGCGCAACTCCCCACAAGGCACAAGTAACACGAGAATCAGGCCTGACTCAACGGATTTTTTGTGACAAAGCTTAGAATACCCAAATGAGTAATCTTGGCGTTGTCTGTATGCCCCAAGCAGGGCTGACCATTTGATCAGTACCCGTTCGGGAAATACGGGTGGCCAGCAACGCTGCCGAGGCCCGGCGTTGCGGTTCCTCCGGCCGTGCCGGTAAGCCGTCACAGCACCGCCGGCAAAGCGGACGTGAAGGAGGGCGGGCCGGCGCCGGCCCGCGATCTTGCAGGAGGAGTCAGGCGAGCCGCCACCCCCGGCGGCAGGCGATCAGCCACGCCGGCTGAGCGCCTGGCACCCGGGGTCCTACAGCCTGATCAACGGCCCGGCGGCACGAGCCGTGATCGCGGCCCGGCCGCCGTCATTGTTGCTCCAGTTCTTCCAGCATGGCGGCCGCCCGGTCCCGGCCGCTGAACGGTGTGCCGGTATCCAGAGCCCGGCGGAGCACCTCGCGGGCTTCCTCCCGCTGGGCATCGGCGGCCAGCGCCTGGGCATAGTGGAACTGGATGGTGGCGTTGTCGGGGACGCCGGTGGCGGCTTGGCGCAACAGCGTCACCGCCCGGGCGGTGTTCCCGCGGGCGAGTTCGATCATGCCGAGGGTGTCGGCCACGCCGGGGTGGTCCGGTGCCACGTCATGGGCCCGCTGGGCGTGGCGGTAGGCTTCGCTGATCGCCCCGGCCTCGTACAGAAACCAGGCGAGGTTGTTCTGGGCGATCCACATCCCGGGCTGGAGCCGGACGATGTCCCGCAGGGTCGCCATCGCCTCCTCACGCCGGTCCAGGGCGATGTAATACTCGCTCAGCCGCAGCAGCAGCCCCAGGTTGTCGGCATGGCTGGCAAGGCCCTGCTTGATGGTCTCGATCGCCGCGTCCGGATCACCTGCCTGCCAGCGGGCGAGGGACAGGGCCGCGGTGATGTCGACGTTCGGCCCCGCCTCGAGTGCCTTGGCATAGAATTCCGCTGCCCCGGCCGGGTTGCCTTCCGCCGCGGCGAGCTGTCCCTGGAGCACGATCACCCCCAGCTGGGCCGGCTGATCGGCGGCCAGCTCGGAGACCAGTGGCCGCGCCGCCTCGACGTCGCCGGCCGCGATCAACACCCCGGCCAGCGCCGACTTGGCGCCGAAGTGCGCGGGATCCAGCTCCAAGGCCCGGGACAGCGCTGTATTGGCGTCATCCAGCCGTTGCAGGCGCAGGTAGGCGCCGCCCAGCAGGAAGTGCCCTTCGGCCACCTCGGGCGCCAGGGTGATCAGTTGCTCAAGGTCCGCCAGCGCCTGCACCGGCTGATCGGTCTGCAGATGCGCCTGACCGCGCACCGCCATCATCGCCGCATTGTCCCGGGCAGCCTCGGCCACCGGCGCGGTGACAGCCAGCGCCCGGTCGGGCGCCCGTTCGGCCATGAACATCTGAGCCAGGCCGAGCCGCGGCGCCACCGCCTGCGGGTTGGCTTCCATCGCCTGTTCCAGGCGGCTCCGCGCCACGTCCGTCCGGCCGGCGTTCTGCTCCAGCGCGGCGAGCCGCATCAGCGTGGGGAAATGGTTCGGTTCGCGGACCAGAACGCTTTCCAGGACGGCGCGGGCGGCGTCCACGTTGCCGTCCTGGATCTCGAGTTGGGCCAGGTTGTTGGCGGCATCGCTGCGGCCGGGCTCCAGCTCGAGGGCCCGCTCGAACGCCTTCCGTGCGCTGGCGGCATCACCCTTGCCGACATAGGCGCCACCGGAGAGAACCAACCAGGTGGCGCTGTCCGGCTCGCTCTCCAGCTCCCGCCGGATCACTGCCAAGGCCTCGTCGAACTTGCCCTCGCGCATGTAGCCCAAAGCCAGGGCGGCCTGCGCCCGCTGGAACTCCGGTGTGTCCTTGAGCTGCGGGTCCAGTTCCAAAGCGGCCTGCAGCTCCTGCTCGGCCGCTCCGGTGTCCCCGGCCGCCATCCGCAGCACGCCCAGGCGAGCCCTGAGGCCCGCCTCCTCCGGCGACAGGGTGACCGCCCGCTCCATGAACGCAACGCTCTGCTGCATGCCGCCCTGGTCCTGGGCGGCGGCGGCGCTCAGCAGCGTGAGGTAGGCATCGTCATCGGGGATCCCGCGCGGCGCCGCCATCAGCGTCCGGTAGGCCTGGTCCTGCGCTCCCAGGCGAAGCTGTACACCACCCAGCAGGCGCCTCGCATAGGTGTCCTCCGGCGCCTGCGCCAGATAGCGGGCGAGCTGCTCGCGGGCCTGCTCGAACGACGCCAGACCGGCGTTGGCTGCGCCGGCAATGAACAGGGCCTGGCGATGGTTGGGGATCACCTGGAGGATCTGGTCCGCGTGCGTGCGGGCGGATTCGAGATCCCGGGTTTGCAGGGCGACCAAGCCCTTCAGCAGCGCGACATCGGCGTTGTTGGCCGCCTGACCTCCCAGGCCGGCGAGCACGGCGCCGGCGTCTTCCGGCCGGTTCTGGAAGATCAGGGCGCGAGCGAGACCGATCTGGGCGGAGATGCCACCCGGTGCCAGCTCGGTCGCCCGCCGATAGGCCTGCTCGGCCGCTTCCGGCAGTCGCTGCGTCAACAGGATGTCGCCCTTGAGGGCATGAAGCACGACATCGTCCGGGAAAGCCGCAAGGCCTGCATCGGCGAGGATCAGCGCCTGGTCGAGATCGTTCCCGGCAGCGACGGTCCTGACCAGCATCGCCTGGGCCCGGGCATGAGGCGAGTCCTCTTGGGCGGTGACCAAGGCCTCTTCCGCTTCGTCCAGGCGGCCAAGCCAATAGAGCGCCTCGCCGCGGACGGCGAGCCACTCCGCGGGTTGCTCGGTGGTGGGAAGCTCCGCGTCGGCGGCCTCGACGACAGCGTCGAAAGCACCGGTGAACAGCCGCGCCCGCGCAAGATCAAGCCGCAGCTCCTCGGTATCCAGGCCGAGTGCCTGGGCGCGTTCCAACTGATTGACGGCGCCTGCACCGTCCCCCTGCAGGAGGTGCAGTTCCCCCAGCAGCCGCCGGGCTTCGGCATTCTGCGGTTCCTTTTGCAAGGCATTGCGCAACTCGATCACGCCGGCGGCGGCGTTGTTCTCCGCCCGGAATTCCAGGGCACGGGCGATGTGGTCGTCGGCGGTACGCGGCGGCGCCCCGTCGCAGCCGGTCGCGGCACCCACGCTGACGGCCGCGGCAACCACAGCCAAACGGATCCCGCGTCGCATCGCTTGGACGAAATTGTGCATAGGTCCTGCTTCTCCTGAGAGGCGCTGGGTCGATTGCGCCGAACGCAACAGAAATGGGGTTTATCCGTCTTCCAGGCGCTGCCGATGACCCCGACAGGCCAGGGTCATGGTAGCCCTGCTTCCTGCACGGTCCCGGCCAAGAGCTGTCGTGAACAAGGGTGACACAACTTATAGTAACAGTTCAAGGTTGAAAGCGCGCAGAGCAACGTCTAAAGGTCGCGTCCGGCGATCCTGGAAAACCCTGTGGCTGCGTCGCGCGTCATATCGCCGGAGGCGCTCAGCCCACCTGTCGGTGGAATAGTTGACGCCGGAGCATAGCATTTCCAGCTTTTTGCCGCAAACAGCCTTCGGTCCCGTCGGGGGCTTCCACCGTTGCCACCTGCGGCCCAGCGACCCTGCGTCCCCGGCGAGCGCCCCTCCGCCTTGTCCGGTTCAGCCGCCGGCGTCGAAGCCTGGATAGAGCGTCATGCCGCCGTCGACGTAGAGGGTCGTGCCGGTGATGTAGTCGGCGTAGTCGGAGGCGAGCCACACCGCCGCCCGACCGATGTCCGACGGCTCGCCGATACGGTTGTAGGGGACCAGCTTCATCAACGCGTCATAGGCTTCGGGCGTTTCCCAGGCCGAGCGGTTGATGGGCGTACGCACGGCCCCGGGGGAGATGGCGTTAACGCGAATGCGCCAGGGGGCGACCTCCTGGGCGATGGTCTTCATCATCATCAGGATGCCGCCCTTGGACGCGGCGTAGTTGGCACGCCCGGCCCACGGAATGATATCGTGGACCGAACTCATGCAGATGATCTTGCCGGCGGCGCAGGACACTTCCGGCACCACGCCCTTTCTCTGAAAGGCGCGAACGGCTTCCCGGCAGCACAAGAACTGCCCTGTGAGGTTGACGTTGAGCACCATGTTCCAGTCGGCCATGGACATCTCGTGGAACGCGGCATCCCGCTGCACCCCGGCGTTGGCGACCAAAATATCGATGCCGCCAAACGTCTCCTTCATCCTCTGGAACATGGATTGAACCGCGGACTCATCGGAAACGTCGGCTTGGTGGGCGTAAGCCCGCACGCCACAGCGCCGCCCCACAAGCTTGACGACCTCTTGAGCATCCTCGTCGCCGGAGAGGTAATTGACCACCACATCGGCGCCGGCCCAGCCCAGTTCGATGGCGATCTCCCGCCCGATGCCGGAACTGCCGCCGGTGACCAGCGCCTTCTGGCCCTTGAGCGACAACTGGCGCTCTGGGCTGGGCAGGACGACGGGCGGGTATTCCGCAACGGACGGCCGGTCGGTCATGTGTCTCCCTCCCTGCTCAGTGAGTGCACGTTCAGGCACCCGGCCCCAACGCCCGGTCGAGGTTGACGGCGGCGCTGATCAGCGCCAGGTGGGTGAAGGCTTGCGGGTAATTGCCGAGCGCTTCACCGCAACTGCCCGTCTCCTCGGCATACAGGCCCACGTGGTTGGCATAACCGGTCATGCGCTCGAACATCAGTCGGGCATCTTCGAGCCGGGCCGGGTCGTGGCGGCCGGCGCGGGTCAGCGCCTCCACCAACCAGAACGTACAGATGTTGAAGGTGCCTTCCTCGCCTTGGAGGCCGTCCGCGCTTTCGCTCAGACTGTAGCGGTAGACGAGATTGTCCGCCGTCAGCCCGCCCTTGTCGGGCGGTGCCAGGATGGCGTCCAGCGTCGCCAGCATGCGCGGATCCGTCGGCGCCACGAAAAAGGTCAAGGGCATCATCAGGTTGGATGCATCCAGGCTGCTTCCGTCATAGTATTGAACGAACGCTTGGCGCGTGCCGTTCCACCCCCGCTGCATGATGTCGTTGTAGATGTCGTCGCGCACCTTGAGCCAGCGGGTCCGGTTGGCCGGGAAGGAGCGCTTGTCGGCCAGCCGGATGGCGCGATCCATGGCCACCCAGCACATCAGCTTGGAATAGACGAACTGGCGACGCCCGCTCCGCACTTCCCATATGCCGTCGTCCGGCCGCTCCCAATGGTCGCATACCCATTCGATCATGTTGTGCAGGGTTGCCCACAGGTCATAGGAGATGGGCTCCACATGCTTGTTGAACAGGTAAACGGCATCCAGAAGTTCCCCGTAGATATCGAGCTGAAACTGTTTGTGCGCGTCGTTGCCGATGCGGACAGGGCGAGACTCACGATAGCCTTCCAGGTGATCCAGTACGTGCTCATGCGGCGCCGGCCTGCCGTCAATATTATACATGAGCTGTAAAGGACCACCTTCCTTGGGGGCTTTGCAAACCTTGTCCAGGAAGCCCATGAACTGTTCCGCTTCTGTCGTGAACCCCAGGCGGATGAACGCGTACACGGTGAACGCCGCGTCCCGCACCCAGGCGTAGCGGTAGTCCCAGTTGCGTTCGCCGCCGATCCCCTCCGGCAGACTGCAGGTGGGGGCGGCGACGATGGCGCCGGTCGGCGCATAGGTCAGCAGCTTGAGGGCCAGGGCCGACCGATGGACCATCTCCCGCCAGCGCCCGCTATAACGGCACCTCCCGAGCCAGGTCCGCCAGTAGGCGACGGTCTCCCGGAACATTCGTTCCGCCGCCTCCGCATCCATGGCCATAGCGGCCTCGTCATCGGCGGACATCACCTCCAGCACGAAGACTGCGGTCTCCCCCTCACCGAGACTAAACGTAGCACTAACGCCGCCTTGTTGATCGCTATCGAGGTCCTGGTCGGAACTAAGGGTCAGGCTCAGAGCGACGGCATTGAAGGCGGCGCCGCGCTCGGTCAGGTGGACGACGTGTCGCGCCCTGCCGTAATCGAATGCGGGCCGACACGTCAGACTGAAGTCCAGGCGCCCTCGGTTTACGGTCAGGCGTCGAACCACCCGATGGTGATGGCGTTCGGAACGCGCGTTGGTTTCGAGCGGCATGAAGTCGGTCAGCTCGGCCGCTCCGCCTCGCGTCAGGAAGCGGGTGACGAGGACGTTCGTTTCCGGCCAGTAGAATTGCTTGTAGGTGACGTCCTCGGTCGCCGGTGCGATCCGGAAGCGACCGCCTTTGTTGTCGTCCAGGATGGCCGCGAACACGCTGGGCGAGGAAAAATCAGGCAGGCAGAGCCAGTCGATGGAGCCGTTGAGACCGACCAGGGCGACGGTATGCAGATCACCGATCATCCCGTAGTTCTCGATCGGCTGGTACGCCATGCCTGCCTCCCGTGCGGATCGCGGTCGTTGTCGGGCAGGTGTGGATGCGCGGACGGCGGTTCAATGGCCCCGCCGCCCGCTTTCCCGAAGGCCGTCGTCAGGAGCCCTTCAGGCCCGGAAAATCATCCTCCCAGTACTCGTGGGCGCCGCGCTGACCCAGACCCCGCATCTCCGCCTCATGCTTGCGCAGTTCCACCCGCCGGATCTTGCCGGAAATGGTCTTGGGCAGATCGCCGAATTCCAGCCGGCGGATCCGCTTGAACGGTGCCAGGTGCTCCCGAGTGAAGCGGAAAATGTCCTCGGCCAGTTCCCGGCTGGGCTCACGCCCGCCCACCAGCGCCACCACCGCCTTCGGCACCGCCAGGCGCACCGGATCGGGGCTCGGCACCACCGCGGCCTCGGCCACCGCCTCGTGCTCCAGCAGCACGCTCTCCAGCTCGAACGGGCTGATGCGGTAATCGGATGCCTTGAAGACGTCGTCCGATCGGCCGACGTAGGTCAGGTAGCCATCGGCATCCCGCATCGCCACGTCGCCGGTCCGGTAGAAGCCGCCCTCCATCACGCGCGCCGTCATGCCGGGGTCATCCTTGTACCCGACCATCAGGCCGAGCGGCCTGGGATCGAGCGCCAGGCTGATCTCCCCCTCCTCCGTCTCCTTGCCTTCGGCATCCAGCAGCACGACGCGGTAGCCCGGCAAAGGCCGGCCCATGGAACCCGGCTTCAGGCGCTGGCCCGGCGAGTTGCCGATCTGAGCGGTGGTCTCGGTCTGGCCATAGCCGTCGCGAAGGTCGAGGCCCCAGCCCTTCTTGACCTGATCGATGATTTCGGGATTGAGCGGCTCGCCCGCGCCGATCACTTCACGGAGCGTCACGGGATGCGCCTTGAGGTCTTCCTGGATCAGCATCCGCCAGACGGTCGGCGGCGCGCACAGCGTGGTGACGCCGCAGCGGGCCAGCACGTCGAGCATCGCCGGCGCGTGGAAGCGGCTGAAGTTGTAAATGAAAATCGTGGCACCGGCGATCCACGGTGCGAAGAAGCAGCTCCAGGCATGCTTCGCCCACCCGGCGGAACTGATATTGAGGTGGATGTCGCCCGGGCGGAGGCCGATCCAGTACATCGTCGACAGGTGGCCGATGGGGTAACTCTGGTGGGTGTGCTCCACCAGCTTCGGCTTTGAGGTGGTGCCGGAGGTGAAGTACAGCAGCAGCGGCTCATCGGCTCGGGTCGGTCCGTCGGGGGTGAAGCCGGGATCGGCGCCGTAGGCATCCTCGAACGAGTGCCAACCGGCAACGGTGCCGCCCACGGCGATGCGCGAGTAGTCGCCGCCGAGGTCGGCGAACTTTCCGGTGTCCTGGGCGCCGACCACCACGTGGCGGACGTTGCCGCGCTCAAGCCGATCCACCAGGTCGTCGTGCGTCAACAGCGTGGTCGCCGGGATGACCACCGCGCCCAGCTTGATCGCCGCCAGCATCACCTCCCACAACGGCACCATGTTGCTCAGCATCATCAGGATGCGGTCGCCGCGGCCGACACCAAGGGCGCGAAAATGATTGGCGACGCGGTTGGACCGCTCCGACATCTCGGCAAAGCTGACGCGGCTCTCGGAGCCGTCCTCGTTTACGACCCACAGCGCCGTCCGGTCGTTGCCGCGCGCGATAACATCGAAATAGTCCAGCGCGAAGTTGAAGTGCGCGAACTGCGGCCATTGAAAGCCCTGATAGGCAGCGTCATAGTTTTCGCGATTGGCCAGTAGAAAATCACGGGTCTGGATGAACTGCTCAGTGGGAGTCATGAAAAAGCTTCCTCCGTCCCTGTCGGGTTCTGTTGTTGTTCAGTCGGGCCGAGGGGCAGGACGCCCTGACGGTGGCGAAACCGTACCGTCCCGCCCGCGCCCTGGCAATCCGGTTCGCGGTGTTTCGGCCGGGGGGACGGCAGGCCTATCGACGGCGGACCGGCTTGCGGTCGGACCAGCGGCCATCGGCGTCGAGCCAGCCGCTGCGACCGCGATACAGGTCACCGGTCTTGTGGGGCCCCCCGTCGTTGAATACCAGCGACGCTGCCCCAATCCCGTCCAGGCGATGCACATACCAGCCGTCGCCCTCCGGTGTCATCGGCACGCCCGGCCACGCGGTCGCACGCACCGGCGGCTCCGCATTCCAGAAATGCAGGTACACGGGCTCCGACCAGTCGGCGGGCTTGCGGAAATGCACCTCCAGGCCGCCGGGTTCGTCCGCCGCCACCGGCGCCGGCGTTGCCGAAGACGAGGCCGCTGTCTCGACAGACTGGCGCAGGCGTGCGATCTCCGTATCACGCTCGGCCAGCCCTGCTTCCGCCTTGATCATGGCTTCCCGCACCTGGGCGAGTGTCGCCTGGGCCTGGGTCAGTTCCTGGCGGGACCGGTCGAGCGCATCCCGCTTCTCGGCCAGCTCCCGGGCGAGATCGCGGATGCGGACCTCGTGGCGGGCAATCGTCTCGGTGCCTTCGGAGCGCAGTTCCGCAAGCTCGGCTTCCAGCCGGGCGCTGAGACGACGGGCGTCGGTCAGATCGGCGTTTGCCTGGTCCCGTTCGGCCTGGACCGCGGTTCGTGCCGCCCGCTCATCCGTGACCTCTCGGGCAAGGGCGGCGATGCGGGAGTCCAGCGCTGCGACCGCGCGCTCTCCCTCGGCACGCAGTTCGGCGAGTTCCGCTTCCAGCCGGGCGGCAAGCTGGCGTGCTTTCTCGGCTTCGAGGGTCGGCTCGTCGCCCGTGGCACTGCCGGGTGCCGCGGCCGCCGGACCGGCAGGCGAATTCGCCTCGGACAATGCCTTCAACCATTGCTCCATCCAGAACAAGCCAACGTGCATCACTGGCTTCCCTCCCATATTAATGTCGTGTTCCGTGAGCCGCAGCTCGCCACCGTTCCATGGCGGCCAAGCACCTCTCAACCATCATTGTAGGCGATGGAGCCTGCGGCTCAATCACCACCGCCGACCGGCGGCGTAGATCTTGCCCGACCGCCCCCTTCCGGCGACTTGCCCGGACTTTGTCCCGGCCGACCACGAGAAAGGCGGCACAGGTCCGCCCGCCCCTGACGCGAAGGCGAGGCGTTGCGTGGATGGCCGTGACGAGCACGGCCATGACGGGGGGAGGCGAGGAATGCCACAGCGTTTCGTTGGGCGTCGCGCCGCAACGGGGACGCACCTTCGACGAGTCTCAACGCAGGCTCAGTCCGCTCCCAACAGGTACTCGACGTCTTCCTCGCTGATGTCCAGCGCGGTCTTGCCGTCGGGGTCGAACAGGACCTCGGCGAGCGCCCGTTTGCGCGCCTGCAACGCCTGCATCTTCACCTCGATGCTGTCGCAGGTGATCAGCTTATGGACGAACACCGGATTGCGCTGGCCGATGCGGTGGGCGCGGTCCGTGGCCTGGGCCTCCACCGCGGGATTCCACCACGGATCGTAGATGATCACCGTGTCGGCGGCGGTCAGGTTCAGGCCGGTGCCGCCGGCCTTGAGGCTGATCAGGAACAGCGGCACCTTGCCTTGCTGGAACTGCCGGACCGGGG
>REES01000067.1 GCA_007694935.1 Rhodospirillales bacterium
CCGGGGGCGACGTTGGCGCCACCAGGGTCTTCCAAGGATGGCCGGGACCGGGGCCCGGCCAAGCAGGAGGCGGCCGACCGGGCGGGATCAAGGCGTCCCGGGCCAGCCACGATCATCCGTTGCGACGGCGTCGCCGAGGTCGGGCGGCCGAAGGTAGAGAATGTTGCCGCCCGGGACCGGACCAAGGTCGACCCGGTGATAGCCGGCCTCTTCGGCAAACCGGATGAAGGGCACCTCCAGGAAGTAATCGGGTCGTGTCGGGTCATACGCACCGACCAGGATGGCAGCGGGACGGCGTTCGCGCAGAAACGCGTCCGCGGTATCGACGGACAGCACATTGAACCGGGCACGCTGTTCCGGACTCATGAAATTGCCCGAGCGATAGAAAAA
Organism: Rhodospirillales bacterium; assembly: GCA_007694935.1. Classification (GTDB taxonomy): domain Bacteria; phylum Pseudomonadota; class Alphaproteobacteria; order Rhodospirillales; family Defluviicoccaceae; genus REEP01. The sequence goes on from REES01000067.1 coordinate 391, forward strand.
CGGGCCCGCCGAGAGCTCGTTGAAGATGGAGAAACCGGCCTCCAGGACAAGGATTGGTGCCACTGAGGCGATCTGAGTCGCCGGGTCAGCGAACCCGGCCGCCCGCATGTGTCGGCCGAGTTCCTGGGCGCCGCGATGCACGAGAACCCCGGTCCATTGGTCCCGCTCGAACAATTTAGGAAGGTTGACCACGAACCGTGCCGGCGACATCGTGATCACGGCGACCAGAGCTGCCGCAACGAGCAGCGGTAGCGCGGACCGACGCACCCGCGCATCAAGCATGCCGAACGCGGCAGCACCCAGAACGATGGCCATTACGATCGGCGGAATCAGATACCCGGGCCACATCGGCGTGACCTGGAACGACATCACGAAAGCGGCGACGAAGGCGAGGATCGCAAGCACCAACGGCGGCCGAAAGAAACCAGCCGGGTCGTGCCGGAAACCGGGCACCATCACCACCGTCACCAGGGCTGCCGTGGCAAACGCCATGATCACCACGTTCGGTCCGGTGGCCCACCAGTCGTGGGCAAACACGAGTTTCTCTCTTAGGGTCATGGCAAAGTTGCCGACCGCGCCCTCCGCAGAGTCTCGAAATTCAGTCTGCGATTCGAAGTAGTACAAGGTGTTGAACATGAATGCATCGAAATCGCGAAAGGCGTAAAAGAGGGTCGGGATTCCGGCAATCAACCCGCCGGCAGCGAAGGGTATGAAAGCGCTTCGTAGATTATACACAAGTGGCCCTCGCAACGTGAGAACGGTTACTGCGACGGTCGCGGCGAGCACTGCGAAAATATAGCTGACTCGAAAGCCTGTCGCCACTGACAGGCAGGCACCGGAGAAAAAATAAAAAGTCGCCTGCCAACGGCGCGCCTCCCGTGCAGAAAGCAAAAAATACAGGCCGAATATACAAAAGCCGATGGGAATCACATGCGTGCCGGTGATGAACGTGCGATAGGAAACGATCGGCGAACTTGTGACAAAAAATATTACCGAAAGCCATCCAGCGGCAGCACACTGCGTTAATTTTTTGGAGATCATAAATATCGACAAAATTGCGAAGCCCCAAGCTCCAATCTGGATGACCCGGCCGGCTAAAAAGTATTGTGTAGAACCCGTCACGTTGAATACAAGATTGTTCAGAAGCGGAAGAGTCGGCAGGTGATTATAATGGAAGTCAGTGTACATCTTGTATCTGTCGATAAGAATGCTGGCCGTAAGGTAGGTCTGTTCGTCATGAGACAGCCCAGTCGTCAAGCCCATGGCAATGATTGGAGTGATTAAGAAAGTGGCAATGACAGCAAGAAGAATCGTCAACAGCATTGGTCTCGAAGCGCTGCCTTCCGTCTCGACGAGTGGATAGCTGGCCTTGTTGTCGGAACGATTGATGTCGAAAGTGATAAGTCTGGTCATGCTGCACCAAGAGATTCATGTGCTTTTTTGTTTGTCGGGCGGACCCGAACTTGATGCGTTTCGGCACTGTACGTAGAATGTTCCGGGACAGGTGTCGGCCGCGGGGCGTGCCGACAGTGCTCCACGGCCAACAGCTCCGTCCCATCGTGCGACGAAAAGATTTTCAGAACGTCACTGACAGCGAAGGCAACCGCCGTGGGCTGGGCGGCCGACCGTCCTGGCTACCGAGCGATTATATACTTAAGGTTGTAGACGGAGTCATCCCTCATCGCCGCCTTCCTCTCGAACGCATGGCCTCATGCGCCGCCGCCGGTGCCGTCCCCGCCGTGCCTCACACGCCGAGCAGCCGGCGCTGCAGCGCCCGGTCGGCGGCAAGTGCCGCGGCCCTCCCCGAAAACGCAAGCTCACCCTTGACCAGTATGGCGGCCCGGTCGCAGGTCTCGAGCACCTGAGCCAGGTCCTTGTCGACGATCACCGTCGCCACGCCCTCCGCCTTCAAGGTCCGGATCACCGACCAGATCTCGCCCCTGACCCGGGGCGCCAGTCCCTCGGTCGCCTCGTCAAGGAGCAGCAGGCGGGGATTGGTCATCAGGGCCCGGCCGATGGCCAGCATCTGCTGCTCGCCGCCCGAAAGCCGGGTGCCGGGGCTGTCCAGGCGCTCCGCCAGACGGGGAAACAGGGCGAGCACCCGATCCAGATCCCACCGGTGACCGAGGCCGCTTCCGCCGCGGGCGGCGACGTACAGATTCTCCTGCACGGTCAAGTTGTGAAAGATGCCCCGCCCCTCCGGCACCAGCGCCACACCCAGCCGGGCGATCCGGTGCGGCGGCAGCCCGGTCGCCGATCGGCCATCGATCAGGATGGTGCCATGACTGGCGGGCTTGAGCCCGATCAGGGTGCGGACGGTGGTGGTCTTGCCCATGCCGTTGCGGCCGAGCAGGGCCAGGCTCTCGCCCGGAGCGATGTCGAGATCGATGCCTTGCAGCACGTGATGCCCGCCGTAGTGGGCATGCAGGTCGCGCGCGGCCAACAACGGCGGCAACGGGGGCGGCGCCGGCCCGGCCGGCGTCCTGGCCTGGGTCATCATGTCCCCGGTCATCCCCGTGCCCGGCCCGGGGTCAGGTACGCCTCCTGCACCGCCTCGCTCTCGCGGATCGCGTCCGGAAGCCCGGTCTCCAGCACCCGACCCGCGACCAACACGGTCACGGTATCGGCGATGGCGAAAACCGCGTCCACGTCATGCTCCACCAGGACGATGGTGCGGGTGCGGCCGAGTCCTTGGATCAGGGCCGCCATCCGCCGGGACTCCGCGGCGCCCATGCCGGCCAGCGGCTCGTCCAGCAGCAGCACTTCGGCGCCGCCGGCCAGCAGCATGGCGAGCTCGAGCTGCCGCTGCTCCCCGAAGCTGAGTGACCCGGCAGGCACGCCGGCGCGGCCGGCCAGGCCCACGGCGGTCAACGCCTCCCCGGCGGCACGGTCGATCGTTGCGTCCCGCAGTACCGGATTGAACCGGCGCCATCCCCGGATCCGGCCTGCCTGGGCGGCCAGGCGGCAGCCCTCCGCCACCTCCAGGTCCGGGAACACGCCCGCCCGCTGGAAGCTGCGGCCCAGGCCGAGGCGGGCACGCCGATCCGGCGGCAGGCGGGTGACATCGCGGCCCTGCAGATGAACCCGCCCGGCATCGCACCGCAGTTCCCCCGACAACAGGTCGAGAAGCGTGGTCTTGCCGGCCCCGTTGGGGCCGATCACGGCATGAACGCCGCCTGCGGTGATGGCCAGATCGACCGCGTTGACGGCGGCGATGGCGCCGAAGCTGCGGCTCAGGTCCCGCATCTCCAGTGCCGGCGGGGCGGAGAGCATCACGGCGGCAACCGGCCGCCCTGGCGCGATCGCCCCGCCACCAGGCCGGCGAGGCCGCGGGGCAGCAGCAGCACCACGGCGATGACGAACACGCCGACGGCAAGGCCGGTGTATGCGGTCCAGTCCTGCACCTGATCCTGCAGCAGGCCGAAGGCGAAGGCAGCGAGGAGCGGCCCGTACACGGTGCCCATCCCGCCCAGTATCACCACCATCATCACCAGCCCCGACTGGTGCCAGCCGAGATGCCCCGGGCTGACATAGCCGCCGTGGGCGGCCTCCAGGAAGCCGGCGAGCCCGGCCAGGGTGCCGGCGATCACGAAGCTTGCGAGCTTGTAGCGCCGGGTCGCAAATCCCAGGGCGCGGGTGCGCCGGTCGTCGATGCGGATGGCGCGGATCACCCGGCCGAACGGCGCCCGGACGAGGCCCTTGAGGAGCAGCAGTACCCCCGCCAGACACGCCAGCACCAAGTAATAGAAGACCGTGGGGTCCTCCAGGTCGACCAGGGACCGGCCGCCGACCGCCAGTTCCGGGCGGAACAGGATGAGAAGGCCGTCGGAGCCGCCGAGGGCGCTGCTCTCACTGGCGAAGTAGTAGAGCATCTGCGCGAACGCGAGGGTGATCATGATGAAGCCGACGCCGGCGGTCCTGAGGCTCAGGAAGCCGATCACCGCCGCGGCCAGCGCGCTGGCCAGCAGAGCTGCCGGCAGGGCCACCACCAGGTCCGCCGGGGCGCCGGCGGGCGTCAACATCGCCAAGGTGTAGCCGGCGATCCCGAAGAACGCGGCGTGGCCGAAGCTGACCAGGCCGGTGTAGCCGATCAAGAGGTCGAGGCTCATGGCGAAGATGGCGAGGATCATCAGCCGCACCACCAGGTCCACGTAGAACTCGCTGCCCAGCCACGGAAACGCGGCGAGCCCGACGAAGCCAACGCCGACGGCCAGCAGCAGCCGCGCTTCCGGCCCCGCCGGGCTCATGCCGGGCGCCCGAACAGGCCCTGGGGCCGCCACACCAGAACGGCCGCCATCACCGCATACATCACCATGGACGCGACCTCCGGCACCAGCACGCGCCCGAAGGTGTCGGCAATGCCCACCAGCATGGCGCCGGCAAAGGCCCCCTTGACCGACCCGATACCGCCGATCACCACGATCACGAAGGCGAGGATGAGAATCCGGTCCCCCATCCCCGGATATACCGCGCCGATCGGTGCGGCGACCATGCCGGCGAACCCGGCCAGCGCGACGCCGAGGGCGAACACAAGGGTGAACAACCGGCCTACATCAAGACCGAGGGCGGAGGCCATCTCCCGGTTGGCGGCGGCGGCACGGATCCGCATGCCGAGGCGGGTGTGCCGGATCAAAGCGAACATCCCGAGGGCCACCAGGATACAGACGCCTGACACGAACAGCCGATAGACCGGGTAGTCCTGCTGCGTGGTGAGGGCGACCGACCCGGACAGCAGGTCGGGTACCGGAACGCTGTGGAAGTCGCTGCCCCAGATCAGCCGCTGCAGGTCGTCCAGTACCAGGATCAGGCCGAAGGTGAGGAGCACCTGCTGGAGGTGGTCGCGGCGGTAGAGGAAGCCGATGGCCAGGCGCTCGATCACCACGCCCAGCACCGCCAGGGCAGCCACCCCGATCACCACCGCCAGCAAAAGGTTGCCGGTCAGGCCGGTGAGCCAGAAGGCGAGGTAGGCGCCAATCATGTAGAACGCACCGTGGGCGAGATTGATCACCCCCATGATGCCGAACACCAGGGTGAGGCCGCTCGCCACCAGGAACAGCAGGAAGCCCGACTGCACCCCGTTCAGGAGCTGCACCAGGAAGGCGGCGGCATCCATCGGGCAGGCTAGCCCCGCCGGACCCCGAGCCGGCGAGGGCGGGCGTCGCGGTTCATCCGAGAGCGCAGCCGATCGCCGGGTCAGCGAGGGCTTCGGCGGCGATGCCGAGGAACCGGTGCCGCCCCTCCTGGACATCGCGGAGGTAGAAGGTCTGAACCGGGTTGTGGGCCGGCGACATTCGCCAGGGGCCACGAGGGCTGTCGTCGAGGCGGGCCCCCTCGAGGGCCCGGGCGATGTCGGCCACGGCCGCGGTGTCGCCGTCGACCGCCGCCATCGCCTGGACGATCAGGGTGCCGGTATCGTATCCCTGCACCGCGAACACGTCGGCCTCCCGGCCGTAGGCCAGGCGGTAGGCGTCGCGAAAGCGGCGGTTGGCCGGCAGGTCCAGGTCGTCGACGTAGTGCAGGGTGCTGCGGATGCCGTCCGCCGCCGCTCCCTGGGCCGCCGCCACCCCTTCGGTGAGAAATCCGGGGCCGTAGAGCGGGATCCGGTCCTTGAGGCCGGCGGCTGCGTAATCACGCACGAACTGCACCGCGCCGCCGCCGGAGAAGAAGGCGAACACCGCGTCCGGGGCGAGCGCGGCAATCTCCGACAGGTGGGGCTGGAAGCTCACGTCCGGGAACGGCACCCGGATGTGCTTGTCCACCCGGCCGCCCAGGGCCTCGAAGTGCTCCGCCCCGCCGCCCATGATCTCATCGCCGGCGGCATAGCGCCAAGTGATGGTGACGATGCGCCGGTGGCCGTCGTCGGCCATCACCTTGCCGCACGGATAGCCGGTCTGCCAGTTGCTGAAAGACGCCCGGAACACGTTGCGGGCACAGAGTTCCCGGGTCAGGGCATTGGCGCCGGCGTTGGGAATGATCATGATCGGCCCGCCCCGGGCGGCGACGATCTGAGCCATGGCCAGGGCCACCCCCGAATGCACCGGCCCCACCAGGAAGTCCACCCGGTCGCGCACCACCAGCTTGCGGGTGTTCTGCGGCGCCTGCGGCGGCGACGCCTCGCTGTCGACCGCGATGTAGTCCACCGGCCGGCCGGCCAGCGTCTCCCCCGCCTCGGCCAGCCTCAGCTTGAGGCCGTCGGTAATGGCCGTCCCCAGCATGGCGTAGGTGCCCGAGTAAGGGAGCAGGAGGCCGATCCGCACCGGCGCCGGGCGGGCCGCCGCCGCAAACCGCCGCGGCAGCAAGGTGGCGACGGCCGCCGCCCCCGCGCCGCGGAGGACCTGGCGGCGGCTCGGCCCGAACAGGGGTGATGCGCGCATGGCTGGCGACCCTGGTTGCTGAGGGACGGCGGCGGTGGTGCCGGTCCCGGGACTTGGACGCGGAACCTACGGCAACAGCGGCAGCCTTGTCATCCGGCAAAGCGCGGCCGGATCGGCCGGATCGGGGTCGCAACCGGGCCGCGGCCGCGATACTCTTGGCCGACCGGTGGAAAGCTGGCCACACTGAGATCGGAGGGACGCCCCATGCTGAGCAGCATCGACCTCGACACCGTGTGCGCGATCGTGATCAAGGTCCGGGAGTTCGACGTCAAGGTGGCGCCGGAGGTGGACGAGCCCGGCGACAACCCCACCGACGACGCCGACCGGGAGATCATGTTCGACTATCCTGACGATCCCACGGCGGAGGAGGTCCGCGGCTGGCTCGAAAGCCTCAACGAGGACCAGTCGGCGGAGCTGTTCGCGCTCGTCCTGATGGGCCGCGGCGATTACGCCGGCGACTGGGCGGGGGCCCTTGCGGAATCCCGCGACAACGCGGACTTCAGAAGCCCGGCCGTGCTGATGAGCATTCCCCTGCTCTCTGACTACCTGGAGGAGGGGCTGTCGCAGATCGGCCTCTCCTGTGTCGACGTGGACCTGCAACACTTGTGAGTTGGGGTTCGGCCGGGCTGATCGATCCCCGGGCACATCGTCTCGGGGATGGTCGGCGAGGGGATGTTCGGACGGTAAAGCGAGGTCCCGCGGAGGGCCCTGGCGATCTTGGCCGAGATGGCCAGTGCCGTCAGCGCATACTAAGGCACGATCTAGTGGTGACCGATCCCAAGGGGAAAGCCTTCAAACTTCCCGGACCACCGTCAGGCCGGGGTTCATCCATGCAGTTTCTGAGCCAGTTCGGCCACGCCCCGGCCCTGGGCACGCGCGATCGCCAACTCGTTGGCGCTCGGCTGGCGGCTGCCGTCGCTCCCGGCCAACGTCGAGGCGCCATAGGGAGTGCCGCCCGAGATCTCATCCATGTTGGTGAGTTCCTGGACTGAATAGGGGATTCCGACGATCACCATGCCGTGATGCAGCAGCGTCAGGTGGATCGAGATCAGCGTCGTCTCCTGCCCGCCGTGCTGGCTCGCGGTCGACGTGAAGGCGCTGCCCACCTTGCCGATCAGCTTGCCCTTGAACCAGAGCCCGCCGGTCTGGTCCCAGATGTTGCGCATCTGGCTGGCCATGTTGCCGAAGCGCGTGGGCGTGCCGACGATGATGGCGTCGAAGTCGACCAGCTCATTCACATCCTCCAGAAGGGACGCGGCCTGGTCGGTCTTGTAGCCGCTCTGCTGTTGGACACTTTCGGGTACCAGTTCCGGCACGCGCTTGACGGTGACCTCGGCGCCGGCGACCTCGCGGGCGCCTTCGGCAACGGCGTTGGCCATCGTTTCCACATGGCCGTAACTCGAATAGTACAACACGAGCACGCGTGTCATGAGACCGACCTCCTGCAGCGGGGTGTCCAAACCGTTCGTGAACCGGAACAGAAGCTCGCCCCGTTGGTTCCAGCAGCATCAACCTGATGCAAATGACGGGTCCGGTTCGGTCGCCGATTCCCTGCAGCGAGCGGAAGGCGCGTGGCGGCCACGGCGGAGGTTGAAGCGGAACGGGAATGATTCGAGGCAGGATTGCGGATGCTTGCGCCGGAGGCCGTGATCGACGCTCAGTACGCGGCGTTCGAGATTGACGAAGGCTAAGTCGATGCCCGGCCGGTCATCTCCCCGCGCCACCGGACCGAACACCCAAAGGTGGGCGACCCCGAAACATCAGAGTTCGGCTTCATCCGCTATCGGGTGTTCCCTCAGCGGAGCACCGCGTCGGCGACGGCATCGATGATGCTGTCATGGTCGGGTGACATGCCTTCGTCGATGCCCATCTCGCGCCGCAGCCGCTCCTCCACGAACACCCGGGCGGGGCGGTCGGTGCGGCGGATCAGCGCCGCATGGATGCCGCAGGCGATGTGCGCGGCGGTCACCAGGAAGGTGCCGAGATCATGGCCGTCGGTAAGGCCGTGGGTGTCGGCCTCGCCGTTTCGCGCCAGCACCCGCTCGACCCGGTTGGGGAACGAGGGGTCCATCTCGGCGCCGAGGCGCAAGGCCGCGCGACGCGCCACGTCTCGGGGTTCAGCCAACTCGCCTCTCCTTTCCGCCCTTGCCCGGCCGCCCGGCGCTCCCGGGCCGCCACGCCACCATAGCCGCCGCCGGGTCCCGTTTGCACCGTCGCCGATTTCCGCTAAGCTCACTCGGTAACGGCGCGCCGGTCAATGGGGCGCGTCGCAGTGGAGGGAAGGGAGCGCCGCCGGGTGCCGGCATCGGTCGACCAAACCATCGCGGCGTCGCTGGGCGCCGATCCGGCATTGCTGCCGGTGCTGGACTACCTGCTTCAGGACGTGGACGTGCTCGGCCCCGATCCGCAGCAGATCGTCGGCATGTTGCGACCGCTCCGGCTGAGCGGCGCGCAAACCGCGCTCGACCTGGGCTGCGGCAAGGGCACTGTGGCCACGGCTTTGGCCGTGGAACTGGGCCTGCACGTCACCGGTATCGACGCGTTTGCGCCGTTCATCGACGAGTGCCGAACCCGGGCCTCGGCCATGGGCGTGGGCGGCGCCTGTCTGTTCGAGGCGATGGACATCCGCCGCCTGGTGGGCCGCCTGCCGCGGTTCGATGTGGTCCTGCTGCTGGCCGGCGGCGGTGTGTTTGGGGACGACCGGGAGACCGTCTCGGCGCTCCGGACCTTTGCCGAGCCCGGCGGCTTCATGGTGATCGGCGATCTCTCCGGTGCGGCCGGCCCCGGCGTCGCCCCCGTTGAACTCGACCGGGTGGTGCAGGCACTCACCGCCTGGGGCGATCACTTGGTTGGCGAACGCCACGGCCTGTCCCACGAGGCTCTGGCGGAGCGCGCCGTGGCCGCCCGACGGGTGGCCCGGCGAGCACGGGAACTGATGCGGCTCTATCCCGGACTGGCCGCCACCATGTGGGAGTTCGTCGACGGCTTCGGGGGCGGTTCCGGCGGTGCGTCGGCACCGCAAACCTCGACAGTGTGGCTGCTGCGGCGCGCCGCCGATGCCGGCCTGGAGCAGGAAGACCAGCTTGCCCGTCACCACGCATAGACCGGGCCGGGACATGGCGTGGCCGGGGCCGCGCTTGGCGTCGGCGGCAGGGGTTGCGAGCGTCGTGTTGGTGGCGGCTCTGCTGGGGAGCTGTGTCGGGGCGTCGCCGCCGGCCGATCTCGGCAGCGCCTGCCAGATCCGTCCCTGCACCTGCGAGGGCCCCCCCGATGCCTTCTGGCGCAAGCCAACCACGGCCGAGGTGCAGTGGACGGAACGGGGCCGGGCGTATTGCCCGGAGGGCTACACCCTCAAGCTCGCGAGCCGCCCACGGCGCACCCGGTAGCCCGGAGCGTCGTCGGCGCCGTCAGATGCGTCTCTGGTCGCCATAGGTGCGCATCGCCTTTTCGGCGAACACGTGGGCGATGATGTAGACGATGAAGAACACCAGCGCCTGCGCATCCAGCGACTCGAAACCCAACCACGCCGCCACCTGGATGGCGATGAACGCGACCACGGCGGCGAGAAGGCCGGGAAGGTAGGTGAACAGTCGAGACATCTCGGCAACCTCCTGCAATTCCCAACGAGGCCGCGGCCGGCGGCGTCAACCGCCGGCCGGTCCAGCGGGAAACCACGCGTTTTCTGGATTGACCCTTTACAGGTTCATGGCCGTCAATTCGACCGGGCTGCGCTTGCCCTCGACGACGACGATCCCTGTCTCCGTCACCGTGTAGCGCTTGCGATCCTCCTCGAGATCGTAGCCGATGACCGTGTCCGACGGGATCTGCACGTTCTTTTCCAGAATGCAGCGCCTGAGCCGGGAGCGCCGACCGATGTCGCAATTGTCGAACACCACGCAGTCATCGATCTCTGCACCGGAGTGGACATAGACATGCCGGCCGATCACCGAATTGCGGACCACGCCGCCCGAGATGATGCAGCCGCCCGCCACCACCGAATCAATGGCATGGCCGCGCCGGTCGTCGTCGTCGAAGGCGAACTTGGTGGGCGGATCGGAGTATCCGGCGGTGCGCAGCGGCCATTGCGGGTTGAACAGGTTGAGTTCCGGGTCAATCGCCCGGATGTCCATGTTGGCCTCGTAATAGGCATCCAGTGTGCCGACGTCCCGCCAGTACGGCAGCTTGCCCTGCGGTTCACCGGGGATGTTGTTGGTCATGAAGTCGTAGGCGAAGATCTCGGCGTGGCCCACCATGCGCGGCAGGATGTCCTTGCCGAAGTCGTGGGAACTGCTGTCATCCTTCTGGTCTTCCTCGACGCAGCGTAGCAGCATGTCGGTGGAGAAGATGTAGTTGCCCATGGAGGCGTACACCTTGTCCGGATCATCCGGCATGGTGGGGGCATCGGCGCGCTTCTCGTGGAAGCCAATGATGCGCCCGGTGCTGGTCGTCTCCAGCACGCCGAACTCCTTGGCGAAGCGGCGGTCCGTCGGGATCGCCGCGACCGTCGCGTGGGCCCGTTTCTGCTCGTGGAAGGCGATCATGTCGCGGATATTCATGCGATAGATGTGGTCGGCGCCGAACACCGCGACGATGTCCGGCCGCGACTGCTCGATCAGGTTGATGTTCTGGTGGATGGCGTCGGCGGTGCCGCGGTACCAGTCCTTGCCGACGGTCCGCATCTGCGCCGGCACCGGCACGATGAAATGGTTCTTGAGAATGCTGCCGAACTGCCAGCCGTCGCTCAAGTGCTGCAACAGCGACTGGCTGCGGAACTGGATCACGACATAAATCGAGTGGATGCCCGAGTTCACCAGGTTGCTCAGCACGAAGTCGACGATGCGGTATTTGCCGCCGAACGGCACGGCTGGCTTGGCGCGTTCCTTGGTGAGCGGATGCAGGCGCGTTCCCTCTCCCCCCGCGA
>REES01000117.1 GCA_007694935.1 Rhodospirillales bacterium
CGATGCTGACCAGTTCCACCTTGGTGAACTGGTGCTGGCGGATCATGCCGCGGGTGTCCCGTCCGGCGGCACCAGCCTCCGCCCGGAAGCACCAGGTCATGGCGGTGGTGCGGATCGGCAGGACCCCGGCCTCGAGCAGATCCCCCGCCACCAGGTTGGTGAGCGGAACCTCGGCGGTGGGGATCAGCCAGTACTCGTCGGTCGTACGGAACAGGTCGTCACCGAACTTGGGGAGCTGACCGGTGCCGAACAGGACGTGGTCGCGCACCAGGGCCGGCGGATTGACCTCGGCGTAGCCGAACTCCCCCGTGTGCAGATCCAGCATGAACGATGCCAGAGCCCGTTCCAGCCGGGCCAGCGCGCCCTTGAGCACCACGAACCGGGCGCCGGACAGCTTGGCGGCAGCGGCGAAATCCATCAGGCCGAGGGCTTCGCCGATCTCGAAGTGCTCCCGCGGGCGAAACGCCCACTCGGGGACCTGCCCCCAGCGCCGAACCTCGACGTTGGCGGTTTCGTCCGGGCCTTCAGGGACGTCATCCGCCGGCAGGTTGGGGATGACGGCCAGCGCCCGTTCCAGGTCTTGCTCGGCTTCGGCAGCCCGCGCCTCGGCCGCCGCCTCGGCATCCTTGGAAGCCGCCACCGCCGCCAGCAGGTCGGCGGCGTCGCCGCCCGCCCGCTTGCGGGCCCCGATCTCCTTGGCCATGCGGTTGCGCTCGGCCTGGATCGCCTGTGCTTCCGCCAGCGCCTCCCGCCGGCTGCGATCGAGCGCCAGCAGCGCGTCCGACATGGAGTCGAGGCCGCGCCGCATCAGCCCGGCGTCGAAGGCAACGGGATTCTCGCGAATCCACCTGATGTCGAACATCACCTGATCCGGCTGTGGCAGACACCCCCGGGCGCACGCCCCCAATGCGGGGGTTAGCGGAAGCCCGAGGCGTGGTCAACCCGCGCCCCAAGGCGGATGCTCGGAAGAAAGATCAGGCGTCGCCGGTGGCGGGCGTGGCCGGCTCTGGCAGGCTGTTCTCGAGAACCGAAGCAAGGCGCCTCGCGAACCCCGTCGGATCGGAAACCGGTTCCCCTTCAACGATTCGTGCCTGGTCCAGCAGCAGGTGGGCGGCATCCGCAAGCACCCCTCGGCCCGCATCCGCCTCGGCCGCGGCCAGCCCGGCCAAGCGCCGGATCAGCGGGTGGCCCGGGTTGACCTCCAGCACCCGCAGGGTCGCCATGCCGGGCTCGAGCTTGTGGTGCTGCCTGAGCAGGCGTTCCAGGTAGATATCCATGTCGCCTTCGCCGGCGACCAGGCACACGGCGCTCTCGGTCAGCCGCCGGGACAGCCGCACTTCCTTCACCTGACCGGCCAGGGCCTCGCCCAGCGCCTTGGTGAGCGCCGCCAGTTCGGGGGAGTCGGCGTCGGCCGCTTCGGTTTCGCCTTTGTCCTCCGTCTCGCCCCCGGCGATGGCATCCAGGTCGATGCCGGCCGCGGCCACCGACTTGAACGGCTTGTCACGGTAGCGTCCGACCGCGGGGATCCAGAACTCGTCCACCGGGTCGGTCAGCAGCAGCACCTCCACTCCCTTGGCCTTGAACCCTTCCAGTTGCGGGCTGCGGCTGAGCGCCTCTGCTTCTTCGCCGTTGATGGTATAGATCGCGCCCTGACCTTCCTTCATCCGATCCACGTAGGTATCCAGCGACACCAGGCCGTCGCCGGCGGTGGTGCGGAACCGGCTGAGGCCGATCAGGCGGTCGCGGTTTTCGAAGTCCTCGTATATGCCTTCCTTGAGCACCGCACCGAAGTTGTTCCAGAACGCAGTATACGCCTCGGCCTCGTTCTCCGCCTTCTTGCCGAGTTCGTCGAGCACCCGCTTGACCAGGCCGGCACGGATCCGGGCGAGGCGCGGGTCGCGCTGGAACATCTCCCGGCTGATGTTGAGCGGCAGGTCCTCGGAGTCGACGACGCCGCGCAGGAACCGGAGATAAGCCGGGATCAGCCCCTCGCAGTCATCGGTGATGAACACCCGGCGCACATAGAGCTTCACATGCGACTTGCGGTCGGGATGGAACATGTCGAGGGGCGGCGACGACGGGATGAACAGCAGCGCGGTATAGCTGAGCACGCCTTCCGCGGCGTAGTGCAGGGTCAGCCACGGGTCGTCGAAGGTGTGGCCGACGTGATGGTAGAATTCCTTGTACTGCTCCTCGGTGATGTCTTTCTTCGGCCGGGTCCACAGCGATGACGCCGCGTTCAGGGTTGCCGGCTTCTCGCCCCCCTCCCAGACGATCGGGATGCCGATGTGATCGGAGTAGCGGCGGACGATCTGACGAAGGCGCGACTCCTCGAGAAATTCCTTCTCGTCCTGCTTCAGGTGCAAGATCACGGTGGTGCCGCGCCCGGGGCGCGTCGCCGGCTCGATGGTGAATGCGCCTTTGCCGTCCGACACCCATTGCCAGGCGTCCGTCTCGCCGGCCCGCCGGGTGACCACCTCCACCCGGTCGGCGACCATGAAGGCCGCGTAAAAACCCACGCCGAACTGGCCGATCAGGGTCATGTCCTTGCGCGCGTCGCCGCTCAGCTGGCTCAGGAACACCTGGCTGCCGGAGCGGGCGATGGTCCCGAGGCTCTCGATCAGGTCGCTGTGATTCATGCCAATGCCGTTGTCGGCGACCGACAGGGTGCCGGCGGCCTTGTCCACCGTCAGGCGGATGCGGAACTCCGGATCGTCGGCGATCAGGCCCGGCTCGGTAATGGCGAGATAGCGCAGCCGATCGCAGGCGTCGGACGCATTGGAGATCAGCTCGCGCAGGAAAATCTCCTTATGCGAGTAGAGCGAATGGGCAACGATATCGAGAAGGCGGTTGACTTCGGTCTGAAACGTGAACGTTTCGGCGGTCATGGCGTCCGCTCCGGCCTCTTGTGATGGCGTTTCTGCAAGCTGCGCGGAGATATGTTCGGAGCACCTGGGCGGCGCAACCCGGTCCGGCAGCCGCGCCGGACTCCGCCCGTCGCCCCCTCGGGATCAGCGGCTGTAGGTGCCGGTCAGCACTGCCGCTTCAAGAACATGGCCCTCGGCTGCATGCTCGACATCGCGGCAATGCCCGGACGCCGGGACCGGCAGGCTCGCCACGTCCAGGGCCATCAGGCGGAAGCCGTAGTGATGGACGCCGTGACCGCGCGGCGGGCACGGACCGCCGTAACCCGGGCGCTTGAAATCGGTCACCGCCTGGCGCATCCCGCTCACCTTCGGATCAGAGGGCATGGCGGCGCGCAACTCCCGCTGATCGGCCGGGATGTCGAACAGCCCCCAATGGTACCAGGTCCCGGCGGGGGCATCGGGATCGGCACAGATCAGCGCAAAGCTCCGCGTGCCCTCGGGCACGTCGGTCCAGGACAGCGGAGGCGACAGATCGTCTCCCTCGCAGGTGAACCGTTCCGGGATACGGCCACCTTCCGGGAAATCCGGGCAGTTCAGGGTGAGCGGCATGGGGTGCCTCCTGGTTCAACGCCACCGACCAACCACCAGCCACAAGCTTGACGCAACCGGCGACCGCCCGCAAGCTGCCGAACGGGAGGGCCCGCCGTCATGGTCGATGACCGCTTTGCCGAAGCCCGCCGCCGGCTGATCCTCGAGATCGAGCAGGAGGCGGCCGTCACCGAGCCCTGGACCGGTCGCAGCCGCTTTGCGCCTGCGGTCATGGCGGCCATCGCCCGCGTCCCGCGCCATGAGTTCGTCGCGACCACCGAACGTGACATTGCCTATGCCAATCGGCCACTGCCGATTGGTCACGGCCAAACCATTTCGCAACCCTATATTGTTGCTGTGATGACCGATCTGCTGGACATTGCCCCCGGCGACCGGGTGCTGGAAATCGGCACCGGCTGCGGCTACCAGGCGGCGGTATTGGCCGAACTGGCCAAGGAGGTGTTCAGTGTCGAAGTGGTACCGACGCTGGCCGCGGCGGCAAGGGAGCGTCTGATCCGGCTCGGCTACCGCAACGTCAGCATCCGGGTCGGCGACGGCTATGACGGCTGGCCGGAGCACGCGCCCTTCGATGGCATCATCGTGACGTCGGCACCGCCCCGCATCCCCGACAGGCTGGCGGAGCAACTCCGTCCTGGCGGGCGCCTGGTCATCCCCGTCGGCGCCGCCGGCGAGACCCAGATGCTGTTCCGGTGCGAGAAGACCTCGGACGGGGCAATCACCAAGGAAGCGAAACTGCCGGTGGCGTTCGTGCCGATGGTACCGGCCGGACCAGCGGTGGAGTGACCGGCATCGGCCTGCTGGACGGCGGCCGCCGGCTCCCGGATCACGGGGGAGAGTTGGATGCTTTCAGGATGCAAGGACCGGGATCGAAGTCGTGTGGTGGCGGTGCTGGGGCCGACCAACACCGGCAAGACCCACCTCGCCATGGAGCGGATGCTTGGCCACGACTCCGGCATGATCGGCTTTCCGCTCCGCCTGCTGGCGCGGGAGAACTATGACCGTGCCGTCCGTGCCAAGGGAGCTGCCAGCGTCGCCCTGATCACGGGGGAGGAGAAGATCGTTCCGCCGCGGGCACGCTATTTCCTCTGCACCGTGGAAGCCATGCCGCTCGGCCGCCGCGTCGCCTTCCTCGGCATCGACGAGATCCAGATGAGCGCCGACCCCGATCGCGGGCATGTGTTCACCGACCGGCTGCTGCATGCTCGCGGCGAGGCGGAGACCATGTTCATGGGGGCGGAAACCATTCGCCCGCTGCTGCGCCGCCTGGTGCCGAACGCGGAGATTGGCACCCGGCCCCGCTTCTCCACCCTCAGCTATGCCGGCCATCGCAAGCTGCAGCGGCTCCCGCCGCGGACGGCAATCGTCGGTTTCACCGCGGCAGACGTCTATGCCATCGCCGAACTGATCCGCCGGCAGCGGGGCGGGGCGGCGCTTGTCCTGGGCGCCCTCAGCCCGCGCACCCGCAATGCCCAGGTGGGCATGTACCAGGCGGGCGAGGTGGACTACCTGGTGGCGACCGACGCCATCGGCATGGGTCTCAACATGGACATCAACCATGTGGCATTCGCCGCGACCTGCAAGTTCGATGGCCGTGTCCTGCGTCACCTGACGCCGGCGGAACTTGGGCAGATCGCGGGACGCGCCGGTCGGTACATGAACAACGGCGGCTTCGGCACCACCGCCGATACCGAGGCGCTGGATGCCGAGGTTGTCGACCGGATCGAGACGCACCGCTTCGATCCCTTGCGGCGGCTGTTCTGGCGCAACAATCGGCTCGACTTCAGCTCGTTGAGCGCGCTGCAGGCGAGCCTAAGGCATCAGCCGGACCGGCCGGGGCTGGTCCGTGCCCGCGATGCCGACGACGAGCAGGTTCTGGCCGCGCTTGCCGGCGATCCCAACATTGGTCGACTGGCCAATGGGGCGGACGCCGTCCGGCTGCTGTGGGATGTCTGCCAAGTGCCGGACTTCCGCAAGGTGATGAGCGATCATCATGCCCGGCTCCTTGCCCGGCTGTACCGTTTCCTCAGGGACGCCGATGGTGGCCGGCTGCCGACCGACTGGATCGCAAAGCAGGTCGACCGTGTGGACCGCGTCGACGGTGATATCGACACCCTGATGCAGCGGATCGCCAGCGTCCGCACATGGACGTACGTGTCGTACCGGAGCGACTGGGTGGTCGATGCCGGGCATTGGCAGGAGCGCACCCGCGGCATCGAGGACCGGCTGTCCGATGCCTTGCACCAGCGGCTGATCCAGCGGTTCGTCGATCGCCGCACCTCCGTCCTGTTCGCCCGGCTCAAGGAACGGCGGGAACTTCTGGCGGCGGTGACCAACGACGGTGAGGTCGTGGTCGAAGGCGAAGCGGTGGGCAGCATCGAAGGATTCCGGTTCCGGCCGGATGCGGCCGCGGCGGCGCAGGGTCCGGGGCCGCAGCACTCGGCGGCCAAGGCGGTCAACGGTGCGGCGCACCGGGTGCTGCGCCAGGAGGTGCCGAAACGGGTGCAGCGTCTGGAGGAAGACGGCGATGGCGCCTTCATGCTGACCGACGATGGCTGGATCGCGTGGCGGGGCGCTCCGGTCGGCCGCCTGGTCGCGGGTCACGACATTCTGCACCCGCTGGTGGAGCCTTGTACCGCCGGCCTGCTCGAAGCCGAAGCGCGCGAGCGGGTGCGCCGGCGTCTGGTGCGTTGGATCCGCGCTGCCGTGGAAAGGCGATTGGCACCGTTGTTCCGGGCCCGGGCGGCACCACTTTCCGGTGTGGCGCGGGGGCTTGCGTTCCAGCTCGGGGAGGCTCTCGGGTCGATGTCATGCGCTCGCTGCGGACCGCAACTCGCGGCACTGGAGCCTTCCGACCGTGCCGAGCTCCGGACTCTTGGGATCTCGATGGGGCGGCAGCGGGTATATTTTCGCGCCTTGCTGAAACCGGATGCGGTAGCGATGCGGGCTTTGCTGTGGTCGGTGCACCGGGGACTGCAGCCGCTTGCCCCGCCGCCGGCCGCCCGCGTCTCGGTGCCCCGCGCCGCAGACGTTCCGAGCGAGTTTTACGAGGCCGTCGGCTTCCAGCCGCTCGGGCCGCTGGCAATCCGCATCGACATGGTCGAGCGCCTGATCGGCCGCACCCGGGCCTTGGCCCGCGGCGGCGACTTCACGGCTGACGCAGGACTGGTGTCGCTGATCGGCTGCGGGCTCGACGACCTCGCGGCGGTGCTGAGCGACCTGGGTTTCGAGCCGAAAGCGGCTGGTGGTGCCCTGGTGTTCGCAGAGCGGCGGCGCGCCCGAACCCCGGCGCCGCGCAGGCCGCGGGATACCGGCCATGCCGTGGCATCTCCCTTCGCCAAGCTCCGCGAGCTGACCCGATCCGGTTGAGCAGCGCGATGTCTGGCGCGGTGAACGATGACCGGCTCCGGCTGGACAAGTGGCTGTGGCTGGCCCGCTGGTGCAAGACACGGACCATGGCGGCGGCGCTCTGCCAGTCCGGGCGGCTGCGGCTGAACGGTCAGCTTGTCCACAAGGCGCACCAAGCCGTGCGGCCCGGGGACGTCTTGACGTTCAGCCGGTCGGGCTATGTTCGCATCATTCGGGTGGTCGCCTTGCCGGTTCGACGCGGCCCCGCCAGCGAGGCGGCAACCCTTTACGAGGATCTGGATCCGCCCCGTCCGGAGGCACGGTTGCCGGTGTCAAACGACGCGCCGATCCCGCGGCGGGAACCCGGCGAGGGGCGTCCCACCAAAGCCGATCGGCGGGCCGTCGATCGGCTGCGCGGTCGGTAGTCCCTGCCATGCAGTAGCCGCAAAGTGCTTGGGGTTGAGAAAATCCGGTCGACGTGGTAACCGATTGTAATGCTTGACCGACTGATGGCGCTGTTCGGCAGCGACCCGGATGCGGGCGATACGCACCAACGCAAGCATCACGATACCCATGAGTTGCAGATGGCGGCGGCGGCGTTGATGGTGCATGCCGCCAGTATCAGCGGCTCGTTTGAGGTGCGCGAGCGGGACGGCGTCCGCGCTGCGCTCATGCGGCATTTCCAGCTGGCCGAGGCCGAGGCCGAGGAGTTGATCGAAGAAGCGGCGGCGGCGGCGGCTCAAACCACGGAGCTGTATGGGATCCTGAAAAAGATCCGGCAGCATCTCGATCCGGACGAACGGGTGGCGATCCTGGAGATGCTGTGGGAGGTCGCCTATGCCGACGGTGTCATCCACGATTACGAAGCCAACCTGGCCCGGCGGGTGGCGGGCCTGCTGTACGTCTCTGATCGCGACAGCGGCATCGCCCGCAAGCGCGCCATTGACCGTCTCGATGCGGGTTGAGTGCACTATCAACCCATCGGGCGCCTAACCGTCCAAGCGGAGACTGCGGATGACCTACATCGTTACCGAGAACTGCATCAAATGCAAATATATGGATTGTGTCGAGGTGTGCCCGGTAGACTGCTTCTACGAGGGCGAGAACATGCTCGTCATCCATCCGGACGAGTGCATTGACTGCGGCGTGTGCGAGCCTGAGTGCCCGGCCGAGGCGATCGTTCCCGACACCGAGCCGGGAGTCGAGAAGTGGTTGGAACTCAATACCAAGTATGCGCAG
This sequence comes from Rhodospirillales bacterium, assembly GCA_007694935.1. GTDB lineage: Bacteria > Pseudomonadota > Alphaproteobacteria > Rhodospirillales > Defluviicoccaceae > REEP01. The sequence goes on from REES01000117.1 coordinate 8,061, forward strand.
AGCTGGCCGAACATCACGCGCAAGGGCGATCCCCCCGCCGATGCCGACGAGTGGAACGGCAAGCCCGGGAAGGAGGACAAGTTCAGCCCGAACCCGGGCTCGGGCACCTGATTGCCCAACCCCACGTGGGGCATTCGCGGATCGGGGTATGTTTTGCACTGCAAACATGCTAAGGTTGGTTCGGGTTCAGTGTGAACCCGCCGCGGTCGTTGGTCCGACGGTCCGCGCGGTCGGATCGGCGCTCCGAGGGGGGACGTCGAACGACAATACCAGATGAACATTGCGCTCACCCAGCCGCACAGCACTGCGAGTTGGCAGGATGATTGTGTTGTGCGATTGCAAAAAGAAGGTGGTGCAACTCACGAGTGGAGAGAAGGGAACATGTTGGAAGAACTGGCATTCAGTCCCGGGGACTATGTTGTCTACCCCACCCATGGCGTCGGCAGGGTCGAATGTACGGAGACACGGGAAATCGCCGGGCAGTCGCTCAAGCTTTTCGTGATCTCTTTCGACCGCGACCGGATGACGCTCCGGGTGCCGGTAGACAAGGTTTCCGTTGCCGGACTGAGGAAGCTCAGCACGCGAAAGGTCATGGACAACGCCCTCAGCACCCTGCGCGGTCGTGCGCGCGTCAAGCGGACGATGTGGAGCCGGCGTGCTCAGGAATACGAAGCGAAGATCAACTCCGGCAATCCAGTCTCAATTGCCGAAGTCGTCCGCGATCTGCATCCCAATTGCGGGCAACCCGACCAATCTTTCAGTGAACGACAGATTTACGAGGCGGCTTTCGACCGTCTCGTCTGTGAGTTTGCGGCCCTTGAGCGCATCGACAAGCAGACGGCCTCCGATCGGCTGGCCGGTGTGCTGACGGCGGCCTGAGCCACGACTTCGGCATTGCCTTCCGACGAGGCGAACGCGGACAGCACGCTCGGGGGGCGGTCCGTCAGCGCGACGGAGCAGGTTTTCGCCGTCCTGCCGACGGGCCGCACCACCTGGGCGGTTGGCTCGATCCACGGCGAGACCGGGCGTGTGCGTGCGATGCACACCCGGCTCGCCGAGCGGATCAGCCCGACGGATAATCTGGTCTATCTCGGCAATTTTCTCGGGCGCGGCGCCGATGTCGCCGGCACCGTGGAGGAGTTGCTGCTGTTCCGCCGAGCCCTGATGGCCACCCAGACCATCGAGCATCCCGGCGTGATCGCCTATCTCCGCGGCCGCCAGGAGGAGATGTGGCACAAGCTGCTGCAGGTGCAGTTCGCCCCGGATCCTCGTGCGGTGCTGGAATGGATGCTGGCGCAAGGGGTCGGTCCTACCCTCGCTGCCTACGGCGGCAGTGCCGAGGAGGCGCGCCGGGTCGCCGCCATGGGCGCCAAGGGCCTGTCGCAGTGGACCAACCGGCTTCGCGCGGCCATGCGGGCCCGCGATGGCCACGATAAGCTGATGAGCGCGGTGCGTCGGGCCGCCTTCACCGAGGATCGGGCGCTGCTGCTGGTCAGCGCCGGCATCGATGCCAACCGGCCGCTGTCGGAGCAGACCGATACCTTCTGGTGGGGCGGCCGCGATTTCGATGAGATCGACCGCCCCTACGGCGAGTTTCGCCGCGTGGTGCGCGGCTACGACTATCGCCGCGGCGGCGTCTGGTTCAAGGACTGGATTGCGTCCGTCGATGCCGGCTGCGGCTATGGCGGTCCGCTGGTCGCCGCGGGTTTCGGGCCTGACGGTCAGGTCATCGATGTGGTCGAGACCTGATCGCCGGCCCGACTCTCCGTCGTTCTGCCGGCGGGCAAGGTCGTGTACAGTCGATGGGACCGACGGGTCCGAAGCCGGGCGGCGCAACAGGATCTTGGGGAGGAGCAGCCGTGTACATGAGCATCCGCCGATACGACAACGTGCGCTCGGTGCGGGAGGTGTGCCAGAAGATCGCGGAGGGGTTCGTGCCGATCCTGCGCCGGACCCCAGGGTTCATCGCCTATTACGCAGTGGACGGCGGCGGCGGCTCGATGGCCACCGTCAGCATCTTCTCGACCGAAGCGATGGCGCTGGAATCCAACGACAAGGCGGCGGCTTGGCTGACGGAGAACGTGGCCGACCTGCAACCGGAGCCGCCGACCATACTCGGCGGCAGGGTCGCGGTGTCGACCGTCGCCTGATCGCCGGTCGCGATGGCGTCACGGGGCGCCGACCTCCAGACCGAATGCCTCGATGACACTCGGGTGGACGATCCCGGCGTTGAGCCCCAGCAACACGAGCTGAGCGTCCAGACTGTCGCCGGCGTCGATGGCCGCTGCCAGTCGTGCTTCCACCGCCGCCACCGCAGCCTCCGGATTGGTCTCGCCAAACACCGGTCGACCATGGGCGCAGTAAACGAGCAAATCCGCCGCGCGCTGACAGGTCGCCGCATCGGAGACATTGCACGCGTGGTTCCGCATCAGCTTCAAGGCGGTCAGTTTGACCGCTTCGGGCAGCAGGCGCGGGTGCAGGCCGGCTTCCCGCAGCGCCGCGTCGAACCGCTGCAGGTCGCGGGACCGTCCGAAGACATTGAAAAAGCCGAGCGCCATGTATCCTTGTCCTCGCGGCGGGTCCGGCGTTCAGCCAAAGCTGATGGCTTCCTCCAGCAGCGCCTGGATGCGCACCGGATCGGTCTGCTCCATGATGCGCTGGGCGCGGTAGGTCGCCGCCCCCAGGTCGAGATCGAGAATTCGCTGCTTCACCCCTGGAATGCTTGACGCGGTCATCGACAACTCGCGGAAGCCAAGCCCCAGCAGCAGGGCCGTGAGCCGCGGATCACTTGCCATCTCGCCGCAGACGCTGGCGGGAATTCGCGAGCGCAGCGCCGCGGCGGCGGCAAACTGGATCAGGCGCAGAACCGCCGGGTGCAACGGGTCGTACAGGTGGGCAACCCACTGGTCGCCGCGGTCGATGGCCAGCGTGTACATGGTCAGGTCGTTGGAGCCGATGGCGAAGAAGTCGCTCACCTGGGCCAGAGCGTCGGCGATAAGGGCAGCCGCCGGCACCTCGATCATCACCCCGAGCGGCGGCAGAGCGATCGGGATGGCGGCACCCCGCCTATGCAGCCGCCGTGCCGCCCGCGCCAGGATCTCCTTGGCCGCCCGCACCTCGGCCAGCGAGGTGACGAGGGGCAGCAGGATCCGCACCGGACCGTGGGCCGCCGCCCGCAGGATCGCCCGGAACTGGGTCTCCAAATGCTCCGGGCGCGCCAACGACAGCCGAATGCCCCGCATACCCAGCAGCGATGCGCCGCTTTGACCGAATTCCGCCGTCATCGACTCGACCCGGACGTCGCCGCCGAAATCCGGGGTGCGCACGGTCACCGGCTGGCCCTGGCAGCGCAGGACGATGTCGCGCAGAAGCTCATACTGCTCATCCTCGCTGGGCGGTGTCGAACGGTTGATGAACAGGAATTCGCTGCGTAGCAGGCCGACGCCAGCGGCACCCACCTCAATCACCGCATCCATTTCCATCGGCAGTTCGACATTGGCCTGGAGCTGGATGTCGACACCGTCCCGGGTGA
>REES01000061.1 GCA_007694935.1 Rhodospirillales bacterium
GTGACGGTCATCCGCCAAGCCCAGCCGCTGCGGCCGTAGACCCGCGGGTCAAGCCCGCGGGTGACCCGGGGGTCGGGTGTTCCACGAACGGCCGTCGACACCTATATGTCGGTCGATGAAAGGGTTTAGGGGCCCATGACCCAGGTCATTGCCATCCGCCACGTCGCGTTCGAGGATCTGGGGCTGCTGGCCCCGTTGCTGGCGGCGCGCGGGCACGCGGTCCGCTATGTGGAGGCGGGGGTTGACGATGTTGCCGCACTCGACCCGCTCGACCCGGCGCTGGTGGTGGTGCTGGGCGGCCCGATCGGGGCCATGGACGACACCGATTACCCGTTCCTGGCCGACGAGACCCGGCTGCTGGAACGGCGCCTGGCGGCGGACAGGCCGACCCTCGGCATCTGTCTCGGCGCCCAGCTGATGGCACGGGCGCTGGGCGCCCGGGTGTATCCGGCCGCGGCCAAGGAGATCGGCTGGGCGCCGCTGACCCTGACGCCGGCCGGGCAGGACTCCTGCCTCCGCCACCTGGACGGGGCGGCCACGGCGGTGCTGCACTGGCACGGCGACACCTTCGACCTGCCCACCGGGGCCACCCGCCTCGCCTCCACCGACATCTGCGAGAACCAAGCCTTCCAGTACGGCCAAGCCGCACTCGCCCTGCAGTTCCATGCCGAGGCCGCCGGCGTCGGCCTGGAGCGCTGGTTCATCGGCCATACGGGGGAGATCGCCGCTACCCCGGGGGTGAGCGTGGCCGGCCTGCGTGCCGATACCCACCGCTGGTCGCCGGCAATGGCGGCCGCAGGCGAGCGCTGCTTTACCGAATGGATGGAGAGTTTGGGTCTCTGACCCGGACGACGGCGGGCGTGGCTGCCGAAGCACGCCACGCCCGCATCACCTCAAACACGCCGGGCGTTACTGCCGGGCTTCGGCGTAACCGATGGTCTCCAGCGCTTCCTTGATCTCGTCCAGGATGGCCGGATCGTCGATGGTCGCCGGCATCTTCCACGGCTCCTTGTCGGCGATCTTCTGGATCGTGCCACGGAGGATCTTGCCCGATCGGGTCTTGGGCAGCCGATCCACCACCACCGCCTGCTTGAAGGCGGCCACGGCGCCGATCTGATCGCGCACCATCTGCACCACTTCCTTGACGATCTCCTCGTGCGGGCGGGTCACCCCGGACTTCAGCACGACGAAGCCCACGGGAAGCTGGCCCTTGAAGGAATCGGCCACCCCGACCACGGCACATTCCGCCACGTCCGGGTGCTGCGCCAGCACCTCTTCCATGCCGCCGGTGGACAGGCGGTGCCCGGCGACGTTGATGACGTCATCGGTGCGGGCCATGATGTAGACGTAGCCGTCCTCGTCCATGTAACCGGCGTCGGCGGTGGCGTAGTAGCCGGGGAACTCCGTCAGGTACGACTTGATATAACGTTCGTCGTTGTTCCACAGCGTCGGCAGCGATCCCGGCGGCAGCGGCAGCTTGACGCAGATGGCCCCGATCTGGCCCCGCGGGACCTCCTTGCACGCTTCGTCCAGCACCTGCACATCCCAGCCGGGCGCCGGCTTGGTCGGCGAACCCGCCTTCACCGGCAGCACTTCCAGACCCATGCAGTTGGCGGCGATGGCCCAGCCGGTCTCGGTCTGCCACCAGTGGTCGATCACCGGGCGGTCAAGCGCCCGTTCTGCCCAGTGCAGGGTGTCGGGATCGGTGCGTTCCCCGGCAAGGAACAGGATCTTGAAGTGCGACAGGTCATAATTGCCCATCAGCTTGGCATTCGGGTCCTCGCGCTTGATCGCCCGGAACGCGGTCGGCGCAGTGAACAGCGCCTTGACCTTGTGCTGGGCGATCACCCGCCAGAACGCTCCGGCGTCGGGGGTGCCGACCGGCTTGCCCTCGAACACGATGGTGGTGGCCCCGTGGAACAGCGGCGCATAGACGATGTAGGAGTGGCCGACCACCCAGCCGACGTCGGAGGCGGCCCAAAACACCTCCCCGGGATCGATGTCGTAGATGTTCTTCATCGTCCAGTTGAGGGCCACCAAGTGGCCGCCGTTGTCCCGCACCACGCCCTTGGGCTCACCGGTGGTGCCGGAGGTGTAGAGGATATAGAGCGGGTCGGTCGCCGCCACCGGTACGCAATCGGCCGGCGCGGCCGCCGCCGTCACCTCGGCCCAGTCCAGGTCGAACCCGGGCTTCAGCGTCGCCGGCTTCTGGGGACGTTGCAGGATGATGGTCTTGTGCGGCTTGAACTGCGCCTGCTCGATCGCGCCGTCCAGCAGCGGCTTGTAGTCGATCACCCGGTTGACCTCGATGCCGCAGGAGGCGGAGACGATCACCTTGGGCTGGGCGTCGTTGATGCGAACCGCCAGTTCGTGAGCCGCAAAGCCGCCGAACACCACGGAATGCACCGCGCCGATCCGGGCGCAGCCCAGCATGGCGATCAACGCTTCCGGCACCATCGGCATGTAGACGATGACCCGGTCACCCTTGCCCACGCCCTGCGCCGCGAGGGCGCCGGCGAACCGCGCCACCTCGTCCTTGAGCTGGCTGTAGGTATAGGTGCGGACGGTATTGCCGGTGACCGGACTGTCGTAGATCACCGCCGCCTGATCGCCGCGCCCCGCCTCCACATGGCGGTCCACCGCGTTGTAGCAGGTGTTGACCTCGGCGCCGGTGAACCAGCGATAGAACGGCTTGTTGGAATCGTCGAGAACCTTGTCCCATTTCTTGTACCAGCTGATCGCTTCGGCGGCTTCGCCCCAGAAGCCGTTGGGATCGTCGATGGATCGCCGGTAGGCTTTTTCGTAAGGTCCGGTCATGGTCCTCCCCTTGACGTGTTGATCATTCCGTGTGTCGGTCGAATCCCGGGTAGACGGGTTGCACTCACTAAATCCCCCGGGCATGGCGGCGGGAGTGTGGTCCAATTCCCGGTTTTTTGCAAAGCCGGAATATGGCACGGTTCCGCCGTTTTCCGCACACCAACAAGGTCCATAACCGGGGGAGGAAATACGCAATGCAGCAAGTATACCCGGATCGGTCTAGCGCCGCGGCCGATCCGTTCGAATCGGGGCTGGAGCGCAATCCCGCCAACCACGCACCGCTGACGCCACTCGGCCTGATCGAGCGCGCCGCCTCGGTCTATCCCGACCATCCCTCGGTGGTGCACGGCGCCCGCCGCTATACCTGGGCGGAAACCTATGCCCGCAGCCGCCGGTTGGCCAGCGCGCTCAGCGTCCGCGGCATCGGCCGCGGCGACACCGTGGCGGTGATGGCCGCCAACACCCCGGAGATCTTCGAAGCCCACTTCGGCGTGCCGATGACCGGGGCGGTGCTCAACACCCTCAACACCCGGCTGGATGCGGCCAGCCTCGCCTTCTGCCTGGACCACGGCGGCGCCAAGGTGCTGATCACCGACCGGGAGTTCGCGGGCGTCATGGGCAAGGCCCTGGAGGCCCTGGGTCGCGACCTCCTGGTGATCGATATCGACGACGTCGAAGCCGCCAGCCGCGGCCCGGCGCTGGGGGAGATGGACTACGAAGCCTTCATCGCCACCGGCGATCCGGAATTCGCCTGGCAGCCGCCGGCGGACGAATGGAACGCCATCAGCCTCAACTATACCTCCGGCACCACCGGCAATCCCAAGGGCGTGGTCTACCACCACCGCGGCGCCTACCTGCTCGCGCTCGGCAACGTCATCGCCTGGGACATGGCGCACCACCCGGTCTACCTGTGGACGCTGCCGATGTTCCACTGCAACGGCTGGTGCTTTCCCTGGACCATGGCGGCGGTGGCGGGGACCAGCATCTGCTTCCGCCAGGTCACTGCCAAGGGCATGTATGACGCCATCGCCGACCACAAGGTCACCCACTTCTGCGGCGCCCCCATCGTCCTCAACATGGTGATCAACGCACCGCCCGAGGAACGCCGGGCGTTCGATCACTCGGTGCGGGTGATGACCGCGGCCGCCCCGCCGCCCGCCTCCACCCTGGAGCGGATGCAGCGGGAAGGATTCAAGGTCACCCACGTCTACGGCCTCACCGAATCCTACGGGCCGGCAGTGGTGTGCTCCTGGCACGACGCCTGGAACGGTCTGCCGATCGAGGAGCAGGCGGCCCTGAAATCCCGCCAGGGCGTGCGCTACCACGTGCTGGAGGGGCTCACCGTGATGGACCCGGAGACGATGACCCCGGTCCCGGCCGACGGCGAGACCCTGGGAGAGGTGATGTTCCGCGGCAACGTGGTGATGAAGGGCTACCTGAAGAACCCGGCCGCCACGGCGGAGGCATTCGCCGGTGGCTGGTTCCATTCCGGCGATCTCGGGGTGATCCACCCGGACGGCTACATCCAGCTCAAGGACCGCTCCAAGGACATCATCATCTCCGGCGGCGAGAACATCTCCTCGATCGAGGTGGAGGATGTGCTGTACCGCCATCCCGCGGTGCTGGCGGCGGCGGTGGTGGCCAAGCCCGACGAGAAGTGGGGGGAGACGCCGTGCGCCTTCGTCGAGATCAAGCCCGGCGCCGCGGTGACCGAACAGGCCATGATGCAGTTCTGCCGCGACCACTTGGCCGGCTTCAAGTGCCCGCGCACGGTGATCTTCGGCGAAGTCCCGAAAACCTCCACCGGCAAGATCCAGAAATTCAAGCTCCGCGACGTGGCGCGGGCGATGTAGCCTCGCTCCGGTTCGGCGTGCGGCTATGCCGCCCCGCGGCGGGCGAGGGTGACGAAGCGGCTGGCGTCGGTGATGTCCCGCGCCAGTCGCCGGCGGCGGTCGGTAATCTCCGCCAGTTCGCCCCAGCGCTCGGCCTGGTAGTCGGCATCCTGCTCCGCCGCGGTCAGCGCCATGCCGTCGTCGATGCGGCCGGTGACGAGGGCGAGGGCAATGATCAGGGAGCCGGTGGCCTGGGCCACGGTTGCCACGGCGGTGAGTTCCAGGTCGTCCAGCTCGTCGACGGCACATGCCAGCGCGGCGATCGCCTCCGCCGGCTGGGCCACTGGCATCACCCCTTCGGTTGCAACCAGAGCGGCGCCGAAGCGCGCGTGCGCCCAATCCAGCAGCGGCTGCCAGCAGCGATGCTGGCGCAAGGCCAGGTCCGGCGGCTCGGGCGCGCGGTAGCACAGCAGGTCCGATCCGCCGTAGCCCACCAGCATCTCCACCACCGCCGGGCGCTCGGCGGCGACCCGGTCGACGGCGGTGGCGGCGAGACGGGTGAGCGGCATGGTCTCCGGCCGGATGAGGTCCTCCTGAGCCGCCCACTCGCCGGCGACCGCCTCCGCCAGCGCCGGGACCGGCAGGCGCAACCGCTGCCCCGCCGGGGTCCGGATGGGCCGGCCATCCAACAGAACAACGAATCCGCCGGCATCGGCCGGGGCCGCCACCGCGTCACGATAGAAGCGCTTCCCCCCGTTCATCCGCACCCATGCCACTCCCGCGCCGTACCGTCCTCACGATGCCTGGCGCAGGTCCAGCAAGCCGCCGATCGCGCCCGGCAACTCTTGATACGCCTCGATCAGCCGATGGGCACCCGCCGTTTCGATCGTGTCACGATCGTGATAGCCCCAGGCGACGCCGATGGCGAAGGTGCCCGCCTCGCGGGCCATCAGCATGTCGAAGCTGGTATCCCCCACCATCACCGTCCGCTCCGGCGTGGCACCGGCTTCCGCCATGGCTTGCAGCAGCATCCCCGGATGCGGCTTGCCGGGCGCCGTGTCGACGGTCTGCAGCGTGACGAAGCGGCCTTCGAGACCGTGTACGGCAAGGGTGTTTTTGAGCCCCCGCAAGGACTTGCCGGTGGCGATACCCAGCAGCCAGCCTTCCGCCTCCAGCGCCGCCAGGGCCTCATTCAGGCCGGGAAACATCGGCTCCCGAACCCCGCCGCCACGGCGGAGTTCGCCGAACGCGTCGCTGTAGCTGCGGGCGACGCGGCGCTGGAGCTCGGCATCGGCCGCCGGCAACAGCATCGCCACCGCCTCCAGCAGGGCAAGGCCGACCACCCGGCGCACTGCGCCATCCTCCGGCCGCGGCAGGCCATGGGCGGCGAACGCCGCCGCCATGCTGGCGATGATCGCGTACTGGCTGTCAACCAGGGTGCCGTCACAATCGAACACGCAGAGCCGAGCGGTCATGGCGCCTGCCCCTTGTCCCCCTTCAGTACCACAGGCCGTTGGCATGCCGGCGCGGCCGGCGGTCGATCTCCGGCATCGACATCGGCATGGCAATGCGTCCCGCTGCCATTCCCGGCTCCCCCGGCTGGGCCGCATACAGCGACATCAGCCGGGCCACCCGCTCCTCGGTCGGCGGATGGGTGCGCAGCAGGGAGGGGTCGGGAATGCGTTGATCGGGAATCAGGAACTCCCAGAACCGGCCCTGGACACGCTCCATCTTCTGGAGCGCCGAGGCGAGCCCCGCCGGATCGCCGGTCATGCCCGCGGCATCGAGGTCGGCGTCGAATTCGCGGGCGCGCGACAGCGCCAGCTGCAACAGGCTGCCGAAGCTCGGCGCCGCCAGCAGCACGAGGATCAGCAGCACCGGCACCCGCCCCTGCTCGGCGAGCCACACCGGCAGGCTGATCGCCAGCAGCAGGATTCCGGCGAACGCCATCACCCGGGTGAGCCGGCTGATGATGTCGGCGAGTCCCATGACCCACAGGTCGTGGTTGCGGATGTGGCTGATCTCGTGGGCGAGAACGGCGGTGAGTTCCCGCAGGTTGAGGGTGCGCAACAAGCCATCGGTCACCGCCACCACCGCGCCGGCAGGATTGCCGACGGCGAAAGCGTTCAGCATCGACGACGGGACATAATACAGCCGCGGCACCGCCGGCAAGCCGGCTCTTTCGGCGATCCAGGCCAGCGACTGATAGAGTTCCGGGATCAGCGTCGGCGATAACGGCCGGGCGCGGTACATGGCCAGCACCATCCCCGGGGTCACCTTGGGGGTGACGGCGAGGATCACGGCACCACCGATGGCCGCCCACAGCACCCCTTCCCAGCCGGCGATCAACCAGGCGCAAACCGTGAGCAGGACGGTCATGCCGGCCAGCAGCAGCCCGGTCTGCACCGCGTTTCTCAGCTTATGGCGGCGCTGCTGACGGCGATCGAGCGGGCCCGCCATCAATCGCCGTCGGGCCAGGGCGGCGCCGGCCGTCACGTAGCACTCACTTCCGCCTGTACCGTCAGGGTCCGGCCTTGCCGGATCAGGGTGAGATCGACCTGCCGCCCGACCGGGATCAGGCCGACCTTGTTACGGAGATCGCTGGCACCATCGATGCGTTCACCGTTGAGGGCGATGATGACGTCGCCCGACCGGATGCCCGCCCGCGCCGCCGAGGATCCCCGCTGCACATCCGCGACCAACGCCCCTCGGACCCGGTCCAGATTGAGGGCGTCGGCGATATCCGGGGTCACGTCCTGAATGGAGACGCCAAGGCGGCCCCGCCGCACCTCCCCGTATTCGACGATCTGCTCCATCACCACGCGGGCCATGTTGCTGGGTACCGCGAAGCCGATACCGACGTTGCCGCCGGCCGGCGCGACGATCGCCGTGTTGACGCCGATCATGCGGCCCCTGAGATCGATCAGCGCCCCCCCCGAGTTGCCGGGATTGATGGAGGCATCGGTCTGGATGAAGTCCTCGTAGCCCTCGATGCGCAAGCCGCCGCGGCCCAGCGCGCTGACGATTCCGGAGGTGACGGTCTGGCCCAGCCCGAACGGATTGCCGATGGCGAGAACGAAATCCCCTACCTCCACCCGGTCGGAATCGCCGATCGGCAGGGCGGTGAGATTGCGGGCATCGATCCGCAGCACCGCGATATCGGTGGCCGGATCGCTGCCCACCAGGCTGGCGTCAAACCGGCGCCGGTCCTTCAAGGTCACCGCCACCCGCGTCGCATTGCGGATCACGTGGTGGTTGGTGAGGACGTAACCGCGATCGGCGTCGACGATGACGCCGGACCCGGCACTGATCCGCGGCCGGGCCTCCGGCATCGTTTCCGGCAGGTTGAAGAACCGGCGGAAGAACGGGTCCTGCATCAAAGGGTTCTGCTGCGCCGGTGCCGGGGTGATCACCGAGATATTGACCACGGCATCGGTGGCCCGCTCCAGCAGCGGCGCCAGGGTCGGCATGCCGTCCCGCTCGTAGGGGGCGGCGACGAAGGCCGCCGATGGCGCCGCGAGTCCGACCGCCACCGCCAGGGCGATGACGACGGCCAAGCGCCGCCCTGGTCTGCCAAGCCGCATCGTTTTCCCCTTCTCCGTCATGCACTTATATCCCGGCGGCAGCACAATCGACCGGTTGCCGTCAGCCCGCCTTGACCGAGATGGTCTTGGCCGGCGCCGGCTTGACCTTGGGCAGGGTCAGCCTCAGCACGCCATCGCGCAACGCCGCCTCGATCCCGTCCCGGTCGATGTTCTCCGACAGGGTGAACGCCCGCTCGTAGTCGCCGACCCGGTACTCGGCATGGGACAGTGCGAAGCCCTCCGGTTCCACCGAAGTCCCGACCCCGGTGATGGTGAGAACCCGCTTGTCCAGGGTGACGTCGACGCCGTCCGGCTCGACCCCGGGCATTTCCATGCTCACCACCAGGGCGTCGGCGGTTTCATAGATGTCCGTCGGCGGCGAAAACACCGGCCGATTGCGGGTGGTTTCCGGACGATCCTCGGCTACCGGCTGCTGTCCACTTGTCTGGTCGATCATGATGTCATCCTCCCTCTGGCACTGACCGGCGCCGGTCAGGCGGTCTTGATCTCGATGCGCTTCGGCTTCTCGGCTTCCGGACGCGGCAGCTCAATGGTCAGGATGCCGGCATGCGCGCCCGCCCGCACCTGATCGGGATCGACATGGAAGGGCAATGTGACGGTGCGGGCGAAGGCGCCGAACTCCCGCTCCCGGCGGTGGAAGGTGACGTCCGCCCCGCCGACGTCGGGCTCCCGCCGGCCGCGAATGGTGAGGGTGTTCTGATGCACCGTGATCTCAAGATCACCGAGCGCGACACCCGGAACCTCGGCGACCACCACCACCCCGTCCTCGCCCCGCCACACGTTGAGCGGAGGGAACTCGGGGGCCGCCCGCGGTCGGGTGCCGCCGAACGCACGATTGACCTCGTTCTGGATGCGTTGCAACGCCGCCAAGGGATCCGCCCACGGATCCAGACCGGACCGGTATAACGCCATCTCTCACCCCTCCTGCTTCAAGCTCAAGCCAATCTCCAACCAAACGATGCGATCGGCGCATCTGGAAAACCCACCGGCGGTGTTCGCGGTTCCGCCGGCGTCGGTGATGTATTTCGGACTTGAGAACGGTCAAGTAGCCGCCCGGCACGCGGGACTGCGGGCTCAAGGCCACGACTCGTCGCCCGCCTCAGCGTTGTCGAACCCCAAGAAATCCCAGGTCTTCAGCAGATCGGGCGGCAGCGGCGCGGTTATCACCAGGGCGCCGCCGGGATGCGGCAGGCTGATCGCCCGAGCGTGCAGGTGCACTCTGGCGCCCCGCCAGGGCTCCCCCGGAAACGCCGCGGCACCGCCATACTTGCCGTCCCCCAGGATCGGGGTGCCGATCGCGGCGCAATGCACCCGGAGCTGGTGGGTCCGGCCGGTGACCGGCTCCAGCGCAAGCCAAGCGGCGTGGCGGCCGGCCCGTGCCACCACCCGGTAGTCGGTGATGGCCCGGAGCCCCTGGTCCTGGTCCGGGCGCATCCGTTCGCCAAGGCCGCCCGCATGCTTGGCCAGCGGCAGGTCGATCCGGCCAGCCGGCGGATCGGGCACCCCGACGACGATCGCCCAGTAGAGCTTGCGCGTGGCGCGGGATCGGAACGCACGGGCGAGCGATGCCGCCGCCATCCGGGTCCGGGCCACCACCAGAACGCCGGAGGTATCCTTGTCGAGCCGATGCACCAGCCGGGGCGCCTCACCGCCGCGGCTCAGGCCGGGCAGCAATGCATCCAGGTGGCGGCGGGTTCCGGTCCCGCCCTGCACCGCCAAGCCGGCCGGCTTGTTCAGGGCGATGATCGCCTCGTCCTCGTACAGAACGCGCGCCTCCAGGTCGGCGATGGCATGGGGATCGGGCGACACCGGTCGCGGCACCGGTCGCGGTTCGGGGCTTGGCCGATGCGGCGGAATGCGAATGCGCTGCCCTGCCGACAAGCGGCTCCCCGCCTTCGCACGGCGGCCGTCGACACGGACCTGTCCCGAGCGCAGCCACCTCTCCAGCCGGCCGTGGGCGATGTCCGGGAAATGGCGCCGAAACCAGCGATCGAGCCGCAACCCGGTCTCGCCTTCCGCAACCACCCGCGTCTCGACCGGATGCAATGGCGGTTCCGGCGCGCGATCGATGCCGGGCTGGATCGCGCCATCATCCCGATCGGCCCCCACGTCGGCCTACGCCAGGATGAGCTCGCCGAGATCGGCGACCACCACGTCGGCTCCATTCCAGAGCAGCGCCGTCCGATCGTCGGCCCGGTCGACCCCGATGACGAAGCCCGCACCCGCCGTGCGGGCCGCCTGGACCCCGGTCACGCTGTCTTCGAACACCACCGACCGGTCGATCGGCACATCCAGCAGCTCCGCCGCCTTGAGATACGTATCCGGCGCCGGCTTGCCGGCGAGGCTCAGGGCCGCTGCCTCCCGCCCGCTCACCATCACGTCGAACAGCTCATACAGGCCGGCGGCCCGCAAGACCGCCTCCGCGTTCTTGCTGGCCGACACCACCGCAATCTTCCGGTCACGATCCTTCAAGGCCCTGATCAGGGTGACGGTGGATTCGAACACGGCTACCCCGGTCCGCTCCATCAGCTGGAGAAACAGCCGGTTCTTGCGGTTGCCAAGCCCGCAGCAGGTCTCGGTGTCGTCGTCATCCGTCGGCTCTCCGAACGGAACCACGATCCCGCGGGAAGCAAGGAAGCTCAGCACGCCGTCGTAGCGGGGCTTGCCGTCGACATAATCGTGATAGTCCGCCACTGCGTCGAACGGCCGGAACGGCAGATTGTGGCGCTCGCCGAACCTCCGCAGGAAATCATCGAACACCGTCTTCCACAAGACCCCGTGATCCTGGGCGGAGCGGGTGATCACCCCGTCCATGTCGAACAGCATCGCAGGATACTGCCCGACGCGCAGGAGGACATGCTCCGCTCCCGGCGGATTCTCGCGAGGGTCGGGCGCGGCAGGCCCGGCACCGCCGGGATCTCCGATGTTTCGTATCGCCGCCATCGGCATCGTCGCGTACCCTCGCCGCATCCTCCGGGGCCGGCCGCCCCGAACTCCCGACGTATTGTCTCCACGCACCGACAGGCCGTGTCAAAGCCGTTCTTGCGGATCAACCGTGCCGGTCTTCCCGGCTGGCGCCTTCCGCTCCGCCCGTAGCCGCTCCCATTCCTCGAGCCGATCGGCAATCCGCCGCTCGAAGCCCCGGCCGGTCGGCCGGTACAACCGGCGACGCGCCATGCCTTCCGGAAAATAGTCCTGACCGGAGAATGCATCCGGCGCGTCATGGTCGTAGACATAGTTCTCGCCGTAGCCGAGTTCCTTCATCAACCGCGTCGGCGCATTGAGGATGTGCCTCGGCGGCATCATCGAGCCGGTTTCCCGGGCGGCCGCCACGGCGGCACGTTCCGCCCGATACAGCGCATTGGACTTCGGCGCGGTGGCGAGAAACACCACGCACTGCACCAGGGCGAGCTCGCCTTCCGGCGAACCCAGGCGTTCGTACGCATCCCACGCGGCAAGGGCCTGGGGCAGCGCATCCGGCACCGCCAGCCCCACATCCTCCACCGCGAAGCGGACCAGGCGGCGGGCGATGTAGCGCGGATCCTCGCCACCGACGATCATGCGGGCGAACCAGTACAGCGCCGCATCCGCATCGGAGCCCCGCAGCGACTTGTGCAAGGCGCTGATCAGGTTGTAGTGCCCCTCCCGATCCTTGTCGTAGACCGGCACGCGCTGCTGCACCACCCTGGCCAGCGCTGCCGGATCCAGGCGCGGCTCCTCCGGCAGGTCGGCCAGCGCTTCCGCCATGTTGAGAAGGTAGCGGCCGTCGCCATCGGCCATTGCCCGGAGGGCCGCCCGGGCATCGTCGTCCAGGGGCAGGGGCCGGCCCAATTCCCGTTCGGCCCGGGCCAGCAGTTCGGACAGCGCGCCGTCATCCAGCCGGTTGAGCACCAGGACCCGGCAGCGGGACAGCAGCGGCGGGTTGAGTTCGAACGAGGGATTCTCGGTGGTGGCACCCACCAGGATGACGGTACCGTCCTCGACATACGGCAGAAACCCGTCCTGCTGGGCCCGGTTGAAGCGGTGGATCTCGTCGATGAACAGCAGTGTTCCCTGCCCGGTTTCGCGCCGCTTGCGGGCGGCATCGAAGACCCGGCGCAGATCGGCGACGCCGGAGAACACCGCCGACAGGGCCTCGAAGCGAAGGTCCGTGTGCTCGGCCAACAGACGGGCGATGGTGGTCTTGCCCGTGCCGGGTGGCCCCCAAAGGATCATGGATGTGAGGTGTGCGGTGGCGAGCATCCGGCCGATCGGCCCATCCCGGCCGACCAGATGATCCTGTCCCACCACGTCCTGAATGCGACCCGGCCGCAGGCGGTCGGCCAGCGGTCGTGGTGCCTGGGACTCGAACAGTGTTGTCATGGTTGTCAGCCCCGGCGTTGTCAGCCCCGGCTTCGCAGCCGGAGGTGCGACCCGGGACCGCGCCCGCGCCTATTCGGGGCGGGCTTCCGCCTCCTTCGCGGCCTCCTCGGCGGCGACGCGCTCGCGGTCCTCGGCGCCCTTGGCGTCCGGATCCCGGTCGACCAGTTCGATCACCGCCATCGGCGCATTGTCACCGAAGCGAAAACCGGCCTTCAGCACCCTGGTGTAACCGCCGGGCCGGCTGCGATAGCGATCTGCCAGCGAGTCGAACAGCTTGCGGACGACGGCGTCATCCCGCAGGAATGATGCCGCCTGGCGCCGTGCGTGCAGGTCGCCGCGCTTGCCGAGGGTGATCATGCGATCGGCGAACCGCCGCAGTTCCTTCGCCTTGGGCAAGGTGGTGGTGATCTGCTCGTGCCTGAGCAATGACGCCGTCATGTTGACGAACATCGCCTTCCTGTGGCTGGGGGTCCGCCCCAACTTGCGCCCGGCAACGCGATGCCGCATCGTCCCGTCTCCCTCAACTGCCGTCGTACCGATGCCTGCCGGCTCAAGACGGCGAAGCCATAATCAAAAGGGCTCTTCCAGCTTCTTGGCCAGATCTTCGATGTTCTCAGGCGGCCAGTTGGAGATTTCCATACCCAGCTGCAGACCCATCTGAGAGAGAACCTCCTTAATCTCATTAAGGGACTTGCGGCCGAAGTTCGGGGTCCGCAACATGTCCGCCTCGGACTTCTGGACCAGGTCACCGATATAGATGATGTTATCGTTCTTCAAGCAGTTCGCCGACCGGACCGACAGTTCTAACTCATCGACCTTGCGCAGCAGATTGCGGTTGAACGGCAACTCATCCCGCCGCTCTTCTTCGATTGCGGCGTGCGGTTCCTCGAAGTTGATGAACAATTGCAATTGGTCTTGCAGGATGCGGGCCGCCAGCGCCAGCGCGTCTTCCGGGCTCACCGCCCCGTTGGTGGTGACCTCCATCGACAGCTTGTCATGGTCGGTCACCTGACCGACCCGGGTGTTCTCCACCTTGTAGGCAACCTTGCGAACGGGCGAGTACACCGCGTCGATGGGGATCAGGCCGATCTGGGTCTCCTCGGCCCGGCTGGCCGCGGCAGCATACCCCTTGCCGGTTTCCACGGTCATCTCGATCGACACGGAAGCACCCTGATCGAGGGAACAGATCACCAGGTCCGGATTCATGATCTCGATATCGTGGCCGGTTTCGATCACGCTCGCGGTCACCTCACCCGGCCCCTGTGCCCTCAGGTAGATGCGCTTCGGCCCTTCGCCACTCATCCGAAGGCCGAGCGACTTGATGTTGAGCACGATGTCGGTGACGTCCTCGCGAACACCGGGAATGGTGGAGAATTCGTGGAGCACTCCATCAATCTGAACCGCGGTCACGGCGGCGCCCTGGAGCGAGGACAGCAGCACCCGACGCAACGCGTTCCCGAGGGTCAGGCCGAAGCCGCGCTCCAGCGGTTCGGCGACGATGGTCGCCCGAAGCCTTGGATCGGCTCCGGGCTGGATGTCCAGCTTCGATGGTTTGATCAGTGCCTGCCAATTCTTTTGGATCACTGCGGCAACCTCACACTCACTGAAGAATAGAACCGGCAACGCCGGCGGCCCCGATGCAACTCACTCCGGTGCCCGCCGCAGCCCGATCCAGCGCCAAGAGAGGCCCAGCGCTACACCCGCCGACGCTTGCGCGGCCGGCATCCGTTATGAGGGATCGGCGTCACGTCGCGGATGGCGGTGATGACAAAGCCCGCCGTTTGCAGCGCCCGGAGCGCCGATTCCCGCCCGGAGCCCGGTCCCTTGACCTCGACCTCCAGCGTCTTCATGCCATGCTCCATCGCCTTGCGCCCGGCATCTTCCGCCGCCACCTGGGCGGCGTAGGGGGTGGACTTACGCGAGCCCTTGAACCCCTGCGAGCCCGAGGAAGACCAGGAGATCGCGTTGCCCTGGGCATCGGTGATGGTAACCAGGGTATTGTTGAACGTCGCGTTGATGTGGGCCACGCCGGAAGTGATATTCTTGCGCTCCCGGCGGCGCGGCCGCTGCGGTGCTCTCGCCATTTCAGGATCCCTGATCTACTTATTTGGTTGCCTTCTTCTTGCCGGCAATGGGCCGCGCCTTCCCTTTGCGGGTGCGCGCATTGGTGTGGGTACGCTGCCCCCGCACCGGCAAACCACGCCGATGGCGGAGGCCCCGATAGCAGCCGAGATCCATCAACCGCTTGATGTTCATGGCAACCTCGCGGCGCAGATCCCCCTCGACCTTGAGTTCGCCGTCGACGACTTCGCGCAAACGCATGACGTCGCTGTCGGCAAGCTGGTTCACCCTGCGTTCCGGCGGGATGCCAAGGCGCGAGCAGATCTGCTTGGCCGAGGTCCGACCGATGCCATGAATGTAGGTGAGCGCGATCTCGACCCGCTTCTGAGTGGGAATGTTTACGCCTGCAATGCGCGCCACGGTGCGCTCTCCTTGCTCATTCGCTGGACGGCAATAACGAATTTTCCGGGAACACGAAGGGCCGCGATTATAGGCCGCCCCTCCCCCCAGTCAATCCGTTCTCGACCAAATCTTAACCAATAACGGCTTCCAACTGACGGGTGACCTCGTCGATCCCCGCCATCCCGTCGACCTTTCGGACCAGTCCCTGGGCTTCGTAGTGACGAAGCACCGGCTCCGTCTCAGCATGATAGGCTGCCAAGCGCTCGCGGACGGTCACCTCGTTGTCATCGCTGCGCCGGGTGAACTCGGTACCGCCGCAGGCGTCGCACACCCCCTCGACCTCGGGCCGCTGGAAGGTGTCGTGGTAGCCGGCACCGCAGTTGGCGCAGGTGAAGCGGCCGGTTATCCGCTCCACCATCGCCTCATCGTCCACCTCGATGGAAACGACGTGATCAAGCTTGAGCCGCTTGCTGGCCAGCAGCCGGTCCAGCGCTTCTGCCTGCGGCACGGTGCGGGGAAACCCGTCAAGAATGAACCCGTTGCGCCCCGCCTCCCGGCTCAGCCGGTCCCCGACGATCTCGACGATCACGTCGTCCGGCACCAGCCTGCCGCTCTTCATCAGAGCGTCCGCCCGCTGCCCGACCGGAGTCCCCTCGGCCACCTCGGCCCGCAGCATCTCACCGGTCGAGAGCTGTGTGATGCCGTGGGCTTCCTCCAGACGCTTCGCCTGGGTGCCCTTGCCCGCCCCGGGCGGGCCGAACAAAACCAGGTTCATCCCCGTCTCCCCCTCAGCTTGGCCTTCTTGACCAGTCCCTCGTACTGATGCGCGAGCAGGTGCGAATGAATCTGCGCAACCGTATCGAGAGTCACCGTCACCACGATCAGCAAACTGGTCCCGCCGAAATAGAACGGCACGGCAAAACGAGAGATCAGGATTTCCGGCAGCAGACAGACTATCGCCAGGTAGGCGGCACCGACGCACGTCAAGCGGGTCAGCACCTTGTCCAGATATTCGGCGGTGTTGCGGCCCGGCCGGATCCCCGGGATGAAGCCGCCGTACTTCTTCAGGTTGTCGGCAGTATCGGCCGGGTTGAACACGATCGCCGTATAGAAGAAGGCGAAGAACACGATCAAGCTGACATAGATGATCAGGTATGCCGGCTGCCCCCGGCCGAGGAAGGCCGCCACCTGGGCAAGCCAGTCGGGCCCGGTTCCGGCCGAGAAGCCGATCACGCTGATCGGCATCAGCAGAACCGAAGTGGCGAAAATCGGCGGAATAACGCCGGCGGTGTTGAGCTTGAGCGGCAGGTGGGTGCTCTCCCCGCCGGTCATCCGGGTGCCGCGCTGGCGCTTCGGATACTGCACGACGATCCGCCGCTGAGAGCGCTCGACGAACACCACAAAGAAGATGACCGCCACCGCCATCAGCAGCAGCACGACAATGATCCCGGTGGACAGCGCCCCGGTCCGGCCCAGTTCCAGCGTGCCCGCCAGGGCCCCCGGCAGGCCCGCGACGATGCCGGCGAAGATGATCAGCGAAATGCCGTTGCCGACACCCCGCGCGGTGATCTGCTCGCCCAGCCACATCAGGAACATGGTGCCGCCCACCAGGGTGACCACGGTACTGAAACGGAAGAACAGTCCCGGATCCATCACCGCCGGGCCGACGCTGGATTGCATCGCCTCCAGTCCCACCGCAAGGGCGTAGGCCTGTGCAGCGGTAATCGCCACGGTGAGATAGCGGGTGTACTGGTTGATGCGCTTGCGCCCAGTCTCCCCTTCTTTTTTGAGCTGTTCCAGGCTCGGCACCACGGCGGTCATCAGCTGCATGATGATCGCCGCCGAGATGTACGGCATGATGTTGAGCGCGAAGATCGTCATCCGCTCGAGCGCGCCGCCGGCGAACATGTTGAACATGCCGAGGATGCCCCCGGCCTGCTGCTCGAAGATCTCGCCAATCGCCACGGGGTCGATGCCCGGTAGCGGAATGTAGGTGCCCACCCGATAGATGATCAGAGCGCCGAGGGTGAACCAGATTCGCCTTTTCAGCTCGGTGGCCTTGGCAAAGGCCCCGAGGTTCATATGCGATGCGAGTTGCTCTGCAGCGGACGCCATGAATTCGCCTTCAAGGTCTCCTTAGGACCGATCAAGGTGCCGGGTCGGCCGGGACGGCAGTATCGGCTTCGGTGGCGCCGCCATCACCGCCGGCACCCGCGGCGGTCAGCGTCACCGACCCCCCTGCCTTCTCGACCGCGGCCACTGCGGCACGGGATGCTCCGGTCACCACCAGCTGCACCGGCGCCGACAGGTCACCCTTGGCAAGCAGCCGGACTCCGTCCTGCCGACGCTTGAAAAAGCCGGCCGCCTGCAGGGCCGCCTCGTCGATCACTTGGGCGTCCGGGAGACGACCCGCGTCGACCGCCTTCTGGATCGCCCCCAGGTTGACCACCACGAACGTCTTGCGCATCGGGTTCTTGAAGCCGCGCTTGGGCAGGCGCCGGTACAGCGGCATCTGGCCGCCCTCGAAGCCCGGAATGGTACGGCCGCCCGAACGCGCCTTCTGGCCCTTGTGGCCCTTACCGGCGGTCTTGCCAAGGCCCGATCCGATACCGCGCCCAACCCGCTTGCGCGGGTGCCGGGCACCGGGGTTGTCCCGCAGATCATTGAGTTTCATGCTTGCCGCCGCGATCACTATCTGCCGTCAATGAAAAGGCCCGGCTTCAGCCGGCGTCGTCCACTCGCACCAAGTGCTTCACCTTGGCGATCATGCCGCGGACCGCCGGGGTGTCTTCAAGCTCCCGGGTGCGATTCATCTTGTTGAGCCCGAGGCCGATCAGGGTCTGGCGCTGGTCGCGCCGCCTGCCGATCGGGCTCCCCACCTGGGTGACCCGGATCCGGCCGACACCGGTGCCGGCCCCGCTCATCCCACACCTCCCGGACGCGGGCCCGTCTGCTCGCGCCTCGCGATGATCTCGCCCGGGCTCTTGCCGCGCTTGGCTGCGACCGCACGCGGTGCCGCGCAACTGCTGAGGGCGGCGAAGGTCGCCCGGATCATGTTGTGCGGATTGGCAGTGCCAAGCGACTTGGCGACCACGTCCTGCACGCCCATGGTCTCGAACACTGCCCGCATGGGACCCCCGGCGATCACCCCGGTCCCGGCCGGCGCGGCCCGGACCACCACCTTGCCGGCACCGTAGCGACCCTGGACGTCATGGTGCAGGGTGCGCCCGTCGCGGAGCGGGATGCGGATCATGTCCACCTTGGCCCGGTCGGTCGCCTTGCGGATCGCCTCCGGTACCTCCCGGGCCTTGCCGGTGCCGAAGCCGACCCGGCCGCGGCCGTCGCCCACCACCACCAGGGCGGCGAACGAGAACCGCCGTCCCCCCTTCACCACCTTGGCGACGCGGTTGATGTGGACCAGCTTGTCCTTCAGTTCGGTCTCTTCGGTCGGCTGCGCGGCTTCCCGACGCCGACCCCCCGGTTTCCGTGCCATCGCTTGCCCTCTCCTCAGAACTTCAGACCACCCTCGCGGGCGGCCTCCGCCAGGGCGCGGACCCGGCCATGGAACCGATACCCGCCGCGATCGAACACCACATCGGCGATCCCCGCCGCCAGCGCCCGTTCGGCCACCAGTCGGCCGACCGACTTGGCCGCATCACGATCGCTGCCCTTGTCGAGCTTGCCCTGCAACTGGCGGTCCAGGGTGGATGCGGCGACCAGCGTCCGGCCCGCGACGTCGTCGATCACCTGGGCATAGATATGCTTGCTCGACCGGAACACCGACAGGCGCGGGCGCCCCTGACCGCGCTCGCGGAGCCGATATCGGGTGCGTCGCGCACGCCGGGAGAACAGTTCATGCTTGCTGGCCATATCTCGATGCCTACTTCTTCTTGCCTTCCTTGCGACGAACGATCTCGTCGTCATAGCGGATACCCTTGCCCTTGTAGGGCTCGACCTTCCGGTAGGCGCGTATTTCGGCCGCCACCTGCCCGACCCGTTGCTTGTCGGCGCCGTGCACGGTGATGTGAGTCTGATCCGGGCACTCGACCTTGATCCCGTCCGGGACGGGATAGCGGATCTCGTGACTGTAGCCGAGTTGCAGGACCAAGTCGTTGCCCTGCATCTGCGCCCGGTAGCCGACTCCGGTGATCTCCAACTTGCGGGTGAAGCCGTTGGCGACCCCCTGCACCAGGTTGTTCACCAGCGTCCGTGCCGTTCCCCACATCATCCGCGCCCGCTTAGTATCCGCCTTCGGCCGCACCCAGACCTGGGAATCCTCAAGGCTGACGGTCACTTCGTCCATCATGCGGGCACTCAAGGTGCCGAGCTTGCCCTTCGCGGTGACGTCCTGACCCGTGATGTCGAGGGTGACGCCGTTGGGAACCGCGACGGGATGCTTGCCTACCCGGGACATGGCTCTATCCACCCGCTGACTTAGAATACATTGCACAGCACCTCGCCGCCCACATTGGCATCCCTGGCCTCCGCGTCAGACAAGACCCCCCGCGGTGTCGACAGGATGGCGATACCAAGACCGTTGTAGACCTTGGGCAGGTCCTTGATCTTGGAATAGACCCGCCGCCCCGGCTTGGAGACCCGGCTGATCTCCCGGATCACCGGCTCCCCCTCGTGATACTTGAGTTCGATCCGGAGTTCGCTGACCCCGGGCCGCACCTCATAGCGATCATACCCGCGGATAAAGCCCTCCCGCTGCAACACCTCGAGCACACGCACGCGCATCATCGACGCCGGCGCCGTCACTGCACTCTTGCGGGCCCGCTGGCCGTTGCGGATACGGGTCAGCATATCGCCGAGGGGATCGGTCATCGACATGGTCGTCTATTTCCCTCCGCCGCCTACCAACTGGACTTGACCATGCCGGGGATCTGGCCGCTCGACGCCAGATCCCGGAGGCCGATCCGTGACAGCTTGAACTTGCGGTAGTTGCCGCGGGACCGCCCGGTCAGTTCGCACCGGAGCCGTACCCGGACCGGCGCCGAGTTGCGCGGCAGTTCGGCAAGCTTGAGCCGTGCGGCAAACTGCTCCTCCATAGACACTGAGGAATCCCGCGCCACTGCCTTCAGCCGCGCCCGCCGCGCCGCGAACCGCTTGGCCAGCCGCTCCCGCTTCCGGTTGCGCTCAATCAGACTTTTCTTGGCCATGCCTGTCCCTCCGTCACGGCGTCAGTTGGCGAACGGCATGTCGAACGCCTTCAGCAAGGCCATGGCCTCCGCGTCGCTGCCGGCGGTGGAGCAGATCACGATATCGAGACCCCGGATCGCATCCACCTTGTCGTAGTCGATCTCGGCAAAGACGATTTGCTCTTTGAGGCCCATCGCGAAGTTGCCACGACCGTCGAAGCTCTTGCGAGAAACGCCGCGAAAATCACGAAGCCGCGGCAAGGCGATGTTGATCAGGCGGTCCAGAAACTCGTACATGTGAGCCCGCCTCAAGGTCACCATGCAGCCGATCGGCATCCCCTCGCGGATCTTGAACGAGGCGACCGACTTCTTGGCCGTGGTGATCACCGGCTTCTGCCCGGCGATCAGGGCCAGATCCGCTGCCGCCGACTCCACCTTCTTCTTGTCCTGCGCACCCTCGCCCACGCCCATGTTCAGAACGATCTTGCTGAGCCGCGGGATCTGCATCACGTTCTCGTAGTTGAACTGCTGCTGCATCGCCGGCCGCACGGTGTTGTGGTAATGATCGCGAAGTCGTGGCATCGCTGCTCTCTGCTACCTGTCAATGATCTCGCCGGAACGCTTGGCGAAGCGCACCTTGCGACCGTCGGCGAGAAACTTGAACCCGACTCGGGTCGGCTCCCCCGTCTTGGGATCGGCGTGCGCCAGATTGGAGACGTGGATCGGCCCCTCCTTCTCGATGATGCCGCCCCGCGACTGCGCCCCCGGCCGGGTGTGCCGCTTGACCATGTTGACGCCGGAGACAATGCAGGTTTCATCCTTCGGCATCACCTTCATCACCTCACCGGTGCGGCCCTTGCTGCGACCGGCCAGAACCACCACCCGGTCACCCTTCTTGACCCTCAACTTGCCCGCCATGTCAAAGCACCTCCGGTGCCAGCGAGATGATCTTCATGTAGCCGCGGCCGCGCAGCTCCCGGGTGACCGGACCAAAGATGCGGGTGCCGATGGGCTCGCCCTGCTTGTTGATCAGCACCGCCGCATTGCGATCGAACCGGATGGCCGAGCCGTCGTTGCGCAGGACATCCTTGGCGGTCCGCACCACCACCGCCCGCAGGACGTCCCCCTTCTTGACCCGGCCGCGGGGAATCGCGTCCTTGACGGTGACCACGATGACATCCCCGACCCGGGCATAGCGCCGCCCGGAGCCGCCCAGCACGCGGATGCACCGAACCCGCTTGGCCCCGGAGTTGTCGGCCACATCCAAGTCGGTCTCAACCTGGATCATGCCGGCCGTCCTTCCTGCCCGGTCGCCCCGTCGGTCGCGCCGGCGCCGCTCGCCGCGTCAATCCGACCCTCGGCGCCCTCGTCCTCGGCCGCGCCGACCAGTTCCCAGCACTTACGCCGGGACAGCGGCCGGCATTCCCGGATCCGGACGATGTCCCCGGCCTTGGCGGCATTGGCCTCGTCGTGGGCCAGGTACTTCTTCGACTGCCGGACGAACTTCTTATAGATCGGGTGCATGACCCGTCGCTCGACTTTTACGACGATCGTTTTGTCCATGGCGTCGCTGACCACGACCCCTTGCATGACACGCCTTGGCATCGACTGCCCCTCGCTACGTCTTCTGCGACGCTTTGCGGCGCCGCTCGCCCTGTATCGTCTTGACCCGCGCAATGTCGCGTCGAACCTGCCGGCGCCGCGCGGTGTTCTCAAGCTGACCGCTCGCCACCTGAAAGCGCAGGTTGAAGCCTTCGCGCCGCAATTCGGTGATCTGCTCCTTCAGCTCGTCGTCGGACTTGGTCCGCAGATCCTCCGCCTTCATGGCATCATCCTTCCTCGCCCAGGCGGACAACGAACCGGGTCCGGCACGGCAGCTTGGCGGCTGCCAGGCGAAACGCCTCCTCGGCGATCTCACGGGACACGCCGTCCACCTCGAACAGGATCCGGCCCGGCTTGACCCGCGCCATCCAGTACTCGGGCGCGCCCTTGCCGCCGCCCATGCGCACTTCCGCCGGCTTGCTGCTGACCGGCACATCGGGAAACACCCGGATCCAGACCCGGCCAGCGCGCCGCATATGGCGGGTGATCGCGCGCCGCGCCGCCTCGATCTGGCGCGCCGTCATCCGCGTCGTCGTCGTCGCCTTGATGCCATAGGCGCCAAAGCTGAGCTCGAAGCCGCCCTTGGCCTGACCGCGGACCCGGCCCTTCTGCTGCTTGCGAAACTTGGTACGCTTCGGGCTTAGCATGACTGTTCAGTACTCATCAGAGTCTTGTTAATCCGGGTTGGCACCGCATCAGCGGGCCGGCTGCTGGTCCATTGCGCGCTTGTCCATGGCCATCGGATCGTGGGCCATGATGTCGCCCTTGTAGACCCACACCTTGACGCCGCACACACCATAGGTAGTCCGGGCCTCGGCGAAGCCATAATCGACATGGGCGCGCAGCGTGTGCAGCGGCACCCGGCCCTCGCGATACCAGACCGACCGGGCGATCTCGGCCCCGCCCAGCCGCCCGGCACAGTTGATGCGGATGCCCTGGGCGCCCAGTCGCATCGCCGACTGCACCGCGCGCTTCATCGCACGCCGGGTCGACACCCGGCGCTCCAACTGCTGCGCCACCCCTTCCGCGACCAGCTGCGCCTCGATCTCCGGCTTGCGGATTTCGACGATGTTGAGGTGCACATCGGCGCCGGCAACCTTGGCGAGGTCCTTGCGAAGCTTCTCGATATCGGCGCCCTTCTTGCCGATGACAACCCCCGGGCGGGCGGTGTGGATGGTGATCCGCGCCCGCTTGGCCGGCCGCTCGATGACGATCCGCGATACCCCGGCCTGGCCCAGCCGCTGCTTCAGGATCTTGCGGAGCTTGAGGTCCTCGTGCAGCAGCGCACCGTAGGCGTCCCCGGCATACCACCGGGAATCCCAGGTCCGATTGATGCCGAGGCGCAGCCCGACCGGATTGACCTTTTGACCCATTACACGAAGTCCTCTTCATCCCGTTCCCGCAGCACCAGCCGGATGTTGCTGTACGGCTTCTGAATCCGGCCGACCCGACCGCGAGCCCGTGGCCGCCACCGCTTCAGCACCATGGCCCGGCCCACCGTCGCCTCCGCCACGATCAGCCGGTCGACGTCGAGCTGGTGGTTGTTCTCGGCATTGGCGATCGCCGACAGCAGCAGCTTGCGCACCTCCCCGGCTACCCGCCGGGATGAGAAAGCGAGTTCCGCCAGCGCCTTGTCGCACGCCAAGCCACGGATCTGCTGCACCACCAGGTTGACCTTCTGCGGGCTCGAGCGCACGAGACGGGCATACGCCATCGCCTCGATGTCGGCCAGCCGCCGTTCCGCTGCGGGCTTCCCCATTACCGACCTCTCTTCGCCTTCTTGTCGCCAGAGTGACCGGTGAACGTCCGGGTTGGCGAGAACTCCCCGAACTTGTGGCCGACCATGTTTTCCGTCACCAGCACCGGAATGAACTTGCGGCCGTTGTACACGCCGAAGGTCAGACCGACGAACTGCGGCAGGATGGTCGAGCGACGCGACCAGGTCCGAATCACTTCCTTTCGGCCGGACGAACGCGCCTTCTCCGCCTTGTGCAGGAGATAGCCGTCGACGAAGGGGCCTTTCCAAACCGAACGCGGCACTGACTCGTTCTCCTTCGGGCTACTTCTTCTGGTGACGCCGACGGATGATCAGCGCATCCGTCTTCTTGTTGTTGCGGGTCCGGTGGCCCTTGGTCGGCTTGCCCCATGGGGTGACCGGATGGCGACCGCCGGAGGTCCGCCCCTCGCCGCCGCCATGGGGATGGTCGACCGGGTTCATCACCACACCACGCACCGACGGGCGCTTGTCCATCCACCGGCGCCGCCCCGCCTTGCCCAGCTTGACGTTCTGCTGGTCGGGATTGGACACGGCGCCCACCGTCGCCATGCATTCGGCCCGGACCACCCGGAGCTCACCGGAACTCAGCCGGAGCTGGGCGTAGCCCTGATCCTTGCCGATGAGCTGGGCGTACGTCCCGGCCGAGCGGGCAATCTGGCCACCCTTGCCCGGCTTCATTTCCACATTGTGGATGATGGTGCCGACCGGGATGTTCTGCATCGGCAGGGCGTTCCCCGGCTTGATGTCGACGGTGCGACCGGACATCACCACGTCACCCGGGCCGACCCGCTGAGGCGCCAGAATGTAGGCCTTTTCCCCGTCTTCATAGCGGATCAGGGCAATGAACGCGGTGCGGTTCGGATCGTATTCCAGCCGCTCCACGGTCGCCGGCACATCCACCTTGCGGCGCTTGAAATCCACCAGCCGGTAGCGCTGCTTGTGGCCGCCGCCGCGCCGGCGCGCGGTGATCCGGCCGAGGTTGTTGCGCCCACCGGTGTTGTGCAGACCTTCGGTCAGCGCCTTTTCCGGCTTGCCCTTCCACAGCGCCGACCGGTTGACCAGAACGAGGCCACGCCGGCCCGGCGTCGTTGGCTTGTATTGCTTGAGCGCCATCGCGATCGCTTCCCTTAGAGACCCGTGGTGACGTCGATGGAATGACCCTCGGCGAGGGTCACGATCGCCTTCTTCACGTCGGCGCGGCGGCCGAGCCGGCCGCGGAAGCGCTTCACCTTGCCCTTCTGGCGCAGCGTGTTCACCGCGGTGACCTTGACCTTGAACAGGTCTTCCACTGCCGCCCGGATCTCCGGCTTGGTCGCGTCCAGAGCGACCAGGAAGGTCACCTGGTTGAACTCCGAAAGCATGGTCGCCTTCTCGGTGATGACCGGACGGCGGATGATCTCGTACTTGCGTTCCTGACTGAGCGACACCGGCGGCCGAACATAGCGCTTGGTCATCGGAGCCGCTCCTGCAGTTCGTCCACCGCGCTCCGGGTCAGCACCAGGGTGTCCCGGCGGAGGATGTCATAGACGTTGGCGCCACGGCTCGGCAGCAGGTCGATGCCGACGAGGTTGCGGGCAGCGCGCACGAACTCGGGGTTCATGGCGTTGCCGTCGATCAGCAGGACCGAGCGCCAGCCGAGCTTTGCCGCGCGTTCCGCCAACGCCTTGGTCTTGGCCTCGGCCAGTTCCGCCTTGTCCAGAACAACCAGAGCTCCGGTGGCCTGCTTGGCCGACAGCGCCGTCTTCAGAGCCAGCCGGCGAACCTTCTTCGGCAGGTCGTGGGCATGGTCCCGAGGCTGCGGTCCGAACACGATGCCGCCACCCCGCTGGTGCGGCCCCTTGAGCGAGCCCTGGCGTGCCCGGCCGGTGCCTTTCTGCCGGAACGGCTTCTTGGAGGTGCCCGCGACCTCGTTGCGGGTCTTCACCTTGTGGGTGCCGGCGCGCCGCTTGGCGAGCTGCCAGTTCACCGCGCGGGCGAGAATGTCGCGCCGTACCTCCAGCCCGAACACCGTGTCTTCCAGGTCCACGGTGCCGACCGTCTCGTTGTCGAGGTTGACCACGTCGCATTGCATCGTCGTCTATTCCTTGTCGGGCGCGCCGGCGCCATCCGCCGACGACGCCGTCTCCGAGGGAGTGGCGACCACGTCGTCAGCCGCGGGCTCGGGCGCAGCGTCAGACCCGGTCTCGGCCGGCGCGTCCGCAGGCCCGGCCGCCACCTCCGCCCCCGGCGCCGCGCGCGTCGCCGCAGGGAAGGGAACACCGTCGTGAGGCGGACGCTTGACCGCATCGCGGATCAGCACGTAGCTGCCCTTGGCCCCCGGCACCGCGCCCTTGACCAGGATCACGCCCCGTTCGGCATCGCACTCGGCGACCACCAGGTTGTGCACCGTCACCTGCCGGTTGCCCATCTGTCCCGGCATCTTCTTGCCCTTGAACACCTTGCCCGGATCCTGGCACTGCCCGGTCGAGCCCAGGCTGCGATGACTGATGGAGACGCCGTGGCTGGCCCGCAGGCCGTGAAAGCCATGGCGCTTCATACCGCCGGCAAAGCCCTTGCCAATGGAGGTGCCGATGACGTCGACGCGCTGGCCGGACACGAAATGATCCGCCGTCAGCGCAGCACCGACGTCCACCAGGGCATCCTCGCTCACCCGGAACTCCACCAGCCGCCGCTTCGGCTCCACCTTGGCGTTGGCGAAGTGGCCCCGCTGGGGCTTGGTCACATTCTTCACCTTGACCGCGCCGGTACCGAGTTGCAGGGCGGTGTATCCGTCCCGCTCCACCGTCCGCTGCGCCACCACCTGGCAGCCATCCAGTTGCAGGACCGTCACCGGCACATGCTCGCCGTCCTCCCGGAACAGGCGCGACATGCCCATCTTCTTCGCGATCAACCCGGTGCGCATGGTCTCGGCCCTCAACTTTCAACCACCTTAAAGCTTGATCTCGACATCGACGCCGGCCGCGAGATCAAGCTTCATCAGCGCGTCCACCGTCTGCGGTGTCGGGTCGATGATGTCGAGAACCCGCTTGTGGGTGCGGATCTCGAACTGCTCGCGGGACTTCTTGTCGATGTGTGGGGACCGCAGCACGGTGTACCGTTCGATCCGGGTCGGCAGTGGGATCGGCCCGCGCACCCGGGCGCCGGTGCGCCGCGCGGTGTTGACGATCTCTTTCGCCGACTGATCGAGCACTCGGTGATCGAACGCCTTCAGTCCGATACGGATGTTCTGGTTTTCCATGATAACTTTACTCGATCACCCTTGCTCGATCCCAGCCAACTGCACTACTCGAGGATCTTGGCGACGACGCCGGCGCCGACGGTCCGCCCACCCTCGCGGATGGCGAAGCGCAGACCCTCGTCCATGGCGATCGGCTGGATCAGCTGCACCTCCATGGAGATGTTGTCCCCCGGCATCACCATCTCGGTCCCCGACGGCAGCGTCACCGACCCGGTCACGTCGGTGGTCCGGAAATAAAACTGCGGCCGGTAGTTGGAGAAGAACGGGGTGTGCCGCCCGCCCTCGTCCTTGGTCAGAATGTACGCCTCACAGGCAAACTTGGTGTGTGGCGTGATCGACCCCGGCTTGGCCAGAACCTGGCCCCGCTCCACCTCGTCCCGCTTGGTCCCGCGCAGCAACGCCCCGATGTTGTCCCCCGCCTCGCCCTGGTCCAGCAGCTTGCGGAACATCTCGACACCCGTGCACACCGTCTTGGTGGTGGGGCGCAACCCCACGATCTCAACCTCGTCCCCCACCTTCACGATGCCGCGCTCAACCCGCCCGGTCACCACCGTGCCCCGGCCCGAAATCGAGAACACATCCTCGATCGGCATCAGGAACGGCTGGTCCTTCGGGCGCTCCGGCTGCGGAATGTAGCCGTCCACCGCCTCCATCAGCGCCAGGATCGAATCCCGCCCCAACGCCGGATCCCCACCCTCCAATGCCAGCAGCGCCGAGCCCTTGACGATCGGGATGTCATCCCCGGGAAAGTCATAGCTCGACAGCAGCTCCCGAAGCTCCAGCTCCACCAGCTCCAGCAACTCCGGGTCGTCCACCTGGTCCACCTTGTTCATGTAAACAACAATCGCCGGAACCCCCACCTGCCGAGCCAGCAGTATGTGCTCCCGCGTCTGCGGCATCGGACCGTCCGCCGCCGAAACCACCAGAATCGCCCCGTCCATCTGCGCCGCACCCGTGATCATGTTCTTCACGTAGTCCGCATGACCCGGGCAGTCCACATGCGCATAATGGCGGTTCGCCGTCTGGTACTCCACGTGCGCCGTCGAAATCGTGATCCCGCGCGCCTTCTCCTCCGGAGCCTTGTCAATCTGGTCGAACGGCACGAACGACGCCCCACCCGTCTCCGCCAAAACCTTCGTGATCGCCGCCGTCAGCGTCGTCTTGCCATGGTCCACGTGACCAATCGTCCCAACGTTGCAGTGCGGCTTCGTCCGCTCAAATTTCGCCTTCGCCATCGCTCTCGCTACTCCGTTCCCCTGGTCCTTCGGCGCGCCTAGCCGGCCAACCGGTGCCGTACTTCTTCGGATATCTGCTGCGGAACTTCTGCGTACCTGTCAAACTGCATGGTGTATTGGGCCCGCCCCTGGCTCATCGAGCGCAGCGTGTTGACGTAGCCGAACATCATGGACAGCGGCACCAGCGCCTCGATCACCCGGGCAATCCCGCGCTGGTCCATGCCGGTGATCTGGCCGCGGCGACTGTTCAGGTCCCCGATGATGTCGCCCATGTACTCTTCCGGGGTCACCACCTCGACCTTCATCATCGGCTCCAGGAGCTTCGGCGCGGCCTTGGACATGCCCTCCCGGAATGCCGCGCGGGCGGCGATCTCGAACGCCATCACGCTCGAGTCCACATCGTGGGATGCGCCGTCCACCAGCGTCGCCTTAAAATCGATCACCGGGAAGCCGGTCAGGACCCCGGATTCCCGCGCCCCTTCCAATCCCTTCTGAACCCCGGGGATGTACTCCTTGGGCACCGAGCCGCCGACCACCGCACTTGCGAACTGATAGCCGGTTCCCGGCTCCAGCGGCTCGAACCGGATGATGACCCGGGCGAACTGGCCGGCACCGCCGGTCTGCTTCTTGTGGGTGTAGTCGATCTCGGCCGGGCGCGAGATGGTCTCCCGGTACGCCACCTGGGGCGCGCCGACGTTGGCATCCACCTTGAATTCCCGCTTCATCCGGTCGACCAGGATCTCCAGGTGCAACTCACCCATGCCCTTGATCACGGTCTGGCCGCTCTCGGGATCGGAGGACACCCGGAACGACGGATCCTCACTGGCCAGCCGGGCCAGGGCCACTCCCATCTTCTCCTGGTCGCCCTTGGTCTTGGGCTCCACCGCCACCTCGATCACCGGGTCCGGAAACTCCATCCGCTCAAGGATCACCGGGCTCTTGGGATCGCACAGGGTGTCACCCGTGGTGGTCTGCTTCAGGCCGGCCAGCGCCAGAATGTCGCCAGCCCGGGCCTCCTTCACGTCCTCGCGGGTGTTGGCATGCATCAGCAACATCCGCCCCACCCGCTCCTGCTTGTCCTTGACGGTGTTGCGGATCATTTCGCCGGAGTTGACCACACCCGAATACACCCGGATGAAGGTGAGGCTGCCGACGAACGGATCGGACATGATCTTGAAGGCCAGTGCCGCGAACGGCTCGTCATCAGAATTGGCGCGCTCGATCGTCTCGTCGGAGCCGAACTTGAGCCCCTTGATCGCCGGCACCTCGGTCGGCGACGGCAGGAACTCCACCACCGCGTCCAGCAGCGGCTGCACCCCCTTGTTCTTGAAGGCCGACCCGCACAGAACCGGCACGAAGCTGCTGGAGATGGTGCCGGTGCGGATGCACCGCAGCAGCGTCGCTTCGTCCGGCTCCTCGCCCTCCAGGTAGGCCTCCATCACCGCTTCGTCCTGCTCGACCACCGTCTCGATCAGGCGGGTACGGTAGTCCTTGGCCTGATCCAGCAACGCCGGCGGCACGTCCCCCACCACGAACTCGGCGCCGAGCGTCTCTTCCTTCCACACGATACCCTTCATGCGGACAAGGTCGACGACACCGACGAAGTCCGCCTCGGCGCCGATCGGCAACTGCACCACCACCGGCTCCGCCCCCAACCGCTTGCGGATCATCTCCACACAACGGAAGAAGTCGGCGCCCATGCGGTCCATCTTGTTGACGAAGCAGATCCGCGGCACGTGGTACTTGTCGGCCTGACGCCAGACCGTCTCCGACTGCGGCTCGACGCCGGCGACCCCGTCGAACACGGTGACCGCCCCGTCCAGCACCCGGAGGCTCCGCTCCACCTCGATGGTGAAGTCCACGTGACCGGGGGTGTCGATGATGTTGATGCGGTGGTCCCGCCACGAGCACGTGGTCGCCGCCGAGGTGATGGTGATCCCCCGCTCCTGCTCCTGCTCCATCCAGTCCATGGTGGCGGTGCCCTCATGGACCTCGCCGATCTTGTAGGACCGACCGGTGTAGAACAGGATGCGCTCGGTCGTGGTCGTCTTGCCGGCATCGATGTGGGCCATGATGCCGATATTGCGGTACCGGTCGAGCGGGCTGGTTCGGGGCATGACGTCCGCCTTTCTGTCGCTACCAGCGATAGTGGGAGAAGGCCTTGTTGGCCTCCGCCATCCGGTGCGTATCTTCCCGCTTCTTGATCGCGGTCCCGCGATTGTTGGCGGCGTCCAGAAGCTCCGCGGCCAGACGCTCGACCATGGTGTTCTCCGACCGCTTGCGCGCCACCGCGGTCAGCCAGCGGATCGCCAGCGCCAGCCGACGAGCCGGGCGCACCTCCACCGGAACCTGGTAAGTGGCGCCGCCGACCCGGCGGGAGCGGACCTCGATCGCCGGCTTGACGTTGTCGATGGCGTCGCGGAAGACCTTGACCGGGTCCTGGCGGGTCTTCTTTTCGATGATGTCGAACGCACCATAGACGATGCGTTCGGCCACGGATTTCTTGCCCTCGAACATGAGGCCGTTCATGAACTTGGAGACGACGACGTCTCCGTACTTGGGATCGGGCAGGATCTCGCGCTGCTCGGCGGCACGCCGACGGGACATGGCGGCAACCCTCTACTTCGGCCGCTTGGCGCCGTACTTGGATCGGCGCTGGCGGCGGTTGCCCACACCCTGGGTATCCAGGGTGCCGCGAATGATGTGGTAGCGCACGCCCGGGAGGTCCTTGACGCGACCGCCGCGGATCAGCACCACCGAGTGCTCCTGCAGATTGTGCCCCTCACCCGGAATGTAGCTGGTGACCTCGTACCCGTTGGTCAGCCGCACCCGCGCCACCTTGCGCAGCGCCGAATTGGGCTTCTTCGGGGTGGTGGTGTACACGCGGGTGCAGACGCCGCGCTTCTGCGGGCACTGTTCCAGTGCCGGCACCTTGTTGCGGGAGGGCGGCGATTGTCGCGCCCTCCGAACCAACTGGTTGACTGTCGGCATCCCTTGAATTCCGCTACTCTGACGTTTCGTCGACGTTCAAACCAACCCGCCCCGGCGGCACATCGACGAATGCCGTCGAGCGAGAAAAACCCACCCGCCCACCGTCATGGCCGGAGGCGAGCAGAATTTATTGTCTCAATCAGGTCGCACGGAAGCCGCGTCTGAACCGCTAAGGTTCACCACCGGCTCCCTCGTGGCGAGATCGGCATACTAGGGGGCCCCCGCCTTGGCCGTCAAGCGGCAATCGCAGCACGATCGCGGGGCCGGCCGGCCTTCCCCATGACACCGCGGGGGTTGTCGGACCGGCCCCGGACGACCGCGGGTTCCGCCGCTACTCGGCGTCCGACGACGTCACCGCCTCGACCCTCCGCTCATGCCGGGAGGCGATGGCCTCGGCGCTGTCGTCACGGTCACCACCGCCTGAGAGTTGGCGGTCGCGCTCGGCCGCCACCCGACGCAGCCGGTTCATCACGCTGCCGGTACCCGCAGGGATCAGCCGCCCGACGATGACGTTCTCCTTCAGTCCGAACAGAGAATCAACCCGGCCGGAGGTCGCCGCTTCCGTCAGCACCCGGGTGGTTTCCTGGAACGATGCGGCGGAAATGAACGACTGGGTCTGCAGGCTCGCCTTGGTGATGCCCTGCAACACCGGCAACGCGGTCGCCGGATGCTCGCCATTGGCTTCCGCCTCGGCATTCACCGCATCGAACTCCAGACGATCCACCTGTTCGCCCACCAGGAAGGTGGTGCCGCCGGGATCGGTGACCTCCACCTTTTGCAGCATCTGGCGGACAATCACTTCGATATGCTTGTCGTTGATGCGGACCCCTTGCAGTCGGTAAACTTCCTGAATCTCGTTGATCAGGTAGCCTGCCAAGGCCTCGACGCCAAGTACTCTCAAGATATCGTGGGGAACCGGGTTGCCGTCCATCAGAGGATCGCCGACCTCGACGTAATCCCCCTCCTGAACGCTGATGTGCTTTCCCTTTGGTATCAGATACTCCCGCGGCTCTTCGCCTTCTTCGTCCGGGACCACGATGATCCGGCGCTTGGCTTTGTAGTCCTTGCCGAATTCGATGTGACCGGCGATCTCGCTAATGATCGCATAGTCCTTCGGCTTTCGGGCCTCGAACAACTCCGCCACTCGCGGCAGGCCGCCGGTAATGTCCCGGGTCTTGGCGGATTCCCTCGGGATGCGGGCGATCACGTCACCGGCGTGGACACGCTGTCCCGACTCCACCGACAGGATCGCGTCCACCGGCAGGAAGTATCGCGCCTCCATGCCGTTCTCCAGGGTGATGATGTCGCCGTTCTCGTCGCGAAGGGTGATCCTGGGCTTGAGATCGGCCTTGCGCGGCTGCGCCTTCCAGTCGGTCACCACCTTCGAGGTCATACCGGTGGCCTCATCGAGGTGCTCGATCATCGAGACGCCCTCGACCAGATCGACGTAGTGCGCGTAGCCCTCCTTCTCGGTGATGATCGGCAGGGTATACGGATCCCATTCCGCGATCTTCTGGCCGCGGGTGACCTCCGACCTGTCGGCACAGTAAAGCTTGGTGCCATAGGCCAAGCGATGATGCGCCCGCTCGCGGCCCTGGGTGTCCACCAGAACGGCGACGGCATTGCGGTTCATCACCACCGGCACGCCCGCACTGTTGCGGACCGTGGCACAGTTCCTGAGCGACACGGTGCCGTCGGTCGCCGCCTCGATCTTGGACTGTTCGGCACCGCGTTGCACCGCGCCGCCGATATGGAAGGTGCGCATGGTGAGCTGGGTGCCGGGCTCGCCGATCGACTGTGCGGCGATGACCCCGACGGCCTCGCCGACGTTGACCGTGGTGCCGCGAGCGAGGTCTCGCCCGTAGCATTTGCCGCACACACCGATCCGCGTTTCGCAGGTCAGCACCGAGCGGATCTTCACCACCTCAAGGTCCGCAGCCTCGATCGCGAGGACCGCGTCCTCGTCGATCATCTCTCCGGCCTCGACGAACACCTGACCGGTTGCCGGATCGACCACGTCCTCGGCGGCCGTACGACCCAGTATCCGCTCACCCAGCGGCGAAACCACGTCACCGCCTTCGCGAACGGGGCGCACGGTGATGCCGCGGGTGGTGCCGCAATCGTCTTCAAGAACGATGCAGTCCTGGGTCACGTCAACCAGCCGGCGGGTGAGGTAGCCGGAATTGGCGGTCTTGAGGGCGGTGTCGGCCAGACCCTTGCGGGCGCCATGGGTGGAGTTGAAGTACTCCAGCACCGTCAACCCTTCCTTGAAGTTGGAGATGATCGGCGTCTGGATGATCTCCCCCGACGGCTTGGCCATCAGCCCGCGCATGCCGGCGAGCTGCTTGATCTGCGCGGCCGAGCCGCGGGCGCCGGAATGGGCCATCATGTACACCGCATTGATCGGCTCACCCGGCCGGGAGGTGGAGATCTGCTGCATCATCTCCGCCGCCACCTCGTCGGTGCAGTGCGACCAGGCATCGATCACCTTGTTGTATTTTTCGCCCTGGGTGATGAGGCCATCCAGGTACTGCTGCTCGTACTCCTTGACCCGCTCCTCGGTCCGCCGCACCAACTCCGTCTTCGCCTCCGGCACCACGAGGTCATCCTTGCCGAAGGAAATCCCGGCCTTGGAGGCGGAGGTGAAGCCGAGCCGCATCATCCGGTCGGCGAAGATAACCGTCTCCTTCTGGCCGCAGTTGCGGTAGACCGCATCAATCACTGCCGAGATGTCCTTCTTGGTCAACAGCCGGTTGACCAGGGAGAACGGCACGTTGGGATTGTTCGGCAGCAGCTCCGACAACAGCATGCGACCAGGCGTGGTCTCCACCAGCCGGGTTTCGGCAACGCCGTCGCCGTTCAATCCCCGGTAGCGGCAGCGCACCTTGGCGTGCAGGCTGACCGTGCCGGCGGCGAGCGCATGCTCGATCTCACCGATGTCGGCGAACCGCATCCCTTCGCCCGGCTCCCCCTCCCGTTCCATCGACAGGTAGTAGAGGCCGAGGACAATATCCTGCGACGGCACGATGATCGGCTTGCCGCTGGCCGGGCTCAGGATGTTGTTGGTGGACATCATCAACACCCGGGCCTCGAGCTGCGCCTCCAGCGACAGGGGCACGTGGACCGCCATCTGATCGCCGTCGAAATCCGCATTGAACGCGGCACAGACCAGCGGATGAAGCTGGATCGCCTTGCCCTCGATCAGCACCGGTTCGAACGCCTGGATGCCCAGCCGGTGCAGGGTGGGCGCCCGGTTGAGCAACACGGGGTGCTCGCGGATCACCTCTTCCAGCACGTCCCAGACCTCGGGGCGCTCCTTTTCCAGCATCCGCTTGGCGGCCTTGATGGTGGTGGCCATGCCATAGAGCTCGAGCTTGGAATAGATGAACGGCTTGAACAGCTCGAGGGCCATCTTCTTGGGCAGGCCGCACTCGTGCAGCTTCAGTTCCGGACCGACCACGATCACCGAGCGGCCGGAGTAGTCCACCCGCTTGCCCAGCAGGTTCTGACGGAACCGCCCCTGCTTGCCCTTGAGCATGTCGCTCAACGACTTGAGCGGGCGCTTGTTGGCGCCGGAGATCGGCCGCCCCCGTCGGCTGTTGTCGAACAGCGCGTCCACCGACTCCTGCAGCATCCGCTTCTCGTTGCGGATGATGATGTCCGGCGCCCTGAGTTCGATCAGCCGCTTCAGCCGGTTGTTGCGGTTGATGACGCGCCGGTAGAGATCATTGAGGTCGGAGGTGGCGAAGCGGCCGCCATCCAGCGGCACCAACGGGCGCAGCTCCGGGGGGATCACCGGGATGACTTCCATGATCATCCATTCCGGCCGCGCCCCCGATTGCAGGAAGGCCTCCACCAGCTTGAGGCGCTTGACCAGCTTCTTGCGCTTGGCTTCGGAGGTGGTTTCCTTCAGGTCCGCGCGAAGCTGGGTGCGCTCCTGGTCCAGCTCGATGCCCTTCAGGATCTCGCGTACTGCCTCGGCGCCGATTCCGACGCTGAAGGTGTCTTCTCCATACTCTTCCAGGGCGCGCTGATACTGCTCCTCGCTCAGCAGCTCGCGCGGCTGCAGCGGTGTCAGGCCCGGCTCGACCACAACGTAGTTCTCGAAATAGAGGACCCGTTCCAGGTCCTTCAGGGTCATGTCGATCAGCAGGCCGATGCGGCTCGGCAAGGACTTCATGAACCAGATGTGCGCCACCGGCGAAGCCAGCTCGATATGACCCATGCGCTCGCGCCGCACCTTTTGCAGGGTCACCTCAACACCGCACTTCTCGCAGATGATGCCCTTGTACTTCATCCGCTTGTACTTGCCGCACAGGCACTCGTAGTCCTTGATCGGACCGAAGATCCGGGCACAGAACAAGCCGTCCCGCTCCGGCTTGAAGGTGCGGTAGTTGATGGTCTCCGGCTTCTTGATTTCACCAAAGGACCATGAGCGGATTCGCTCCGGGCTGGCGATGGAGATCCGGATCTCGTCGAACCGTTGGGTTCCACCGACTTGGCCGAAAATCTTCATCAGTTCATTCATGCTGCCGTCTCCCTGACCGAATACACAGGCAAAACCTTCCGCGCCTTCGGTCTCATCAGTTCAGCTCGACGTTGAGGCCGAGGGATTGCAGTTCCTTGACCAGAACGTTGAAGGATTCCGGAACGCCGGCCTCGAAGCTGTCATCACCGCGCACGATCGACTCGTAGACCTTGGTGCGGCCGGACACGTCATCCGACTTCACCGTCAGCATCTCCTGGAGCGTGTAGGCGGCGCCGTAAGCCTCCAGCGCCCAGACCTCCATCTCGCCGAAGCGCTGGCCGCCGAACTGTGCCTTGCCACCCAGAGGCTGCTGGGTCACCAGGCTGTAGGGGCCGATGGAGCGCGCATGGATCTTGTCGTCCACCAGGTGGTGCAGCTTCAGCATGTAGATGTAACCGACGGTCACCGGCCGGGCGAACGGTTCCCCGGTCCGGCCGTCGAACAGGGCCGCTTGGCCCGACGGCTCGAGCCCTGCCTTGGTCAGCATCTCGACGATGTCGTTCTCCCGGGCACCGTCGAACACCGGCGACGCCACCGGGACGCCGCCCCGCAGGTTGCCCGCCATCTCAAGCAGCTCGTCGTCGTCCAGATGCGCGATATCCTTCTCGTAGTCTTGGTCGCCATAGACCTCGCGCAGCAAGGACCTGATGTTCGCCATGCCATTGGCCTGCCGGGCGACATCCACCAGTTCGGCGATGCGCCGTCCAAACCCGGCGCAGGCCCAACCAAGGTGGGTTTCCAGAATCTGGCCGACGTTCATGCGCGACGGAACACCCAGGGGATTGAGGACGATGTCGACCGGAGTCCCGTTTTCCAGGAAGGGCAGATCCTCGACCGGGACGATCCGGGAGACCACCCCCTTGTTGCCGTGGCGGCCCGCCATCTTGTCGCCCGGCTGCATCTTCCGCTTCACCGCGACAAACACCTTGACCATCTTCATCACGCCGGGCGGCAGATCGTCCCCCCGTTGCAGCTTCTCCACCTTGTTCTCGAACCGTTCCTCCAGCCGGGCGATGCTGCCCTCCAACTGGCTGCGCAACGCTTCCACGTCGGCCATCACCCGGTCGTCGTCGACGACCATCTGAGCCCACTGGCCGGGGGTGAGCCCGGCGAGCAGGGCCTCGTCCACCACCGCCCCGGGTTGAACGCCCTTCGGACCGCCGACCACGGTTCGCCCCAGGATCAGCGACCGCAATCGGGTGTTGAAGCTCCGCTCCAGAATGGCCCGTTCATCATCGCGGTCTTTGGCCAGCCGCTCGATCTCGGCCTGCTCGATCGCCAGCGCCCGGGCATCCTTGTCGACGCCACGGCGCGAGAACACCCGCACCTCCAGCACGGTTCCTGAGACCCCCGGCGGAACCTTCATCGAGGTGTCGCGCACATCCGCCGCCTTCTCACCGAAGATGGCCCTGAGCAGCTTCTCCTCGGGCGTCATCGGCGACTCGCCCTTGGGCGTCACCTTGCCGACCAGGATGTCGCCCGCCTTCACCTCCGCCCCGATGTAGACGATGCCGGCTTCGTCCAGATTCTTGAGAGCATCCTCGCCCACGTTGGGAATGTCGCGGGTGATCTCTTCCTGCCCGAGCTTGGTATCCCGCGCCATCACCTCGAATTCCTCGATATGGATGGAGGTGAACACGTCATCCCGGACGATCCGCTCGGAAATCAGGATGGAGTCCTCGAAGTTGTAACCCTGCCAGGGCATGAACGCCGCGAGCACGTTCCGCCCCAGCGCCAAGTCGCCGAGATCGGTGGAACCGCCGTCGGCGATGGTATCCCCCGCCTCCACGCTTTCCCCCGCCTTCACCAGCGGACGCTGGTGCAGCATGGTATTCTGGTTGGACCGCTGGAACTTGAGCAGGTTGTAGATGTCGACCCCGGCAGCGGAATGCGAGGTCTCGGTGGTGGCCCGCACGACGATGCGGGTTGCATCCACCTGATCGACGACCCCCGAACGGCGGGCCACAATGGTTGCCCCGGAATCCCGCGCCACCGTGCCTTCCATGCCGGTACCCACCAGCGGCGCCTCGGTAATGATCAGCGGAACCGCCTGGCGCTGCATGTTCGAACCCATCAGCGCCCGGTTGGCGTCGTCATTCTCCAGGAACGGGATCAGCGCGGTCGCCACCGAGACGAGCTGCTTTGGCGAGACGTCGATCAGGTCGATGTCCTCCGGGCGAACCAACGAGAAATCGTTGCCGCGGCGGCAGCTCACCAGGTCCGAAACGAAGCGCCCCTCATCGTCCAGTTCGGCGTTGGCCTGGGCGATGGTGTAGCGGCCCTCGTCCATCGCCGACATGTAAATGACCTCGTCGGTCACCCTGCCGTCCTCGACCCGGCGATAAGGGGTCTCGATGAAGCCGTACTTGTTGACCCGGGCGAAGGTGGCAAGGGAGTTGATCAGCCCGATGTTGGGACCTTCCGGGGTCTCGATCGGGCAGATTCGGCCGTAGTGGGTGGGATGAACGTCGCGCACCTCGAAGCCGGCCCGCTCCCGAGTCAGCCCGCCCGGGCCCAACGCCGACAGGCGGCGCTTGTGGGTGACCTCAGACAGCGGATTGGTCTGGTCCATGAACTGGCTCAGCTGCGACGAGCCGAAGAACTCACGCACCGCCGCCGACGCCGGCTTGGCGTTGATCAGGTCCTGGGGCATCACGGTATCGATGTCGACGGAACTCATCCGTTCGCGCACCGCCCGCTCCATGCGCAGCAAGCCGACCCGATACTGGTTCTCCATCAGTTCGCCGACCGATCGCACCCGACGGTTGCCGAGGTGGTCGATGTCGTCGATCTCCCCGCGGCCGTCCTTCAGGTCCACCAGCACCTTGACCACGGCCAGGATGTCCTCGCGTCGGAGGACGCGAACGCTGTCATCGGTTTCGAAGCCGAGCCTGGCATTCATCTTGACCCGGCCCACCGCCGACAGGTCGTAGCGTTCCGGATCGAAGAACAGGCCCTTGAACAGGCTGTCCGCGGTCTCGATCGTCGGCGGCTCGCCCGGCCGCATCACCCGATAGATATCGAACAGCGCTTCATCGCGGGACCTGTTGCGATCGATCGCAAGGGTGTTGCGAATGTAGGGGCCGACATTGATGTGGTCGATGGCCAGGGTCTTGACCTCGCCGATCCCGGCCTTGTTCAGCGCGGTCAGGATCGGTTCGGTGATCTCCTCACCGGCCTCCACAT
The DNA here is from genome assembly GCA_007694935.1 of Rhodospirillales bacterium. Classification (GTDB taxonomy): domain Bacteria; phylum Pseudomonadota; class Alphaproteobacteria; order Rhodospirillales; family Defluviicoccaceae; genus REEP01. The sequence continues at coordinate 38,778 of REES01000061.1, forward strand.
AGATTTCCCCGGTCTCTTCATTGATGAGGTCCTCGGCGACGTAGCGGCCGAGCATCTCCTCATCGGGAACCAGGGTCTCGGTGAGACCGACGTCCTGCAACTGGCGGATCAGCTTGGGGGTCAGCTTGGTCCCAGCTTCGGCAACCCGCTCACCAGTGCGGGCGTCGACGAGGTCGTGGACAATCTTGATCCCCCGCATGCGATCGGCACGGAACCGGGTCTTCCAGCCTTCGCCCGTGCGCGTGAACACCACGGTGTCGTAGAAATAATCCAGGATCTCTTCCGCCGACATGCCGGTGACGTCCAGCGGATCCACCGAACGGCCCTCGGCCGCACGTTCGGCCCTGAGCGCTTCGGTCACCGCACTATCGAGAGCCATCAGCAAGGTGGTCACCGGCAGCTTGCGGCGCCGGTCGATCCGGACGTAGACGAGATCCTTGGCGTCGAACTCGAAGTCCAGCCAGGAGCCGCGGTAGGGGATCACCCGGCCGGCGAACAGGAACTTGCCGGAGGCGTGGGTCTTGCCCTTGTCGTGATCGAAAAAGACTCCCGGCGACCGGTGCATCTGCGACACGATCACGCGTTCGGTGCCGTTGACGACGAACGTGCCGTTGTCCGTCATCAACGGCATGTCGCCCATGTAGACGTCCTGTTCCTTGATGTCCCGGACCGAGCGCGCACCGGTCTCCTCGTCAATATCCCAGACGACGAGACGGAGCGTCACCTTCAGCGGGGCGGCATAGGTCATGCCGCGCTGCTGGCACTCCTCGACATCGTACTTCGGCTCTTCGAATTCGTACTTGACAAATTCAAGAGTGCCACGTTCGGAAAAATCCTGGATCGGGAACACCGAACTGAACACCTCCTGCAGACCGGACTGGGTTCGCACCTCCGGCGAAACCAGGCGCTGCAGAAACTGCTCGTACGAGGATTTCTGAACCTCGATCAGATTCGGCATCGGGACTGCCGCGGAAATCCGGCCGAAGTTCTTCCGGACGCGCTTGCGTCCCATGAAACGACGTGACATGCGCGCTCCTCACCTTAGGGTAATGTGGCAACCGACTCTGCCGGGTCGACCTCGCGTTCGGAAACCGCGTTCGAACCGAGGGGCCGCGGCACTCGAAGGCACGCGCAAAAAATCACCACGAGCCGAAAACGGCACCCGGTGGCGCGTGCAGGAGTTTCGCACCCGTTGTCCCGGCCGCGGTAAGGCCCATGCGGACGGGTGCGTGTCGGATGGAAGGATGATCGGCGTTCATTCCGGCTATGGGGCCGCTCGCTTCCCGAGGCTTAGATATAGCAGCGGCGGCGACCCATGCCAAGTCGGGATGTCAAGAGCTATTTGATCTCGACGGTGGCCCCGGCGTCCTCCAGCTTCTTCTTGATCGCCTCGGCCTCCTCCTTCTTCACCCCTTCCTTGAGGGGCTTGGGGGCCGCCTCCACCAGGTCCTTTGCCTCCTTGAGGCCGAGTCCGGTGATGGCGCGCACTTCCTTGATGACGTTGATCTTCTTGTCGCCGACCGTCGCCAGCACGACATCAAATTCGGTCTTTTCCTCGACCGGCTCCGCGGCCGCCGCCGCCGCACCGCCCGCTGGCATCGCCGCGACCGGCGCCGCCGCCGACACACCCCACTTCTCTTCCAGCATCTTGCTGAGCTCGGCGGCTTCCAGCACCGTCAGGTTGGACAGCTCGTCAACGATCTGTTGCAGATTGGCCATGGTTCAATTCTCCCGAAAAGCGTGACAACTGAAAACTGAAACGTCGAGCAAGGTTCAGGCCGCTTCCCGTTCTCCGGCCTGTTCGGCATGGGCGGCGAGAACCCGGGCAAGCTGAGCACCCGGCGCCTGCGTCAGCCCGACCAACCGCTGCGCCGGTGCCTGGATCAGCCCCACGATGGTGCCGCGCAACTCGTCCAGGGACGGCAACGTGGCGAGCCCCTTGACATCCTCGGCGCCGAGCACGCGCGTTCCCAAGCCGCCGCCCAGCAGCACCAGCTTGCTCTGGGTCTTGGCAAAGCCCACCATCACCTTGGAGATCGCCACCGGTTCATCGGCATAGGCGATGGCCGTGGGCCCGGTGAACAGGGAGTTCAGCCCCTCATAGGGCGTGCCCTCCAGCGCCCGCAGCGCCAGCCGGTTCTTGGTCACCTTGAAGCCGCCTCCGGCGACCCTGACCTGTCGGCGCAGATCACCCAGTTGTGCCACCGTGAGCCCGGAATAATGGCTCACCACCACGATCGCCGCCTGCGTGAAGGTGCGATGCAGGGATTCGATGAATGTCGCTTTTTCCGCCCGGTCCATTGTCACCCTCCCGGTTGCCCGACTCGCACGGCCTGCAACGCTCTCACGCCGCGCCCCCGCCCTGCTTCCGCAGGTCCGGGCCGCGATCACCCGCATTCCTGTCCGGTGAGAGAAAACTGGCCAACAGGCTCGGCGACTCCCGCCGATGCCAGCCGTGCTTCACCACCGTCTATGCAGGCCCATCCGATTAAGCCGAACCGACCGGAACGCAGCCGGCGCGCGGCACCTGCAGTCTTTGACAGTCCGGAACAGCCGCCTGCGCCGCCCCGGAGCCACGTACGCCAAAAAACCGGCCGACCGATGAAAACGCGGCCGACCTATCGTCAGCTTGTAACAGTCCCGATGCTGACACGCAAGCCCGGCCCCATGGTCGAGCTCAGGTGCGCCTGGCGAAGATAGGTGCCCTTGGCACCGCTGGGCTTGGCCTTGACCAGGGCGTCGACGAACGTCCGGATGTTCTCGGCGAGCGCGTCTTCGGAGAAGCTGGCCTTGCCCACGCCGCCGTGGACGATCCCGGCCTTCTCCACCCGGAACTCGATCTGCCCGGCCTTGGCAGCCTTGATCGCCGTGGTGACATCCGGGGTGACAGTACCAAGCTTGGGGTTGGGCATCAGGCCCCGCGGCCCCAGGATCTTGCCCAGTCTGCCGACCAACGCCATCATGTCGGGCGTGGCGATGCAGCGGTCGAAATCGATGTTGCCGCCCTGGATCCGCTCCACCAGGTCCTCGGCACCGACCACGTCGGCACCGGCCTTGCGCGCCTCCTCCGCCTTGTCCCCCTTGGCGAAAACGGCGACCCGCAGTTGCTTGCCGGTGCCGTGGGGCAGCGATACCACCCCCCGCACCATCTGGTCGGCGTGCCGGGGATCCACACCGAGGCAAACCGACATTTCGACGGTCTCGTCGAACTTGGCCACCGCGTTGGACTTGATCAGCCGGACCGCCTCATCCAACGGATAGGACTTCTGCGGGTCGATTCCTTCGTATGCCTTCGTCAGACGCTTGCCTTTGCCAGCCATCGCTCTATTCCACCACCTCGATGCCCATGGATTGTGCCGACCCGGTCACCATCCGCATGGCGCCGTCGAGGTCCTTGGCATTCAGATCCGCCATCTTCTGTTCGGCGATCGCCCGCACCTGCTCGCGGGTGACCCGGCCGGCCCCGGCCCGGGTCGGCGTCGCACTGCCTTTGCCGATGCCCGCCGCCTTCTTCAGGAGATAAGCCGTCGGCGGCGTCTTGGTGACGAACTGGAACGTGCGGTCGGCGTACGCGGTAATCACCACCGGGATCGGCATACCGGCTTCCAGATTCTGGGTCTGGGCGTTGAAAGCCTTGCAAAACTCCATGATGTTGAGGCCGCGCTGGCCCAGCGCCGGACCAATCGGCGGCGACGGGTTGGCCTGCCCGGCCGGCACCTCAAGCTTGATGTAACCAAGTACCTTCTTAGCCATGCCTGTTCCCCGTTCATCCGTCCGCCGATGCGCTGCTGGCGCTCGTATCCGACCGGCCCGCGCCGGCACCGACCATCGCTGTGGCGCCGCCGTGATTACATCTTCTCGACCTGGGAATACTCCAGTTCCACCGGGGTCGAGCGCCCGAAGATCGAGACCGCAACCTTGAGACGGGCCCGCTCCTCGTCGACCTCTTCCACCAACCCACTGAAGGAGTTGAAGGGGCCGTCACAGACCCGGACCTGCTCCCCCACCTCGAACACCACGGAGGGCTTAGGCCGATCGATCCCCTCCTGAACCTGGCGCATGATCCGCTCGGCCTCGGCCTCGGTGATCGGCATCGGCCGGCCACGATCCCCGAGGAACCCGGTCACCTTGGCGGTGCTCTTCACCAGGTGCCAGGTTTCGTCGGTCATCTCCATCTTGACCAGCACGTAGCCCGGAAAGAACTTGCGGCCGGCACTGACCTTGGTACCGCGGCGAACCTCGACCACCTCCTCCATCGGCACCAGGACCTGTTGGATCAAGTCAGCCATGTCCTGCTGTTGCGCCTGCTCCTCGATCGCCTGCGCAACCTTGCGCTCGAACCCCGAGTACACGTGCAAGACGTACCACTGAGCCGCCATAAGCTCTAGATCCCGAAATCAAGGAACGCGCGCACAGCCATACCGAGGATCCAGTCCACCCCCATAAAAAACAGCGCGGCGAGCACCACCATGAGAAACACCATCCCGGTGGAGATGGTGGTTTCTTTTCGCGTCGGCCAAGTGACCTTGGAGGTCTCCTGCCGAATTTCACGAATGAACTGAGCGATATTGGTGCGCGCCATGAGCTGTTCCGATGTGGGTGGCAGGGGCAGCAGGATTCGAACCCGCGACCTGCGGTTTTGGAGACCGCCGCTCTACCAGCTGAGCTATACCCCTAGTTCGGCTGTCTGTGTGATCCCGACGGTCGTGGCATATCAGGTCGGTTCCGTTCCCGCCAACTGCACTACTCGAGGATCTTGGCGACGACGCCGGCGCCGACGGTCCGCCC
>REES01000058.1 GCA_007694935.1 Rhodospirillales bacterium
GCGCGCTGCCGTACAGGCGGCCATAGCCCTGCCGGAAGGCCCACGGCCAGGGCATACGCGGCAGGTTGGCCGATGGAAGGTTCGCCTCTCGGACCACCAACCGGGCCCCGCCCAGTAACGGGCGCGCTGCCAACAGGGGCAAGTTGAGGTGCGTGAAGGTGGAAAAAATGACGGCAGGGCGGAGCCGGCGCAGTATTGCCACGAGCTTAGGCATGACCTTGCGCACCCTGGGCTGGTTCAAGGAATGCACGGGAACGTCGCCCGGGATGTGTGCCGCGAGCGGGCCGTCCGCGTCGAGAACAATCAGCACAGGAGAGAACCTGAGCCGGTCGGTCAGCCCCAAGAGATTCATGACCACCCGCTCGGCACCACCTCCCGCCAAAGAGGGAAGGACAAAGGCAATGCGCCGCCAACCCTCTGTGCAAGGCGTTGTTTCGATCACGATCGAGCCAAAATAACCCGAGACCAAAAAGTGCGGTAAACCCAAAACAGAACTGGAAATATTCTGCCAATCTGATAAAAGGTGCGGCCGCGTGGATTAGGGCTATACCTAAGAAAGGCGGCCTCTGCCCAATAAAATTCCTGAAAGTATTTGGAAAAATTTTCATAGATGTCGGCACTAGCCAAATATTTTGTATGGTTGGACAGGTATCGATGGTTGTCGTCAGCAACCTCGCGCCAACTGAGATCATATTGATTTGTTTTGCGTATACCGAGCCGCGCCCACAATGCGAGCCACAGCCAAAACTGAAAAACAGTCGCAAGCGGCACATGTATATGCGGCTCAATCGGCACAAAACGTGCCGGAAAAATGTGAAGACAAACACTATGCGGTTTCAGGACACGATGTGTCTCTTTTAGAGTTGCCGGATAGTCGCAAACGTGCTCCATCACCTGATTTGTAACCAAAACGTCGAAATGGCCATCGGGATAAGGCAAGCGGTATGGCCTCTCAGTAATCAAGGCTAGCCTGCCCTTCTGGAAAAGAGTTTCGACCTCTGGTCCCGGCTTGAAGCGAAAATCACAGCCATAGGCGTCAAAGCCCATGTCGATCCAACCGCGCACAATGTCGCCATTGCCACATCCGAGGTCGAGTACGCGCATGCCAGAAACAAGCGGAACACCGGCGTCCCGCAAAATATTAGCTTGTAGGCGTGTAATTGACTCTGAGGCAGTCACAGCATGTTGTCCGCCGCAGGCGTCACTTTCCGTCCAACGAAGTTGAAATGGCTGAATAGAAGCGGACGCAACGGCGTCAGCACCGTTTTTTCCAACGGCCAGAGCCGCTCCGCCCACCGGGCGTTAGGAAACATTCGGAAATAGCGGAGAGAAACCGGCGCAATGCCCACCGCACGAAAGCCACGCCCCAGAACGTGCGGGACCGTAATGCGTTCGTTCCCGTAATGCTGCAACCTGCCGTCAGCCAGCCGCCTGCTCACGCGGGTCCGGAAGCCACGCTGCAAGAAGAGCCGAGATTGGAGTAGAAGATTCCAGCCGTTCGTCTCGGATACCACGACATATCCTCCAGCGCGCAATGCCCGGGCCACCGCCGCGTAAATCCGGGCCCGGGGCTCGAGGTGATGAAATGTTTGCTCCATCCAGACAATATCGAAGCGCTCCCGCACGTCGAGATCGAGGAAGGTCTCGTTCCGGAAGGATAGATCGAGCTTCTGTCCGCATTGATTTTGGAGGATCTCCTGCCGCGCACATGCGACATCGAGTCTTTTCAGGCTGATGTCGATGCTGACGACCGTCGCGCCGTTGAGGGCGCACCAGAGCGCTTCTGTGCCGCAGCCCGCACCGACCTCAAGAATGTCCTTTCCGCCCTGGTTCATGAGCGCCATCAACTCGCGGGTCTGGTCGGCGTAATGGTGCCGCACATAGGTTCCGAATCGGCGCCGATAATTATGGTAGTAGCGGTCCAGTGTCGCTTGCTGTTCGGGCACGAGCCGCGGTTGATCCAGCCATTCGGCCAGAAAGTCGGCGATCGACGTCCAGCGACCAGCAACCGTCCCGCGCGACCCTTCCAGGGCCAGAGGCCGCATATCAATGTCGGCCACAGTTTGCCTTCTCAGGAAAGAGAACATCCTCCCATCGCTTCACGACATGGTCGAGTGAGAATGCCATCATGCGCTTCCGTCCCTCGATCCCGAGGCGAGTGCGTAGCCCCTGGTCGGTTATCAGTCTATGCAAGCAACGGGACAAGTCATCCGCATCTCCAGTGCGAGAGACCAAGCCCCCATCAAGAGCTTACAAGGAACGTATACAATGAAGATCGTCATCGTTTTCCACAACATGTCATTCGGTGGCATTCAGCGGGTCATCGCAGAGCTTGCCACCGGCTTGGCGGCGGCCGGTCACGACCTCGAAATTCTGCTGACGGGGCAGGCCGGTTCCACAGCCTACGAACTGGTTCCTTCCGTGCGTGTGCGCGCGCTTGGCATCGCTCGCCCAACGGTCGGATCTATCGACAGCGTCGCCGCCAACTTGACACGGGTGATCGGCTTACGCCGCGCCATCGCCGACGCCAAGCCGGATGTGGTGATTGCCCACGAATGGCGGACCAACATCCTGGTGGTTCTGGCAACACGGGCGACGGGCCGCCACGTCGTCATCACCGAGCACAGTGACCCGGTGCACAGCAGTGTACCCGCGGTCTGGCGCTGTTTGCGGCGCCTCATCTACCCTTTGGCCGATCGGTTGGTCAGCGTCAGCCATGGTGTCGACCGCCACTTCGCCTGGCTTCCGCCGGGCCGAAGGATGGTCATCACCAACTCCATCCCCGGGACATGGCCTCCGCCCACACTCGCGTATGGGGACCGCCCGAACCTCATCGTCGGGATCGGCCGGCTGGTGCCAGCAAAAGGCTTCGACCTGCTGATCGATGCGTTCTCCATGTGTACGAGGACCTTCCCCGATTGGCGGCTGGAGATTTGGGGAGACGGACCTGAACGCCAGCGGCTGCAAAGCCGCATTACCGAACTGGGTGTCGAGCATCGCGTCCGCTTGTGCGGCGTCACCGACCGCCCCGACGAAGTGCTGGGCCGGGCGGCACTGTTCGTGCTGAGCTCGCGCTTCGAGGGCTTCGGCAACGTACTGGTCGAAGCCCTGGCCATGGGTACACCAGTCGTTGCGGCGGCCTGCCCCTCCGGTCCATCGGAGATCGTTCGTCCGGGTGTGGACGGCTTGCTCGTCCAGCCCGAGTGTGCCGATGCGCTGGGTCGCGCGATGATGAGCCTTCTCGCCGATCCAGCCGGGCGCGCCACCATGTCCACCCACGCCGTCGATGCACGCGAGCGGTTCTCAGGCCAACGGTTCCTCGAACGCTGGATCGCCATAATCGAGGCGCGCTAGAGGTTGAAAACTTTCTTCAGTGAATCGGTCACGCTGCGATCGATCAGAGTTTGACGCAAATTGCCGAGAGAGTATCGTGTGAAACGGATGTGCGGCGCGCTGAGGATTCCGAACGATATGTTCAAAAATTTTTCTATTTTTGTATTGGGAGAATCCAAAATATCTTCCACTCTAAGATACCATTGATCCCGCTTGATCGTACGAATACATATCCTTTGAACGTGGCGATCCTGGGTAATTTCCAAGACTCGCCATCGGAGGACAATGTGCTCGTCTTGAAATCTCCGACGTGACGTGACCGTCTTGGAATTCGGCTGTCGGCGGAATCGGGAGAAGACGCAATTCGAATAATTTAACCGATCAAACCTGCTAAAGAACCTAAGGCCCATTTCGAAATCAAAAATATAATCGAGCGACTCGTCAAACACGCCGACTTGATTCAGGATGTTTCGTCTAAACCAGATCCCTTGTTGCTGGTAACGTGCCTTGCGCCTTAACATTGTCTCGGGATCAAGCCCTTTGGCAAAAACGACTTCCTCTTGTCCGTGTCCAAAATGCCGCACCCCCCCTGCCACGGCGTCGTAGCCGGGCATGGCGAGGGCGACGTGCTCCAGGGCGCCGGGCTCGAGCAGGTCGTCGGAGTTGATGAACTGGAAGATGTCCCCGGTGCAGAGCGCCAGGCCCTTGTTGATGGCGTGGGCCTGGCCGTCGTCCGGCTCCGAGCGCCAATGGTTGAGCCAGGGCGCGTACCTCTCGATCACCGCCACCGCGCCGTCGGTGGAGCCGCCATCGATCACGATGTATTCGAGATCGGGATAGCCTTGCAGCAGGATGGAGCGAAGAGTCTCCTCGATATACGCCCCCTGATTGTAGCTGGGGGTGACGATGGAGATGCGCGGCCACGGCGCGCCGTCGGGCATGGTCTCGGGCAGCGGCGGGCAGCCCTCCGTCCACGGCCAGCCGGTGCGCCCCGGCGGCGGCGGCGGCAACTCAGCGAGGGTGGGGCAGCGCATGGCTCAGGCTCCGGAGTGCCGGCTTGGGGCGGGTCGCAGCCTGGCGGAAGCCTCCATCAGTTCCTCGTACACGGCGAGATAACGGCGCGCCGCGATCTCCATGGCGTATTCGGTGACGGCGACGCGGCGGCATTCGGCCGTCATGTGGGCCCTGAGAGCGTCATCCTCCAGCAGCGTGAGGATGGCTTGACGCAGCGCCGCCACGTCCTCCGGCGGCGCGAGCAAGCCCGTCACGCCGGGCCGCACCATGTCGGGCACCCCCCCGACGTCGAAGCTTACCACAGGGACTCCGCAGGCCATGGCTTCCAGGATCACATTCGGCAGGTTGTCCGCCCGGGTCGGCAGCACGAACACGTCCGCGGCACTGAGCGCGAAGGAGAAAATCCGAGGGTTATCGATCCGGCCGAGCGCGATGCACTCTCCGTCCATCCCGCCCTTGCTACCGCCGACCGCGGCCAGAGTGACGCCCGCTTCGGCCGGGAGGCCGGCCACGGCCGACTGAAGCAGATCCATGCCCTTGCGATGATCGCTCAGTGAATCCGCCACGAACAGGACGATCCGTGCCGTCTGCGGCAGCCCGAACACCTCCCGCGCCGTGGCCCGGTCGCGGGGCTGGAAGATATCCGTGTCGAGGGGGTTGGGGATGGTGAGGGTTTCGAATCGTGCGAGCAGCGCACTCCGGCGTGCGTCGCCGGCCAGCCAGCGGCTTGGTGCCACAATCCGCGTCGTTTCCGGCAGGAGACGCCGCAACGCCGACGTCTTCCGCCGGTGGCCTCGGCCGGTAATGTCGTTCTCGTTCCGGGAGCCGAGTTGCGGGCAGGCCCCGCACCGTTCCAGATACCGTTCGCAACCGAGGGCGTAGTGGCAGCCGCCGGTAAACGGGTTCATGTCGTGCAGGGTCCAGACGAACGGCGTTCCCGCCGGCAGCCGCGCGAAAAGCCGCCGGTAATCCAGCAGACCCGCCACCCAATGGGCGTGGTACACTTCGGCGGCGGGCAGCGTCTCCGACAGGCGGTCCGGGCCGGGAACCCGGTCATCGGTGAACAGGCCGCGGATGGGGGATTGGGTGCGAGCGTAGGCACGCAAGCCGCGGTCCAGTCGCTCGCGGTCCAGGCGCCGCCAAAACCGGACCGGCAACGGGCCCGGCGGGCCTTGGACCGCCGCCACATCGGGATCATTCCCGGAGCGCTTGGCCACCACCATGCGCGAGGCGACACCCAAGCTGCGCAGGCCCTGGTGGATCCTGTGGGCAGCAATGGCGGCACCACCGCGCTGATCGTGTGTCGAAAAATGGAGAGCTTGCACGCAACTGCCGGCGTCAGGCACTGCGCACCCGCAGCGTGTGAAACACTCGATTGCGGACCCGCGTTAACAGTCGGTGATGACGCGCAAATCGGTGCGATCGCGCCGAAATCATCTCCCACTTGCGGACACGGCGGTCTAGATCACGTTCGCCGATCTTCGTGTACGTTTGTCCATAGCTTACTTTTCCGTCAAATTGACATCCGGCCATACGCATGAAAATCGGCCATGTCTCCGCGAAATGAAAAGTGACGGGTAGGTGGCACTTGATGGACGGTGCGAAATGGTTGGCCGCCAACATCTGCCCACCGACCCGAAGGTGCTTCAAGATACCAAAGACCAAGCTCAATGGATCCGGGACGTGCTCGAAGACGTCGGTGGCGACAATGACGTCGTAAGGACCCGTCAGGTCATCGACAAAACGTACATTGTCATAGGGTTCGCAGGCTCGCACACTCTCCGGGCGCCGGTAGGGATCGACGATCTCGACATCCGTGTGTGGGCACTGCGCGGCAATCATGCGCGCAAGTGTGCCATAGCCGCCGCCAAAATCGGCGACCCTCTGCGGCTTCTGCGCGGCCACCCAGGCTGTGAACTGCCGCCGGTGACTCAATGACTCTGCATGCTGCTCCACGAACAGACCATTGAGAAGCCATACCGGGTGAGCGTAAAACTGATCGATGGCGGTCTCATTTGGGCTTTCATAATTTACACCAAGGTTGTCCCACACGAAATCCATGGCTGCCCAGATTTGTTCGAGGGACGGCTTGTTCGTTCCAAACAGGGTGAGAAAACTATCGAGGATCGGCCGCACGTCGCCGTCGCACCCTTCCGTGATGATGCCATCTTGAACATTGGCACGTGTCAACTCCATTCACGCTCCTCCAACGGCCAAACGGTAGGCGCGGCGCAGGATGCTGGAAATCAGCCCCCGAAGCCGGGCTCGCACCGACGGGCCTTGGACACGAAAATGGCTTCGTGTCACGTGATCGTCAAAGTCGCGGGTTGGGGTGACGGATGGCGGGTGGTTGAGAGGAAAAGCCAGGGCGCCATGCGCGAGCTCGGCTTCGGCAGCGTGTTTGGTATGCGTCGCATCCGGCCCGAAGCCGATGTTGGACACGAGGTTGACCCGCGGGGTGCAGGTGAGCCCTCCCTGTGCCCAGCAGGACCATGTCCACACGTAGGCCCAGCTGTCGATGCGCGCCTCTTTGACGTCGCGAAACTTTTCGCACCAATAGTTCGCGAAGCCCCGAACCCGGGACAGGCGGCGTACCCGCGCCGTGGTTGCGGGGGCACCGAACCGTTCGACCTCCGCGTCGTAGTGCTCCCAGGCGCGGCGCCACGAGGCCCAGCCCCAGCAGTGGTTATAAATCGAGAAATAATAGCTGTAAGGCCAGCGCCCCATGCTTTTCTGGAAGTTATTGCCGGTGATGCACATGACGCGCTCGTCATCGCGGTAGCGGGCCAGCAGTTCGGCGCAGTAGGGGAAGAAGGTGGGGTGCGGCAGGCAGTCATCCTCCAGGATGATGCCTTCCGGTTCATGCTCGAAGAACCAAGTGATGGCGCCGCTGACGGCGCGGCGGCAGCCGAGGTTGGTGTCGCGGAACAAGGTGCGGAGCTCGCACGGCCAGTCAATGGCGGTGGCGATGCGGCGGGCCTCGGCGCACCGGTCCGCTTCCCCGGGCCGGTCCGACCGCGGCCCATCCGCCGCCACGTACAGCCGCGCCGGCCGCGCCGCCCGGATCGCCGCAAACACCCGCGCGGTGGTATCGGGACGATTGAAGATGAGGAAGAGGATGGGGGGTGTGGTCATCGGAGGCGATAAAGTCGGTCGTGATGGGATAGGTCGCCTACCAGGTCATAACGAGGTGCCAAAACGGCGTGAACAGCATCACGGTCGTTAGCCTCAACTAGAATCCACATTGGCGCAAGTTCGTCAAAATCCATTCCCAGCAAGGCTTGGGCTTCGTAGCCTTCGACGTCGAGAGATAGAAGGTCTACACGCTCGAACCCATGCTGCCGCACAAGGTCGGCTAAGGTAGACGTCACCACCTCGACCCGACGCACTGTGTCATTGGGCGCCAGGAAGCGCTTGCCCGACTCCACGTGCGCAGCGTCGAGTTCCGCGCTTCCTCTTGCTCCATCCATGACAGACATCAAATTACAATACGTCATCGACACCGATCGACGTGTATCGTTGGCCGAGACCAGTGCCGCTTCTGCCACCGTCGATCGCGTGCGATTGGCGCGGCATTTGGCGGCCAGTTCCGGAATTGGCTCAACTAAGAGGCCCCGCCAGCCGAGATAGAGTTCGTAGTAAGCTGTATTGGACTGAGACAATCCATCATTGGCTCCTGCCTCGACAAAAATACCATTGCGACCGTAGACATGCTCTAATAACTTGCGATCAAGCCCGTTGAGGCCGAATGAGCGGGACCGCATCAAACCACACCGCTCAAACATCGGCACAGCGAACCGAGCATGACGTTCGAGCGTCTTAGAGAGCGAGTACCTCATTCCGCCGCTATGTCGGTAGGGTCGGCACGGCAATCCACGAACCACTCGTTCGGAACCAGGACTCCTTTACCACTCCAACCTTTCGGGGCGTTGCTCGGTGTTCCAAAAAAGGAACCGGGACGCACATCGACCGATAAGTTCTCTGTAATCCAGTCCTCAATGATACCATCGACTTCCAAAAACAATGAAATCTGATAACGGCCTTCCGTCAAAGGAAACCGTAAAATGCGACAAGTGACGATAGTTCCCATGGTGACCCATATAGGTTCGGGGTTCGATGCCTCGTTTGCACAGAGGAAAAGAGGATGACCTAAGGAGTCTGCAAATCCTAAACCCAGCCGCCCAACTCCCTTTTTGGATCTCGTTCCATCGATTGCGAGTTGGATGATGCAGGGCTTGCCGGTCACTGGTCCCGGGCAAGAGCGTCCATCGCCGTCGAGAAAACGTATTCCTCGAAAGCTTAGCGAGCCCTTGCCCTTTCTTGGGAAAGCGGCCAAGTCGCCGGTGCTCGGCAAACCGCTGATCGACCTGGATAGATACAGGCCGATCATATCTGTCGTCGCACCGACGGCTGCCAGCAAGCCCTGACGGATGAGCATTGCGCGGCTGCACAATGACTGGACCGCCGTCATATTATGACTAACAAACAACACCGTCCGGCCATGCCCGGCGACGTCTTGCATCTTGCCGAGGCATTTTTTCTGGAATTCGGCGTCACCCACCGCCAAGACCTCGTCGACGATGAGGATTTCGGGCTCGAGGTGGGCGGCCACGGCGAAGGCGAGGCGGACGTACATGCCGCTGGAGTAGCGCTTCACGGGGGTATCCAGGAACTGCTCCACCCCGGCGAAGGCGACGATCTCGTCGAACTTGCGGCGGATCTCGGCGCGGGTCATGCCGAGGATGGCACCGTTGAGGTAGATGTTCTCGCGGCCGGAGAGCTCCGGGTGGAAGCCGGTACCGACCTCGAGCAGGCTCGCCACCCGCCCCTCGATGGTGACGCGGCCCTCGGTGGGCTCGGTGATGCGCGACAGCACCTTGAGCAGCGTCGACTTGCCGGCGCCGTTGCGGCCGATGATGCCGATCACCTCGCCGCGGCGGACCTCGAAGCTCACGTCCTTGAGCGCCCAGAACTCCTCCCGCTCGTCCCCCATGATCAACGGCCGGCCGCGCACGATGTCGGCGGCGGAGCGGGCGAGGCCGCGGGCCTGCCGGGCGAGCATGTCCCGGAGGGTCTGGTAACGTTCCCGTTCGGCCTCGTGGCCGATGACGTACTTCTTGCCCAGCCGCTCGGTGCGGATGACGACGTCGTTCATTCAGATCAGGTCCGCGAAGGTGCGCTCGGTGCGGCGAAACACCCGGATGCCGAGCCAGAGGAACAAGGCGGTGACGCCGAGGCCGAGCAGGAAGGAGGGCAGGTGCAAACTGGCCTCGCCGCCGAGCAGGCACCAGCGGAACCCGTCGATCACGCTGACCATCGGGTTGAGGCCGTACAGCACGCGCCATTGCTCCGGCACGACGGCACTGGAGAAGCCCACCGGGGAGACGTAAAGCCCGAACTGCACGATGAACGGAACGATGAAGCGGAAATCCCGGTAGCGGACGTTGAGGGCGCTCAAGAGCAAGGCCGGGCCCAGCGCCGTCAGCACCGCCAGGACCACGAACACCGGCAGAAGCAGGAGCCGGGCATCCGGCAGGAAACCGAACCACAGCATCAGCACGGCGAGGATGGCGAGGCTCACGGCGAAATCCACCAGCGACACCACGGCGGCCGCGCTCGGGATGATCAGGCGCGGGAAGTACGTCTTGCCCACCAGCGGGCTGTTGCTGACCAAGCTGTTGGAGGCCTCGGTCATGATGGTGGCGAACAGAAACCACGGCAGCATGCCGGCGAACACCATCACGGCATAGGGCGCATTCCCATCGGCCGGCAACTGGGCGACGCGACCGAAGATGACGGTGAACACCACCATGGTAAGGAACGGTCGGATGACGGCCCAGGCGACGCCGATCACCGTCTGCTTGTAGCGGACGGCCACGTCGCGCCAGGCGAGAATGGCGAACAACTCGCGGTAATGCCACAGATCGGCCCAGTAATGCCGTTCGGCGCGGCCGGCCTCCAGCACCAGCCGGCGGGTGGCGGGCGCTGCGGCGGCGTCCCCGGATCCTGGCGGGTCAGAGAGCGAGGTCATGGCTGGGCGGGACAAGGCAGTCTGCAGATCCAGATGGGCGGCTGAAACGGCCGCGCGATCGGTTTCGGATACGCTACCGCCCGCCGGGTGAAGGCGTCACCCTGGAGGGCCGTGATTGGAACGGAGGGCGATGGCGCCCGGGAGAGGTGGTCACCGCCGATGGGGTCCCGCTTACGCGCTCGCCCCGTCGCCGTCAAGGCCCATGTTCACGGCGTGAACGTCAGGCCACCGCCGCCGGTTCAGGGGCGGTCATCGCGCTCCAGGCGCCGGTCGATCGCCTCCAGGCAGGGGATCAGGTCGGCGACGGTGTCGATCACCGCGTGGGCGCCGGTGGCCAGCAGGCGTTGCCGCGCCGCGTCGTTGCGGGCCTGCCGGTCGGAGGGGTCCAGGGCGGCCACTTCCTGGCGCGACAGGCCCACGCCATTGCCCGACAGGCTCACGCCCACGGTCCAGCAGCCGGCGGAAAGGCCCTCGGCGATGCCGGGTTCGGTATCGTCCACCTTGACGCAGGCCCATGCCGGGAAGACGGCGAGATCGAGGAAGGTGCGGTAGATCATGAACGGCGTCGGCCGACCTTGCGGCGTGTCGCCGGCGCACACCAGGTTGTCCGGGCGGAAGCCCTGGGCCTCGGCCACCGGCAAAATGCGGTCCATGATGTCGCGGGTATAGCCGGTGGTGGAACCGATGCGGAGACCCCTGCCCCGCAACTGGGCCACCGTCTCGGCGGTGCCGGGGATCAGCTGGGCGTAGTCGGCCGCAACCTCGACGTTGGCCGGGACGAACACGTGGTAGATCCGGTCAACCGCGGCATCATCGGGCGGCGATCCCTGCGCCGACTCCCACGCCGCGGCAACGCGGGGAAGCTGCAACAGCGCCTTGATGTGGTCCCATTTGGGCAGCCCCATGGGCCCCCGCGCCTCGCTCACCGTGATGTCCACCCCGAAGCGGGCGAACACCTCCACGAACACGCCCATGGGCGCGCGCGAGCCATAGTCCACCGTGGTCCCGGCCCAGTCGAAGATCACCGCGCGCACGTGCTGCATCACCCCTCCCCCATTGCCATCACACCGGCGCCGAACAGCTCGGCGCTCACTTCCTCACCCAAGGCGAACGCGGTGGAGGCGCCAGTGCCGCTGGTCACCACCACGATGCGCACGCCCTCCGCCGGCCGGTCGATCAGGGCGTCGCGGTCCGGTGCCTTGGCATAGGTGCCGGACCAGCGTTCCAGCACCGGCCCGGTCCGGCGCCCCAGCGCGGCCGCGCATTCCTCAAGGATCAGGTCGTCCACCGCTTCGGCGGAAAACGGGCTGGGGGTGGCAGCATAGTGATGGGAATCGCCCACCACCAAAGCCCCATCGGCATCCTGCACCACGATCAGGTGAATGCCGGCTGCGAGGTGTTCCGCCTGCTCCGCTTGCAGGCGCGGCAGGAGCGCAGCGGCCTCCGGCAACGCGGCGTAGCCGGGATAGCGCACCAGGCTGAGATCGGACATCACCCCGGCCGGCAGGCGCCAGCCGGCCTCCGGCGGTGCCACCCGCAGCATCTGCAGCCGACAGCGGGTGAGGTCGAAGCCCGCGAGCCGATCCGGATAAAGGCTGAGGAAATCGTCGCCGGGGCAGACCACCGCCGCTTCGGCTTCGATCACGCCCGAGGTGGTGGCGATACGCGGCAGATCGATATCCTTGACCAGGGTCCGGCGCAGGAACCGGACGCCCAGGGTTTCGTCCAGCCAGGCCGCGAGACGCGGTACCGCCGTGCGGGACTCCACCCGGAGCTCGTGCGGGCTGAACAGCGCGCCGGAGAGTGTTTTCGGCGTCACGTCGGGAAACCGGCGGCCGGCTTCGGCGGGCCCCAGCAGCGTGCAGGCGCTGCCCATCTCCGTGGCCGCGAACGCCTGCAGCACGGCATACGCTTCCGGGCGGCGAGCCAGCACCACCAGCCCTTGGTGGGCGATGGCGATGCCGGCCTGGGCCGCCACCTCGGCCCAGATGTCGCGGCTCAGCCGCGCGCGGCGCCATGTCTCCCCCGCGGCCTGGCCGGTGACGGTGATGAAGCCGAAGTTGCGGACGGAGGCGGCGTTCACCTCCGCTTCCCGATCGATCACCACCACCCGCTTGCCACGCCGCGCCGCCGCCAACGCCTGTCCCAGGCCGACGATGCCGGCCCCCACCACCGCCAGGTCGAAGACGCCGGCATACCCCGCCGCAGCTGACATCATCGCCGCCGCCATGCCTGGGTGCGGGCGAGACCGCCCCGGGTGACCAGCCAGTGCAGCAGCTTCACGGTGATCGAGGTATAGACGATCATCATCGCCATCGCCGCCGCCGGGGCGATGTCCCCGGCATCGTCCATGTTCAGCACGGCCACCGAGGCGAGGGTGGTATTCGGCCCGTACAGGAACACCACGGCGGCAACCGTGGTCATGGCGTTGACGAAGAAGTAGACGGAAACGTCGAGGGCGGCCGGGGTGCATACCGGCAGAGTCACCCGGAAGAAGGTCCGGTACGCCGGCACCTTGAGCGACGCGGAGACCGATTCGAACTCGGGGTCGAGCTGTTTCAGGGCCGTGACCGCGGTCAGGTGGCTCACCGTGTAGTAGTGCACGATGGTGGAGAGCACCAGGATCGCCATGGTGTGGTAGAGAAATCCGAGTGGATTGCCCGGCAAGTTGAAAAAGAACACGTAGCCGAGGCCGAGCACCATCCCCGGCACCGCCATCGGCAGCATCGCCAGAAAATGGACCGAACTGCGGGCGGCGCGGAATCGGCGGGTCTTCTCCACCGCGTAGGCGCCGAGGAAGACGATGGCGGTGCCGATCACCGCGGTCCAGCTCGCCATCTGGATCGAGTTCCAATAGGACCGCCAGCCGCCGCCGTCCATCAGGTCGAAGCGGTAGTTGTCCAAGGTGAAGCTGAGGTTGTACGGCCAGAATTGGATGAAGGAGGCATAGGCTGCCACCCCCAGGATGCCGAGCAGAATCACCGCCATGACCGTGCAGAACAGCAGGAACAGGGCATCGCGGACGGGAGCGGGCTTCGGCACGTAGGGGACCGCCCGGGCCGACAGCAGGGCCACCTGCCGGCGCTGCACGAACCGGTCGATCACGAACGCCACCACCGCCGGCAGCAGCAAAACGGTTCCGACCACGGCGCCCATGCTGAAGTCGTGGCGGCCCACCACCTGCTTGTAGATTTCCACCGCCAGCACGTTGAACTGCCCGCCGATCACCTTGGGCACCCCGAAGTCCGCGATCACCAGGGTGAACGAGACGAAAAACGCGCTCACCAGGCCGTATCGCGCCGACGGCAGGGTGACGGTGAGGAAGGTGCGGACGCTGCCGGCGCGCAGCACCCGGGCGGCCTCGTACAGCCGGGCATCAGAACTGGCCAGTGCCACGGTGAGGATCATCAGGGCGTGGGGGAAGACCCAGAACGAGATGCCGATGACGATGCCGATGGGTCCGTAGATGGAGGCACCGAACAGCCAGTCGCGCAAGAACCCCTGGTTGCCGAAGATGTAGATCAGGGCGATCGCCGGCAGCAGCGAGGGCGCCAGGATCGGCACCAGCGAAACCACCCGGAAGAAGCCCTTGAACGGCATGCAGGTGCGGGTGAGCGCGTAGGCGTAGAGGAAGGCGAGGGTGACCACGATGCCGGCGCTCACCGTGGCGATGGTGAGGCTGTTGAGCGCCACCTGGAACAGCGCCGGGGTGGCGAAGTAGGTGGCGTAGTTGGCGAGGCCGACGAAGGCCCCGGTCGCGTCCTGCAGACTGCGGGACAGGATCGCCCACAGCGGCACCACCTGCATCAGCACCATGAAGGCACCGATCATGCCCAGGACGGCGACGAATACCCGGGCATCGGTGGCGAGGCGCTGACGCACGCTGGCCGGCCGGGCCCAGGCGATTCCTTCGGCGGCGGTCACGGCCTCAACCGTCACTCGGCCCGGGTTAGGGCCGGGGCCGAGGCGGCAAACAGACGCAGCGATTCCGGCGGGAGATGGAGGGTGAGTCGGTCGTCGGGAGCGGGGGTCAACGCCATCAGCTGCTCCGGCGCCAGATCGACCCGCAGCAGGACATCGTCGAGCCCTTCGGGCGAGACCACCGCCCGATACATCGATCCCAGATACTCGATGCTGCGCACCCGGGCCGGAAAGGCATTGACGCCGCTCAGACCGTTGCGGGACAGGGCCAGATGCTGCGGGCGAACGCAGCAGGTCACGGGCCCCGCCGGGGCCGCTGGCGCCGTCCCGGCATCGACGGTCAGGTCCCAGGCATCGCCCAGGCGGAGCCGGCCGTTGCCGCTGCTCTCGGCCGGGAGGAAGTTCATGGTGCCGATGAAATCGGCGACGAACGGGTTGCAGGGGTGGCTGTAGACCTCGGCCGGGCTACCGACCTGCTCGATCCGGCCGTCGCTCATCACCACCACCCGATCGGCCATGGACAGCGCCTCCTCCTGGTCATGGGTGACCATGATCGTGGTCACCCCGAGGCGACGCTGCAGGCCCTTGATCTCCCGGCGCAGGCGTTCGCGCACCTTGGCGTCCAGCGCCGACAACGGCTCATCCAGCAGCAGGAGGGAAGGCCCCGGGGCCAGGGCGCGGGCCAGCGCCACCCGCTGCTGCTGCCCGCCCGAAAGCTGTGACGGGTACTTGTGCTCCTGCCCCTCCAGGCCGACCACGGCCATCATCTCGGCAACCCGCTCGCGCCGGCGGGCGCGCGGCCAGTCGCGGCCGTTCAGGCCGTAGCCGACATTCTTCTCGATGGAAAGGTTGGGGAACAGGGCATAGGACTGGAACACGATGCCGAAGTCCCGCGCCTCCGGCGGCTGGTGCGTGATATCCTGCCCGCGCTGGCGGATGGTGCCGCTGTCGTGGGTCTCCAGCCCGGCGATACAGCGCAGCAGGGTGGTCTTGCCGCACCCGGACGGCCCGAGGAAGCAGACGAACTCGCCCTCCGCCACGTCCAGCGAGACGGCGTCCAGGGCGATCGTGGTGCCGAACCGTTTGGTCAGGTCCAAGGCTTCAAGAAACATCGGGATCCCCTTCCCTCGCCCAGATGGAGGCGCCCAGCCCGCCCGCTGCGGCCGGCCGATCGCCCGACTTGGGCGAACGACCAGCCGGACCGGTCGACCGGGCAGGCGCTCTTAGGAGCGGGTCTCGGTCTTGGCGTCGTAGCGATCCCGCCACTCGTCCAGGATCCGCATGCGGTTCTGGGCGGCCCAGGAGAAGTCGTTGTCGATCATCTTCTCATCGATATCCGCCGGGAAGTGCCGCGGGCGCTCGCCCACGCCGGGCATGGCCACCACCGCGTAGTTCTCGGCATAGATCTCGTTGGCCTTGCGGCTGACCGACCAGTCGGCCAGCTTCTGCGCCGCCTCCAGGTTCTTGGTCCCCTTGACGATGGCGAACGCTTCGAGGTCCCAGCCGGCCCCTTCCGAAGGCGCGATGATCTCGATCGGGGCCCCCTGCTCCTTCAGGCGGGCGCCGCGATAGGCGAAGGAGATGCCGACCACCGCCTCGCCGGAGGCGGCCTGGCGGCACGGCGCCGACCCGGAATGGGTGTACTGCATGATGTTCTCGTGCAGGGCGTCCATGAACTGCCACGCCTCTTCCTCGCCCCACATCTGAATCCAGGAAGACACGTCCAGGAAGCCGGTGCCGGACGAGTTCGGGTTCGGCATCACGATGTGCCCCCGGTACACCGGGTCGGTGAGGTCCTTCCAGCTGGTCGGCATGGGGATGCCGTGGCGCTCCGCCTCCACCGTGTTGAAGCAGATGGCGGCGATCCACGCCCGCTGGCCGACCCACATCGGCGGGTCGCTATCATCCACGTAGCGCGGGTCGAGGTTCTCCAGACCGACCGGGCGGTACCCCTGGAAATAGCCCTCGTTGTCCAGCAGCATCAGGCTGGTGGCGGCCAGGCCCCAGACGATATCCGCCTGCGGATTGTTCTTTTCGGCCAGCAGCTTCGAGGTCACCACCCCGGTCGAGTCGCGAACCCAGTTGATCTCGATGTCCGGATGCTCGGCTTCGAACGCGGCCTTGAAGCCGGCCAGTTCGTCCGCCTCCACTGCGGTGTACACCAGCAGCGGCGTGCGCGCTTCCGCTGGCGCTTGAAAGGCCATGGCGGCCGCAACGAGGCACGCTCCCACAAACAGTCGACCCGGCAGATTGTTCAACATGATTGGTCCCCTTGCAATCTTTGGTTTTGCTGATTGGAAGCACGACAACCGACCTGCTCCGATTTACAAATCGACTGTGCCCCACCTCACCTTCGGCACGTATATCAGCTTATTATTTCACTTTTATGATGGGCTCATGCGCTCGCCACTTTTGGCCCGGTCATGGCGATGCCTCGCGACACTTCGCCACCCCGTTCCGGGAGCACCGTTGTCAGGCGAGCGATCGCCGGCCCCAATGGTGCGGTGCCGAACCCGGAACTGTTCCGCACGGCGTCACCCCCCCCGTGAGCCGCCGCCGCGGTGCGGCGGGCTCGGTCGGATCGGGTATGCCGACGAACCGATTCGGATGTTTTCGCGTGCCGGGCTCCGTTTCGGTTCGACGAAGCGCACCTCGGGTTTGCCGCGTCGCCATAGGGTTGCAGCGGCGGCCTCGACCTCCCTGTGGCGTGTGGCCCGGGCGTCCGCCATAATCCGGGCCGGTTGGGAGGGGTGGCGCGTGCGCCGGAGGTGTCGGCGCAACGGCCACGGTGCCTTTCGCAACATGCTTTCGGGCATGGAGCCAAGGGCTTATAACTCGTCGAGTTTCCGGATGGGATTCACGCCATGAACCGGGCAATCAACCGGGCCACCATCGCCAGCGCCGGGACGTGGCTGCCGGCCAGTGCCGCTGCCGTGTTGCGGCGGTGCCTCACCGACGGCGCCGGTCTTGTCATCACCCTTCTCGCCGGGCTGATGCTGCTCGCTGTCGCCAGCTACAACCCCGCCGATCCGTCGTTCAATCACGCCACCGAGGCGGAGCCGGTCAACATGCTGGGGTCGGTCGGCGCATATGCCGCGGATGTGCTGCTGCACGGCCTCGGTGTGGTCGTCATCCTGCCGATCCTGGCGTTGGCCGTCTGGGGCTGGCGGATGGTGCGCAGGCTGCCGCTGCCGGCCGCCTGGCTGCGCACGCTGCTGCTGGCGGCCGGGACGGTCCTGCTTGCCGCCGCGGCCACGGCCCTGCCGGTGCCCGCCGGCTGGCCGCTCGCCATCGGTCTTGGCGGCGTCATCGGCATGGTGGTTCTCGATGCCGTCGGCGCGCTGATGGGCGCTGCCGGCGGCAGCATCGGAGCCGGTCTCGCGGCGTTGGGCTTGGTCGTGACCGGGATCGGCCTGGCGGTGGCCAGCTTTGGCCTGCGCGCCGGTGAATGGGTCGCCATCGGCCGGATGCTGCGCCGAGCTTTGGCCGCAACCTGGCGGCTGATGCGGCGCTGGAACGCCTGGGCACGCGGTCTCGACATCGGGCTCGGGGCTCCGTCAGGAACGGCGGCGGCGACGCGCGCCATGCAGGATGTCCACGTGCCAAGGCACCACGATGCGAGGCCCACAGCCGCCGCGGAAGCCGGTGCCGCCACGCAGCCGGCGGCACGGCCCGGGATCGTCGTGCCGCCGCGCCGGACCACCGGCACCCCGGACCCCCGTCAAGGCCGCCTCGCCCTGGATGAAGAACCCGGCGATCCGTACCGGGCACCGCCGCTGGATGTCCTGCGCGCACCACCGCCCGGCACGTTGGTCGAGTCGCTCAACCGCGAGGCACTCGAGGAGAACGCCCGGCTGCTGGCATCGGTGCTGGAGGACTTCGGAGTCCGCGGCGAGATCGTCAAGATCCGACCGGGTCCGGTGGTTACCCTGTACGAGTTGGAGCCCGCTCCGGGCACGAAGAGCTCCCGTGTGATCGGCCTTGCCGAAGACATTGCCCGATCGATGAGCGCCATCTCAGTGCGGGTGGCGGTGGTGCCGGGGCGCAACGTCATCGGCATCGAGCTGCCGAACCAGCGGCGGGAGACGGTCTATCTGCGCGAGTTGCTGGAGTCGGACATGTTCCGGCGCAACAAGGACCTGCTGACCCTCATTCTCGGCAAGGACATCGGCGGTGCCCCGGTGCTGGTGGACCTGGCGCGGATGCCGCATCTGCTGATCGCGGGCACCACCGGTTCCGGCAAGTCGGTGGCCATCAACACCATGATCCTGTCGCTGCTGTATCAGCATCCGGCGGAAGCGTGCCGGTTCATCCTGATCGATCCCAAGATGCTGGAGCTTTCGGTCTACGACGGCATCCCGCATCTGCTCGCCCCGGTGGTGACGGACCCGGCGAAGGCGGTGGTGGCGCTCAAGTGGACCGTACGGGAGATGGAAGAGCGCTACCGGATGATGTCGCAACTGGGCGTGCGCAACATCGGCGGCTTCAACGCCCGCATCGCCGAGGCGGCCCGCCGGGGCGAGAACCTGGTGCGGCGCGTTCAGACCGGCTTCGACGATGACGGCCGGCCGGTGTTCGAGGAACAGCCGCTGGACCTGGATCCGCTGCCCCTGATCGTGGTGGTGGTGGACGAGATGGCGGATCTCATGCTGGTCGCCGGCAAGGATATCGAGGCAGCGGTGCAGCGCCTGGCGCAGATGGCCCGCGCCGCCGGCATCCACCTGATCATGGCGACGCAACGGCCGTCTGTGGACGTGATCACCGGCACCATCAAGGCGAACTTCCCGACCCGCATCAGCTTCCACGTCACCTCCAAGATCGACAGCCGCACCATCCTGGGCGAACAGGGGGCGGAGCAGCTGCTGGGTCAGGGCGATATGCTGTACATGGCCACCGGCGGCCGGGTGACCCGGGTGCACGGCCCGTTCGTCTCCGACGTCGAGGTGGAGGCGGTCGTCGCGCACCTCCGCAGTCTGGGCGAGCCGCGCTACCTGCCGGAAGTGACCGAAGACGATGGCACCTCCGGCGGTATTTGGGGATCCGCCGAGGCCACCCCTGGCGGCGGCAGCGAACAAGACGATCTTTATGATGAAGCCGTCGCCCTGATCGCCCGCGAAGGTAAGGCCTCGACCAGCTTTGTGCAGCGAAGGCTGCAGATCGGCTACAACCGCGCCGCGCGCTTGGTCGAGCGCATGGAACAGGAAGGCGTGGTCAGCCGACCCGACCGGGTGGGTCGCCGTGAGGTTCTGGTGGGCGACCAGAGCGCTTGAGCGCAAGGCAGCGCGAAGGAGAGACAATGATACATCGATGGCTCACCATCCCGGCACTGGCCCGCGTGGGTAGCGCCGTGTTGATCGCGCTGGCGCTGGCCGCCGTGCCGCTTGCCCGGGACAGCGACGCATCCCGGCCCCAGGCGGCCGAGATCGGCAGCGAAGCGCGCCGCGATCTGGCGCGAATCGAGCGCTATCTCAACGCAATGACCACGGTGCGGGCGCGGTTCCTGCAGGTCGCTTCCAACGGCCAGTTCGCGGAAGGCAACATCTACATCGCCCGCCCCGGCAACATGCGGGTGGAATACGATCCGCCGACCCCGGTGCTGATCGTCGCGGACGGAACCTGGCTGATCTATTACGATCAGGAACTGGAGCAGGTGAGCTACATCCCCCTCAGGTCCACTCCGGTCAGCATCCTGACGCGCCAGGATGTCTCGCTCACCGATGGCGACCTTCTGGTGACCGACTTCACGCGGGACGGCGGGAGTCTTCGGCTGACGGTTGTGCAGAAGGACGACCCGTGGTCCGGCAGCGTGACGCTGGTTTTCGACGAGAACCCGATGACACTCCGCAAATGGACGGTGGTGGATGCCCAGGGCGTGGAGATCCAGGTTTCCCTGGTCACCGCCCGCTTCGACATACCCCTGGACCGCGACCTCTTTCAGTTCAAGGATCCCAGGGTGTTCAAGGATCGCCTGTGAAGGCCGCAGCCGGCCTCCCGTCAGCTCGCAGGCATGCGACATGCGCAATGCAGCAATACCCTAGCTGCATTGGTGATATCGGGAGTGGACACCACCTTATCGAGTGGAGTGGCAACGCCGCCAGGCGACCCTCCCGGATGGTTCCCCTGCCATCCGGCAGCCTCTGCTAGGGGGCTGTAAGCGCCCGGTTGTCCCCCCTGACCGGGCGCTTTTTCTTTACCGGCACGCGCTCACGGGATCAAGCGGTAACCGCCGGTTTCCGTCACGAGGATGCTGGCCTGTGTCGGATCGGGCTCGATCTTCTGGCGCAGGCGGTAGACATGGGTCTCCAGCGTGTGGGTGGTGACCCCGGCGTTATAGCCCCAGACCTCATCCAACAAGGTGTCCCGGCTGATCACGCGGCTGCCCGAGCGGTAGAGGTACTTGAGGATGGCGGTTTCCTTGTCGGTCAGCCGAATCTTCTTATTCTTCTGCTCATCCACCAGAAGTTTTGCGCTGGGCTGAAAGCTGTAGGGGCCGATGGTGAAAACGGCGTCGTCGCTGCGCTCGTGCTGGCGGATGTGGGCCCGGATGCGGGCAAGCAGGATGCCGAGGCGGAACGGCTTGGTAATGTAGTCGTTGGCTCCGGAATCAAGCCCGAGGATGGTGTCGGCATCGGTATCCGCGGCGGTCAGCATGATCACCGGAGATTTGACCCCGTTGCGCCGCAACAGGCGGCATACATCCCGTCCATCCATGTCCGGCAGGCCGATATCGAGCAGGATGATATCGAAATAGTCCTCTCGGGCCAAGTCCAACGCTTGGCTGCCGGTTTCCGCGGTCGCGATCTTGAATTCCTCATGCAGCGCCAGTTGTTCTGCGAGGGTGTCGCGCAAAACGGTATCGTCGTCCACCAGCAGCACCCGTCGGCCCACCGTCATCCCACAGTCATCCCGGTTCCCAATCCACTCAGATACAGCCGGACACCGGTGAACTGTAACGGCACGATGGCGGAACTGACAACGCCTGATAGCGCCGGTCCGACCGGATGCAGGCCTGCCCCAGGCCGGCACTGACGCAGGAAAAAAGGACCCGGCCGGTGATGCCAAGCCGGCCGGGTCCGCCCGCGGCCCCAGGCCCGTTCCGCGGTGGTCACGCAACACCACGGGACGGGAGCCCTTCGCGGGATCAGTCGTTCGGCTACGTGAAAGTCGATGTCGTACCGGCCACCATCACGGCGACGCCGGCCGAGACAGCCCGGGGCGACGAGCCGATGCGGCGATCCCGGTCAACCTTTTCTCTGATCATGTCCCCCGTCTCCTGTTGTTCCGACGGCCTCCGATCCGATGTGCGGACGATATTGCAACTCAGTCGCACTTGCAATAACTTTCCTGAGGCAACGCGCTCGGGCAACGTCCGGGCTCGGTTTTTAACAAGGTATCCAAGGAGGGCTTTGCGATGATGGTCTGGGGCAGGCTCGACCCAAGCCGGCTCGCCGAGGTGTTTCGCCATTTGGCGCACGCCCGATGGCGCCGGCGGGCGGGCCGGTCGGACGGCTCCCCAGCCGGGAGCGATGCCGGGGCGGATGAGCCGCTTCGCGATGGCGAAACCCCGCCGGCGCAAGGGTTCGAACCCCGCTAACGCCATCTGCCCGGCTTAGGCAGTCACGTTCGGTCCGGCTTGCGTCAGCGCCCCACGCCCCTCAGGCACCGCCAAGGTTTGTCCGTGCCCGGCGGGCTGTGCCGGCATTGACCCGGCATCGACTTTGTCGGCGCGCACCTGCTGCCCCTCCGGCGGCGACACGCGGTCCGCGCGAAAAGCGCCCGCGCCCGAGGACGGCGCTCGATTCTCGCCACAAATGAAAGGAAACTGTCGAACGCTGGCGAAGCTGCCGGCGGGTTCGTCCATGGCCGTTGACGCGAAGGAGGTATTAGCGGTGACCGAAACGATCGCCCTGGTCGACGACGACAGCAACCTGCTCACCTCGGTTGCGATCAGCCTGGAAGCCGAAGGCTTCAAGGTCGAGACCTACTCCGACCCGACGGAGGCGCTCGAAAGCCTTCTGCGGCGCCCCGTCGATCTCGCGGTGCTGGACATCAAGATGCCGGGCCTCGACGGCATCCAGCTGCTCGAACGCTTGCGTCAACGCACTGACCTCCCGGTAATCCTTCTGACTTCCAAGGTCGCGGAAATGGACGAGGTGCTCGGGCTGAGCCGGGGCGCAGACGACTACATCACCAAACCGTTTTCGCAGCGCCTCCTGCTCGAGCGCATTCGAGCGGTGCTGCGTCGCCGGGCACCAGCCGGGGCCGGGGCCGGCTCCGGCGATACGGGCGAAGTCTTACGCCGCGGTGACATGATCCTGGATCCTGGCCGGCACATGTGCACCTGGAAAGGTGCATCGGTGAGCTTGACCGTCACCGAATTTCTGCTGGTGTTGGCACTGGCGCGGCGGCCGGGGCACGTGAAAAGCCGCGATCAGTTGATCGACGCGGCCTATGGCGAACACATTTACGTGGATGACCGGACGGTCGACAGTCATGTGAAACGCTTGCGCAAGAAATTCAGGGATGTGGACCCGGATTTTTCGGAAATCGAGACGCTGTATGGTGTCGGTTACCGCTTCCGAGCACCATAAGGTGTGAGGCACATTCGCGAGATCGGGTCTCCGTTGTCGATGGATATGGGCAACGATTGGAAACGGCAGCCACAAACACTGTCGCCGATCACCAGGCGGATCCTGGCGGTCAACGTGCTGGCTTTGCTCATACTGGTTGCGGGCCTTCTGTATGTGGCCGACCACCGACGCGGCCTGATCGACGCCGAACTGGCGGCGCTCAGGGTTCAGGCGGAGCTGATTGCGGCGGCAGTCGGCGAGGCCGCCGCCCCTGCCGAAGGCGGCCCGGCGGAACTCACCCAGACGCGCACCGCCAGTCAGATGGTGCGCCGGCTGGTGCAGCCGACCGGCACCCGGGCGCGTCTGTTCGGTGTGGACGGCACTCTACTGGCCGACAGCCGCCTGCTGGTCGGTCCGGGCGGCATGATCCAGGTCACCGAACTGCCGCCGCCACCCGGGCGCCGGCAGTATCTCAGCAGCATGCTCGGCTGGTTTGATCGTGTTCTGGAGAAACTCTCGGGGCGCCATACGCTGCCCCTCTACCACGAGAAGCCGATCGAGATCGCCGCCGACTACGAAGAGGCGAGCGCCGCCCTCGGCGGCGATTTGGCGGCCGTCGTCCGCATCACGGCGGAAGGCCAGATGATCCTGAGCGTGGCGGCGCCGGTCCAGCGCTACAAACAGGTTCTGGGCGCCCTGATGCTGACCAAGTCCTCACGCGAGGTGGATGCCGCGGTTCTCGGCGTACGGCTGGACATCCTCCGGATTTTCGGGGTGACCCTGATCCTGACGGTGTTGCTGTCGATCTACCTGGCCGGCACCATCGCCCGGCCGATCCTGCGTCTGGCCGCGGCGGCCGAACGGGTCCGGCGCGATCGCAGCCTGCAACACACCATCCCCGACTATGCCCATCGCCGGGACGAAATCGGCGTCCTGGCATCCGCGCTCCGAGAGATGACCGAGGCTCTGCGCCAGCGCATGGATGCCATCGAGCGCTTCGCGGGCGACGTGGCGCACGAACTCAAAAGCCCGATCACGTCGCTCAACAGTGCCCTCGAAACCGTTCGCCGGGTCAATGACCCGGATCAGCGGACCAAGCTGCTAGCCATCATCGAGCACGATATCCAGCGCCTCGACCGGCTGATCAACGACATTTCCGACGCTTCGCGACTGGATGCGGAGCTGTCGCGAGCGCAAGCGGGGCCGGTCGACCTCCGAGCCCTGTTCGGCGCCCTGATCCAAGTCACCGAGATTACGGCCACGGACCGCGACCTGCATCTGCACCTGGCCCTGCCCGGCAAGGGTGATCTTCTGGTTACCGGTCTGGAAAGCCGGTTGGTCCAAGTGTTTCGCAATTTGTTGACCAACGCGATGTCGTTCAGCCCGTCGGGGGGGCGGATTACGCTGACCGGCATGCGCGATGGCGATCGCATCGTCTGCGAGGTTCTGGATGACGGACCGGGCATCCCCGTCGGCCGGGAGGAGATGATCTTTCGCCGGTTCTATTCTGACCGCCCCCGCGGCGAGGCGTTCGGCGCCCACTCGGGGCTCGGCCTTGCCATCTCCAAGCAGATCGTCGAAGCTCATCGAGGCAGTATCCATGCCGAGAACCGGCGGCACCCCGACGGCCGCGTCCTCGGCGCGCGTTTCGTGGTGATCCTGCCTGCCGCTTGACACCCGCGGCAAGCGGTTCCACGCTCTTTGGCGTGGAGACGGTGCATGCAACCTGTGTTTCGATCGACGGTCGCGGCATCCTGCTGCGGGGGCCTTCGGGGGCCGGCAAGTCCGATTTGGCGCTGCGTCTGATCGCCACAGGGGCCGAATTGGTGGCTGACGACTATACGGAGGTGACATGCCGCGATGGCCTTCGCCCGATCGGCAAGGCACCGCCGGGCATCGGCGGTCTGTTGGAGGTGAGAGGGTTCGGCGTGGTCCGGGTCCCCTGCCGGACTGAGGTGGAGATCGTGGTTCTGGCAGACCTGGTGCCGCCGGCCGATGTGGATCGGATGCCTGCCGCCGACACCGTCACCGTGGCCGGCGTCCGGCTGCCCTGCTACCGGATCGCGCCTTTCGAAGCCTCCGCCACGGCCAAGGTCTGTCTCGCCGTTCGGCTGGCAACGGGAGCGGCGGAGTTGGTTTCGTGACCGAATTCGGTCCCTCGTTTCGCAAAGACCCCGCGGCCGCGTCGGCAGGCTCGAATGCCGAGCAACGCGCACGAACCGACGCGGCGCCGCGGGTGTTGTTGATCACCGGCATGTCCGGTGCCGGCAAGACATCCGTGCTGAAGACGCTGGAGGACCTCGGCTACGAGTCCGTGGATCACTTGCCGCTGTCGCTGCTGCACCGTCTCGTGCCGGCGTCGCCTGCCGCCGCTGAAGCCGGCTCGAACGCCCGGCCGCTAGCCCTTGGCATGGACGTGCGCACGCGGGACTTTCGCGTGGAGGCAGCACTTCGGGAGATCGATCGCCTGGTCGCCGGCAGCCCTGGCGGAGTCCGCCTGCTGTTTCTCGACTGCGACGACGAGGAACTGCGCCGGCGCTATACCGAGACCCGGCATCGCCACCCGCTCGCGGCCGACCGGCCGGTCGCCGACGGCATCGCCCTGGAGCGGCGCCTGCTGTTCCCCCTGCGTGCCCGGGCGGACATCGTGGTCGACACCTCGGGCCTTGGCCTGGGGGCTCTCAAGCGGATCCTGGAAAGCCACTTCGGCCTCGGCGACAAGCCTGACCTGTGTGTCTTCGTCACCTCCTTCTCGTTCCGTCTCGGCCTGCCGCGCGAGGCGGATCTCGTGTTTGATGTTCGCTTTCTGGCGAATCCGCATTATGACCCTGTGCTGAGAGACAAGACCGGCCTCGATGCGACGGTGGCCCAGTATATTGAGCGGGACGAGGGCTTCATGCCGTTTGTCGACGCACTCACCAACCTGATCGGACCGCTGCTGCCCCGCTACGCTGCGGAGGGCAAGAGCTATCTGACCATCGGCGTCGGCTGCACCGGCGGCCGGCACCGGTCGGTGTTCGTGGCCCAGGTGCTAACATCGCGGCTGCAAGGGCTCGGCTTCTCCGTCCAGGTGCGCCATCGCGATGTGAACCGCCGCAGCACCCCGGTTGCCGCCGGACAATGAAGGATCACCAAAAACCATGATCGGAATGGTCCTCGTCACCCACGGTCGCCTGGCGGAGGAACTGATCGCCGCCCTGGAGCACGTGGTCGGGCCGCAGGCCAACATTGCAGCCGTTTGCATCGGTCCCGACGACGACATGGAGCAGCGCCGCGCTCAGATCCTGGAGAGCGTGGGGCGCGCCGAGGAAGGCAACGGCGTTGTCCTGCTGACGGACATGTTCGGCGGGACCCCGTCGAACCTCGCCATTTCGATCATGGACAAGGCCAACGTGGAGGTCATCGCAGGCGTCAACCTGCCGATGCTGATCAAGCTTGCCAGCGTGCGCCAGACGGAATCCCTGGAGGATGCCACCCACGATGCCCAGGAAGCGGGCCGCAAGTACATCAACATCGCATCGCGTCTGCTCACGCAGGAGGGCACTTGAGCGAAGCCGAGGAAACCACCGAACCGGCGCGAGGGGCGCGATACACCCGTGACGGCGAGGTCTTCCGCTGCGTCGCGGTCATCGCCAATCGGCGCGGCCTGCACGCCCGGGCGGCCGCCAAGTTCGTCAAGCTGGCGGGTGGTTTCGATGCCGAGATCACCGTTACCAAGCGCGGCCAGACGGTTTCGGGCCGGTCGATCCTGGGTCTGATGATGCTCGCCGCCGGCCCCGGAACCGAGATCGAGATCACGGCTGTCGGCCGCGAGGCGGAAGAAGCCATCCAGGTCCTCTCCAGCATCATCAGCGCAAAATTCGAGGAGGATTGAACGCTTGCACCATGAGCAGCGAGCCGGCCCGACCGATCGCGACTGATCGCCAGACGGACAACCAGCCGACGGTGCCGCATGCCACGGTGCCGCAACGGGCGACAGGGAAGGACATGATCGAGGATGCTCCGATCGAGCTGATCTTCGACGGATTCGGCGTATCGCCGGGTATCGGGATGGGGACTGCCCATGTGCGCGAGGGCGCGGCAACCGATGTCACCGAATACCGGATCACCGGGACGCAGGTCGCAGCGGAGCTGAAACGCCTGCGCACCGCCGCGGAACGGGCCCGTCGCCAGGTGGCTCGCCTGCAATCCAAGATCCGCGGCAAAGCCAAAAGTATCTCCGCGCTCGCCGTCGAGGAGATCGACTACCTTCTCGACGCCTACTTCCACATGCTGAAGGACTCCCGCCTGGTGCGGGGTGCCGAGGCCAGGATCAACCGGGATCGGATCAATGCCGAGGCCGCCGTCCAGGCGGAGATCGAGGCGATTACGCAAGGCTTCGAGGCCATGCACGATCCGTACTTGGCCGCCCGCGGCGATGACATCCGAGAGGTCGGCCGCCGCCTTATTCAGAACCTGGTTCGCAAGCCGGCGCCCGGTTACCTTGCGGCGGTGTCGAAGGGCAGCGTGATCGTTGCGGACGAGCTGACGCCGGCGGACACTGCGTTGCTGGATCCGGACAAGGTGGCCGGGATCGCGGCCATGGCCGGCGGGCGACAAAGCCACACTGCCATCATGGCACGTGCGCTCGGCGTCCCGTGCGTGCTTGGCGTCCCGGGGCTGCTGAGCGCCATCCGCTCCGGCGACCGGGTCTATGTCGATGGTGACCTCGGCCGGGTGGTGGTCAATCCGTCGGCCGAGACCATCCAGGCGTTCCGCCTGCGCCGCAGCGAACGGCTGCGCGAGAAGCGGCGCCTCACCCGGCTGGCCAAGCGCGCCGCGGTCACCCGGGACGGTGTCGACATCCAGCTCCAGGCCAATGTCGAACTGCCGATGGAGATGGACGCGGTGTTGGAGGTGGGGGCGGCCGGCGTCGGGCTGCTGCGCAGCGAATTTCTGTTCATCAACCGTCCGACCCTGCCCGGCGAGGATGAGCAGTACGAATTGTTGCGCGACATCGTGATCCGGTGTCAGGGACACCCGGTCACCGTTCGCACCCCTGACTTCGGCGGCGATGTCCGGGTCGAGTCCATGACCGGCGAGTTCGGCCAGAGTGGCGCCTCCCTCTTGGGGATGCGCGGTATCAGGTTGTCACTGGCGCGCCCGGAACATCTGGAAACCCAGTTCCGCGCGATCCTGCGGGCAGCCGCCCACGGCCCGGTGCGCATCCTGCTGCCGCTGGTCACATCACTGGCCGAGGTGCGCGCGGCCAAGGAAATCCTCGCCCGGGCGGCACGGCGGCTGCACCGGCGCGGGGCCGCGATTCCCATCGCGCTGCCGCCGCTGGGGGTGATGATCGAGGTGCCGGCGGCGGCACTGATCGCCGATGCCCTGGCCCAGGTGAGCGACTTTTTCGCCATCGGTTCCAACGACCTGACCATGTACACCCTCGCCATCGACCGCGGCGATCAGTGGGTGGCGCACCTGTACGACCCCCTGCATCCGGCGGTGCTGCGCCTGATCCAGTTCGCCGCCGCGGCGGCTCTGCGCTCGCGTATCCCGGCCAGCGTCTGCGGCGAGATGGCGAGCGACCCGCGCCTCACCGCGCTGCTGCTGGGGCTCGGCTTTCGGGAACTTTCCATGACCGCCTCCAGCATCCCCAAGGTCAAGCAGCGCATCCTGGATCTGGACCTGGGGGCGGCCACCTACCGCGCCCAGCGCATCATGGAACAAACCGATCCGGTGCGCATCCAGGCCCTCCTGGAGGAGGGCATGGGACCCGCTTGACGTCACCTGAGACGCGTAAGGACCAAAGCCCATGGCACTGGGCTTCATGAATGTTTTCGGCCGCTCCCGGGACCTGCAGCGGCTCGACGCCGCCCTCCGGGAAACCGGGCTGCATCCACGCCTGATGCCGGAAGCGGTCAAGCTGACGGTTCTCAAGCTGATGCACAATCATGCCTGCGATCCCGCGGATGTGGACATGTATGAACGCGCCGCCGAGCTTCTGGTCTATTGCGTCCATGGCCGCGCGATCTTCCTGGAAACGAATCCGCAACAGCGGGCGGAGGCGGTCGAGGCGCGGCTTCACGCCGCCATTGAAGCGGGCGACAGCCTCGATGCACAACTGGTGCTGCTGGCCATCAACGCCGGTGTGATCCAACAGAGCGTGGTCGATGACTTCGGGCTGGAAGCCGGCTGACACCCCGAACCGTGGTCCGCCCGGCCGGTCAAGCCACAGCCGACACCTCCACCTTGCCACCAAGAATGGTCGGCAGCTCCGGTTGCAGATCGGCGACGTTGTCCTTCAGCCAGACCGCAGCCTTTTCGTTGGATTCAAGCGCCATCGCTTCCGTGGAAAAAATGCTGACCGTGGCCATGGCACCGCCGCCGCCGTCCACGGCATAATAGGCGATGAAGCCGGGCGTGCGGCGCAACATCGGCACGAAGCCCTCGGCGATGCGGCGGCACACCTCACGCACCGAGCGCACATTGTCGTAGCGGCGAATGCTCATATACACGGCTCGTCCTCCCCCGTTTGTGTGGCGCCGCCGACAGCTGCGACAGCGGACCCCGAGTGTACACCACCACGGCCATCGGCAGAACGGCTGAGCGGCCTGGCCATCAGACCTCGATGGTGTCGATCAGCGCCCCATCCGCAGCGAAGCCGGCCGCGACCAGCGGTCCGTCGTAACCGCATCCCGCATCGATGGATGCGGTCCATTCCTTGAACCAGACCCCGCGGCGCCGGTAGTCGTAACCTCGCACGACCCGGCGAAAGCCGCCGTACGGAGCCTCGATCTCATCGAAACCCCGTCCGCCCCACCAGAAACTGTCGGTCTGCTCCGACAGCGGCCGGGCCGCATCGATCCCCGCACTGACCAGCAGCAGCGTCTGGTCCACGGTGAACGCGGCACGGCGGACCACGCTCATCAGCTGGTCGTGGCCATCGCGGGCCCGCATCGACGCACGCAACCGATTGGTCCATTGCGACAAGCCCTTGGCGCCCATGGCCGGGATGCGCCGCGCCTCATCGGCGTTGCCGCCGTAGGCCGTGAGCGTCGGTCCGACCCCTTGCGCCAGCATCCACTCCAGCACCGCCCGCGGATCCGGGGCAAACTGGACCTGCAGAAGCTTGTGCCACATCTCCTCCTGGCGACCCCGCAGGTAGGCGATGGCACCCGGATCATCGATCGTCTGGGTCGCCATCAAAGCGCGGCGGAACAACAGCAGTTCCTGGACGGTCCCGCCGACGTCGTCACCACGCCCGAGGAAATTGCCAAGATAAACAAGGTTGTCCAACGGCGTGATGCGCGCCGCCAAACGGGCGTGCAAGGCACGCAGACGCCCGGATTCACCGTGGACAGAGGCCACTGCCCAGGTGGTGCGCCCCGCCGGCAGGACGGCGAAAACACCATCGCCGCCCACGGCGGGGCGCCCGGCAAGGGCCGGTTCGGTGCTCGAGGCGTCGGAGGGCAAGCCCGAAATCGCGGGTTCAGGCCGCGGTCAGCACATCGGCGAGCCGATCGGTCGCCGTTTGCTTGTCGATGCACTCCAGCGCGGCAAATTCGCAAACGAGACGATCAAAGGCTGCCTCGTAAATCTGCCGTTCGCTGAATGATTGATCCGGCTGACCACAGTTTGGATGAAGATCACGGACGACTTCAGCAATAGAGACTGGATTACCGGAATTGATTTTCGCCTCATATTCCTGGGCCCGTCGGCTCCACATCGTCCGTTTGACACGGGCGCGCCCGCGCAGCGTGCTAAGGGCATTATCCATGACTTTACGTGTGCTGAGCTTTCTCAGCCCGGCGACGGACACCTTGTCCACCGGCACCCGCAGGGTCAGGCGATCACGGTCGAACGAAATCACGAACAGGTGCAACGACTGCCCGGCGATTTCACGCGTCTCAAGACATTCGACCCTGCCGACCCCATGGGTGGGGTAGACAACGTAGTCCCCGGGACTGAAGGCCAGTTCTTCCAACATGTTCCCTTCTCTCCACTGACGAGGCGCATCACCTTCTATTTTTGGCGTCGCACAACAGAACTTCCCTGCCAGCGCAGGGTCGTGCGGCTGGGTGTGCGCAATGTTCATCTGTTATTGCCGTTCGACGTCCCCCCTTTGGGCGCCGAGCCGACGGCGCGTATCATCTGACCGACGACCGCGGTGGGCTCACACCGAACCCGTTGCCACCTTACCATGTTTGCAGTGCAAAACATACCCCGATCCGCGAATACCCCACCTGGGGTCGGGCTATCAGGTGCCCGATCCAGGCTTGGGGCTCAGCATCCCCTCCTTGTCGGATTTTCCGTTCCAGTCATCCGCATCGGCCGGCGGATCGCCCTTGCGCGTGATGTTCGGCCAGACCTGCGCGTACTGGGTGTTGATCTCGAGCCACTTGTCGAGCCCCGGCTCGGTATCGGGAACGATGGCCTCGGCCGGGCATTCCGGTTCGCAAACCCCGCAGTCGATGCACTCATCGGGGTGAATGACCAGCATGTTCTCACCCTCGTAGAAACAATCCACCGGGCAAACTTCGACACAGTCCATGTATTTGCACTTGATGCAGTTCTCGGTCACGATGTAAGTCATCAGGGTCTCCGCTGACGGTGTTAAGCGCCCGGCCGCGCAGGCGCTTGATTACTTGGCATTGAGGCGATCCATCGCACGCTTGCGGGCAATGCCGCTGTCCCGATCCGGGACGTACAGAAGCCCGGCCACACGCCTCGCCAAGTTGGCTTCGTAGTCGTGGATGACGCCATCGGCGTACGCGACCTCCCAGAGCATCTCCAGGATGGCGCCTCGTTCCTCCGGTTCCAGATGTTGGCGGATCGTACGCAGGATCCCGTACAACTCGGTCGATTGCGCATCCGCGTCCGAGACCTCGTCGATCAAGGCCTCGGCGTCAGCCGCCGACAGATCGAAGTGACGGCCCAGGACGGCGCGAACCGCATCGCGTTCCGTCGCGTCGGACGAGCCGCTGACGCTGGCGGCGTGCACCATCAAGGCCGCCGCGGCCAAGCGCAATTCCGAGGCGTTATGATGTTTGCTTTGATGCGAGCCGTCCGCATCTTCGGCGCTGCCAAACAGCGCCATCAGGCGATCAAGCATTAACATTTGTTACCATGCCGAACGTTTCTGCTCAACCCCACGCTCTTTGCGGCTTCTCTCAGGGGGACTTCATCGCTCGCGCAGGCGATCCACAGCGCGGCGCTCCGCCTTGGTCGGGCGGCCTTGGCCCGGTTCCCGCCGGCCCGGCCCGACGTCGTACACCCCGGCCAGGCGGCTTTCGCCGGAGGGCGGGTCCAGATCCTCATAGGCCGCGGCGGCTTCGGCGGCCGGACCGCGCCGATGCGGCAAGGCAACAACCCGGATCACCCGGACATGCGCCGCTTTGGTAAAGGTCAGAACATCACCGGGCCGAACAATCTGGTGCGCCTTGTGAACCAACTGACCATTGAGCCGAAGCCGCCCCGACTGACACACCTCGGCGGCGAGCGTCCGCGACTTGAACCAACGGGCGAACCAGAGCCATTTGTCGAGCCGCAGGCCGTCCCCGGGCACCCCGGTATCCTTCTCGGCGGTTCGGCCAGCCATCCTATCCCAGTTGGGTCAACTCGCGCAGCTTGGCAAAGGGTGACGTGCCCGCCGCCTGCGACCGGCGCCTCGGCCGGTGGTGGACCGACGTCCGGGGATGCCGCGGCCGCTCCGCAAACACCGCCCCATTCTCCGACAGTCGTCGCTCGAAACCCAAAGCCTCGATCACGCCCGGCAAATCGTCGCGGCTGCAGCCGATCAGGGTGGCCAATTCCCGGCCCGGCTCGCGGCCCGACTCGCGGCCGGGTTCCACTTGGCCATGCCGCGCCAGCGCCCGGATGCGGCCCGCCAAGCGTTCCGCCATGTCGATCCGTACGGCCAGCGCGCCCAGAACGCGGAACCCGATGGCCGCATAGAAATCGGCCGGCACATCGGCATCGCGTCTCACCGAGACCCGGCCCGGCGGCGGCGCGGCCAGCGGCGGCAGGCGGCGGTGCACCGACCACAGCAACGCCCGCAGGGCCATCGCATCCGGCTTGAGCATCTCCCGGAAGTATACGCTGTCCCGCCCCAAGCTCAGCCCCAGGGCGCGCAGGGCTGAGCGATCGGCGGCGTTCAGGGCGGCCAGCTGCGGTGCGCAGGCGTGGCACGGCATCGATCCCAGTGCCTCGGCAGTCTGGAACGCGAGGCCGCGCGCGGCCCCGGCGAGCGATGCGGCCCGGGCCTGGAACAGCGGCGCCAGCCGTGTCTGTACGTGGCGACGCAGCCAGTCGAGCAGTCGACGCCGCACCCGTTCGCGCGCCTCGGCCTCCAGCAGCCCGGCCGTGCACGGCTCGACCAGCGGATGCAGGACGTCATGCCCCGGGACCAGCCGGCCCACCGGTGCCTGCCGCCACGCGATCCAGCCGTCGTCCGTGAGCGCGAAGGCGTCATCGCCGTCCGCTTCCAGACGCTGAACCCGCTTGGGCACCTCCTGCCGCACCACGCGGTGGGCCGCCCCGTTGACCGCCTTGGCAGCGGTATGCAAGGGCGCCGCCCCGTCCCGACTCACCGCCGCGTCCGGCCGGAACCGGAAGCCTTCAAGGTTGCCGACGGCTTCCCCCTCGACCACCACCTCGCCATCGCCGGTGACCGCCGCCATCAGTTCCCGCCGCGCCTTCAGCCGGCCGAACAGAACCGACGTGCGACGATCCACGAACCGCTGGATCAGACGATCGTGCAAGGCGTCGGACAGGCGGTCTTCGATGCCGCGGGTGCGGTCCTGCCAGTGCGCCGCGTCGGCGACCCAGTCACCGCGATAGGACACGTAGGTCCATGTGCGGACGTGAGCGATGCGTTGCATCAGGGTATCGATGTCGCCGTCGACGCGGTCCAGCCGGTCGACCTGACGGGCGATCCAGTCGGTGGGCAGGCAAGCAGCCTCGCTTCCGCTCAGGAACCGGAACAGGCGGGCCAGCAGACGGGCGTGGTGATCGCTCATCACCTTGCGGAAATCCGGCACCTGACAGACCTCCCACAGCAGCCGAACGGCATCGGCCCCGGTGGCGAGGCGTTGCACCTCGGGATCGGCGGCCAGGACCGCAAGCACCCGCTCGTCGTCGGCTTCGCGCACACGAACGAGGCCTGGCCGGTCCGGCAGGCGGCGCAGGCTCGCCTGCAATGACGCGACGGATGCGAAGCTGAGCCGGCTGTTGCGCCAGGACAACTGGCGCAGGGCATCGAACCGGTGACTTTCCACACGGTCGATGGCATCGGCGTCGAGCCCCTCGGTATCGGCCGTGGTGCCAAAGCAGCCGTCGTTCATGTGCCGTCCGGCGCGACCGGCGATCTGCCCCAGTTCCGCCGGCGTGAGGTGGCGCACTTGGCGGCCGTCGAACTTGCAGGTCGCGGCGAAGGCCACATGGTTGATATCCATGTTGAGGCCCATGCCGATGGCATCGGTGGCGACCAAATAGTCCACCTCACCGGCCTGATACATCCCCACCTGAGCATTGCGGGTGCGCGGGCTGAGCGCCCCCAGCACCACGGCGGCACCGCCCCGCTGGCGGCGGATCAGCTCGGCGATGGCGTACACGTCCGCTGCGGTGAACGACACGATCGCGGACCGGGGAGGCAACCGGTGCAGCTTGCGGTGGCCGGCGTAGCTTAAGGTGGAGAAGCGGGCCCGGGTGGTGATCTCGGCCTCCGGCACCAGACGGCGCAGCAGCGGGCGGACCGTTTCCGCACCCATGAACATCGTCTCCGCGGCGCCGCGGGCATGCAGCAGCCGGTCGGTGAACACATGCCCGCGATCGGCATCGGCGCACATCTGGATTTCGTCGATGGCGAGAAAGCTCACCCGGCGGCCGAGCGGCATCGCCTCCACCGTACACAGGAAGTAACGAGCCCGCGGCGGCACGATCTTTTCCTCGCCGGTGATCAAGGCCACGCTTGAAGCCCCCTTCAGGCGCACCGCGCGGTCATAGTTTTCCCGCGCCAGCAGCCGCAGGGGAAAGCCGATCATGCCGGATTCGTGAGCCAGCATCCGTTCCATGGCGAGATGGGTCTTGCCGGTGTTGGTCGGTCCAAGCACCGCCACCACCCGACGGCGTTCCCCGCGTTCGTGCCCTGCAACCATGTGTTCCTCCCCAGTGGGAAAGGCTCCCGACACCAGCCAAGCGACCCGCCCGGCCATGATCCCGCAGCCGCCGGACGCTCCTCAGTCCGACGCCGATCCGGCCGGCACCATCGGTACGAACGCCACCGGGAGCTTGGCTTCCTGGGCGATCTCGCCATCCGGCGTCTTGACGCACCGAAACAACATCTGGGTTTCGCCGGGGAGACCGACAGGCACGACCATGCGCCCGCCGGGCTTCAACTGCTCAACCAGCCTGGGCGGCAGCCGGGGCGGTGCCGATGTCACCAGGATGCCGTCGAACGGGGCCTCTTCGGGCCAGCCGTCGTAACCATCCCCGACCCGGATGGCGACGTTCCGGTAGCCGAGCGCGGCCAGCCGGTCGCGGGCGGCGGCGGCCAGGGACGGGACCACTTCCACGCTGAAGACCCGGTCCGCCAACTCCGCCAGAACGGCCGCCTGGTAGCCGCAACCGGTGCCGATCTCGAGCACCCGGTCACCCGGAGCGATGTCCAGAAGATCGGTCATCACAGCAACAATATAGGGCTGGGAAATGGTCTGGCCGTGGCCGATCGGCAACGGCCGGTTGACATACGCCGCGTTCTGATCGGTGGCGGCGACGAAGGCATGGCGGGGAACGCGGGCGAGGGCGTTCATGACCGCCGGCGCGAACCGGCCCCGCCCGGTCCAGGCTTCGGTATCGGCGGCTTCGGCCTCGATCTCCGCGATCAGCCGACGGCGTGCTTCGGCAAATCGGTCATCGGCCATGACAGCAGGCCCTCCCGACCCGCACCTTGCGGACCGCCTGCCGTTCCGTCAAGCTTGCAGCAGCATCAAATGTTGGCACCGTAGACAGATGAGGCGCGCGATGCCGCTGACCCTGACCTGCCCGGACTTCCCCGACGGCGGCCGCATTCCGGAGCGGTTCACCTGCCAGGGGGACGACATCTCGCCACCGCTGGCCTGGACCGGCGTTCCCGACGGGACCGCGGGTTTCGCATTGATCTGCGCCGATCCCGATGCGCCGGCGGGAACCTGGTATCACTGGGGCCTGTTCGACATCCCGGGCAGCCGGCGGGACCTGCGCGGGTCCTTGCCCGCCGACGCCGATGTGGAAGGCATGCGCCAGGCGGTCACCGACTTCCGGCGTCCAGGCTACGGCGGACCCTGCCCGCCGCGCGGCCACGGTGTCCATCACTACCATTTCCGCCTGATGGCCCTCGACGTGGCGCACCTGCCGCTCGACGCCGGTTGCCACTGCCGCGATGTGGAACGGGCGGCCGAGGGGCACGTGGTCGCGACCGCGCTGCTGATTGGCACTTACAGCCGCTGAGCCTGCACCGGCCCGGTGCGACCCGTTGACCCGGTGACCCGATGACCCGTTGACCTGACAGTCCGCCACTTGATAACCGGCGAGGGTTGCCGGGCCGGCTTGCACGCCGCAGCAGTCCCGGACATATCTTCGCCCAGCTTGCAAGAACGCCAGCCTGCAAGAACGCCAGAACAAGGGTCGGACCTGACGCCATGACAGCCGAGACGTTCACCTTTCAGACCGAAGTCAACCGCCTTCTCGACATCGTCGTCCATTCACTCTATTCGCATAAGGAGATCTTTCTGCGCGAGCTGATCTCCAACGCATCCGACGCGTGCGATCGCCTGCGCTACCTCGCCATTACCGAACCGGCCCTGGTCGCCGACGATCCCGACTTCCGCATCCGGCTCACGGCGGACAAGGCGGCCGCCACCCTGTCGCTGGCCGACAACGGCATCGGCATGAATCAAGCCGACCTCATCGACAGTCTCGGCACCATCGCCCGCTCCGGCAGCCAAGCGTTCCTGACCCAGCTGAGCGGCGATGCCCGCAAGGACATGACCCTGATCGGCCAGTTCGGCGTCGGCTTCTATGCGGCGTTCATGGTGGCCGACCGGGTGGAGGTGATCACGCGCAAGGCGGGCGAAGCGGGGGCCTGGAAATGGGCTTCCGACGGCAAGGGGCAGTTCACGATCGACACGGCCGAGCGGGCCGGACGCGGCACCACCGTCATCCTGCATCTCAAGAAAGACGACAAGGAATTCCTTGAAGAGACCCGCCTGCGCCAGATCGTCCGGCGCTATTCCGACCACATCGCCATCCCCATCG
Organism: Rhodospirillales bacterium; assembly: GCA_007694935.1. GTDB lineage: Bacteria > Pseudomonadota > Alphaproteobacteria > Rhodospirillales > Defluviicoccaceae > REEP01. The sequence continues at coordinate 37,147 of REES01000058.1, forward strand.
TCTGGGAAGGCGGTGATCAGCCGGAAACCAAGCCGGAAACCATCAATGCCGCTTCCTCATTGTGGACACGGCCCAAGAAAGACATCACCGAAGAGCAATACAAGGAGTTCTACCATCACGTCGGCCATACCTTCGACGATCCCTGGCTGACGCTGCATTACGCCGCCGAGGGCGTGCTCAGTTACACCGCTCTGCTGTTCGTCCCGTCATCACCGCCCCTGGACCTGTTCCACCCGGACCGCAAATCCCACGTCAAGCTGTATGTGCGCCGCGTATTCATCACCGACGACTGCGAAGGACTGATCCCCGCCTACCTCCGCTTTCTGCGGGGCATCGTCGATTCCGAAGATCTGCCGCTCAACATCAGCCGCGAGATGGTGCAGCACGACCCACGCCTCGCCCGCATCCGCGCCGGGCTGGTCAAGCGCATGCTCGGTGAACTCGGGAAAAAGGCGGAGAGTGAACCGGAGGCGTATGCGGCGTTCTGGGACAACTTCGGGGCCGTGCTCAAGGAAGGCATCTACGAGGACTTCGAGAACCGCGACCGCCTGATCGGTCTCAGCCGCTTCCGCACCACCGCAGGGGACGGCTTGGTGTCGCTGGACACCTATGTGGACCGGATGAAGGACGGTCAGGGAGCGATCTACACCATCAACGGCGAGGAGGCGGAGGCCTTGAGCCGCAGCCCCCAACTGGAGGGGTTCAAGGCCAAGGGGGTGGAGGTGCTGCTGCTGACCGACCCCGTGGACGAATTCTGGCTTCCCGCCGTCGGCCGCTACCGCGACAAGCCGTTCAAGTCGGTGGCCGCGGCCGGCATCGACCTCGACGCGATCGTCGGCGGCGCGACGCCCGACGATGCGGAGGCCAAGGCGGCCGAGGCCGATTCGCCCGCGATGACAACCCTGACCCAGGCGTTGGGCGAGGCGCTTTCTGGACAGGTGAAGGAGGTGCGCATCTCCCGGCGATTAACCGAAAGCGCCGTCTGCCTGGCCGCCGGCGAGGGCGACATGGACATGTACCTGGAACGCCTGCTGCGCCAGCATCACAAGCTGGAACCCGGCATGGCGACACCGCGGGTCCTGGAGATCAACCCCCGTCATCCGCTGATCCGGCGCCTGGCCGCACTGGCCGCGGCCGAAGGCGACACAGGCCCGGCCGTGCTCGCGGATGCGGCCCATCTGTTGCTGGACCAAGCCCGAATCATCGAGGGCGAACCGGTTTCCGATCCGGCCGCCTTCGCCACGCGTTTGGCCTCGGTGCTGGAGAACAGCCTGCCGAAGCCCGCCGAAGCCGCCGGCGACGCGGCCTGATCCGGGCAACGACGCCTTGGCTTGGGGCGTGCCTTGACCGCATCCCGGGCTTCCGCTAACCCCCGAGCGGGGGCGCAAGCCCGAGGATGTGCGACAGCCGGTTCCAGCGATGTTCGATATCAGGTGGGTTCGCGAGAATCCCGAGGCCTTCGACGCCGGTCTGCGCCGGCGCGGGCTCACGGCCGCATCGACGGCCCTCACGGCGCTGGATCAGGGGCGGCGCGAGGCGCTGGCGGAGGCCCAGAGGATCCAGGCGGAGCGCAACCGCGTCGCCAAGGAGATCGGCGCCCGCAAGCGGGCCGGCCGGGACGCGGCTGATCTGTTGGCGGCAGTGGCCGCGTCCAAGGATGCCGAGGCAGCGGCCGAGTCGCGGGCCGCACAGGCCGAACATGACCTGGAACAGGCGCTCGCCGTCATCCCCAACCTGCCGGCCGTTGACGTCCCCGACGGGCCGGACGAAACCGCCAATATCGAGGTGCGGCGCTGGGGGGAGGCCCCTCAGTTCGCGTTCCAGCCGCGCGAGCACTTCGACATCGGCGAAGGCCTCGGCCTGATGGATTTCGCCGCCGCCGCCAAGCTGTCCGGCGCGCGGTTCGTGGTGCTCAAGGGGGCGCTGGCACGGCTGGAGCGGGCCCTGGCATCATTCATGCTGGACCTGCATACGGCCGAGTTCGGCTATACCGAGGTCAACCCGCCGGCCCTCGTGCGCGACCACGTGCTGTTCGGCACCGGCCAGCTGCCCAAATTCGGCGACGACCTGTTCCATACCACCGACGATTACTGGCTGATCCCCACCGCCGAAGTGCCGCTCACCAACCTGGTGGCAGGGGACGTGCTGGACGCGGCGACCCTGCCGATCCGCACCACCGCCATGACCTGGTGTTTCCGGGCCGAGGCCGGCGCCGCCGGGCGCGATACCCGCGGCATGATCCGCCAGCACCAGTTCACCAAGGTGGAACTGGTCAGCATCGTCCGCCCCGAGGACTCCGACGCGGAGTTGGAGCGCATGACCGGTTGTGCGGAGGCGGTGTTGCAGCGCCTGGGCCTGCCCTATCGGGTCATGCTGCTGTGTACCGGCGACATGGGCTTTGCCGCCCGCAAGACCTATGACATCGAGGTGTGGTTGCCCGGCCAGGGGCGCTATCGCGAAATCTCGAGTTGCTCCAACTGCGGCGATTTCCAGGCCCGGCGGATGCGGGCGCGATACCGCGAGGAGGGCGCGAAGGGGACCCGATTTGTCCATACCCTGAACGGCTCCGGCCTCGCCGTGGGGCGCACCCTGGTGGCGGTACTGGAAGCGTATCAGCAGCCGGACGGCTCGGTCACGGTGCCGGAGGCGCTTCGCCCGTACATGGGCGGGCTCGAGGTGATCCGGGCCGATGGTACATGAACCGTTTTCCCTGGCCGGCGCCCGTGTGCTCATCAGCAACGATGACGGCATCCGTGCACCGGGGCTTGAGGTGCTGGAGCAAACGATGCGCCGGCTGGCGGCCGAGGTCTGGGTGGTGGCCCCCGACACCGAGCAGAGTGCCGCCAGCCACTCCCTGACCATCCGACGTCCTCTCTATGTGCGCGAGGTGGCGGAGCGGCGGTTCAGCGTCGACGGCACCCCCACCGATTGCGTGCTGCTGGCGGTGCACAAGGTGATGCGGGACTGCCCTCCCGATCTGGTGCTGTCCGGTATCAATCGCGGCGGCAACATGGGGGAGGACGCTGCCTACTCCGGCACCGTCGCTGCCGCCATGGAGGGCACGCTGCTGGGTTTCCGGTCGGTCGCCCTCAGCCTGTTTTATGACGATCGCGCGGCCGTGAAATGGGAGACGGCGGCGTGCTGGACCGGCCATGTGCTGGCCCGGCTCGCGGCGGCGCGCTGGCCGAAGGACACCCTGATCAACGTGAACTTCCCGGACGTGGCGGCCGGTGCGGTGAGCGGGATCGAGGTCACCCGCCAGGGCCGGCGCAAGATCGGCGGCGCCATCGTCGAGGGCTTCGACCCCCGTGGCGAGCGCTACTACTGGATCGGCGCCGGCCGCGAGGAGGTGCGCGGGCAGGCGGGGACGGACCTGGAGGCGGTCTGCCGCGGTGCCGTCTCGGTCACCCCGTTGCATCGCAACCTCACCCACGCGGCGGCGCTTGACGCCCTGCGGGCTGCGTTCGCATGAACCCGGATTCGCGCAAGATCCGCCTGATCCTCGACCTTCGCCGGGCCGGCATCACCGATCCGGTGGTTTCCGCCGCGATCGAGCGGGTGCCGCGCCACCTGTTCGTACCGACGGCGTTTGCCGAGAAGGCCTACGAGAACACCGCGCTGCCGATCGGCTGCCACCAGACGCTGAGTGCGCCGATCGTGGTGGCGCGCATGACCCAGGCCCTGGATCTCGGCGACCGGATGAAGGTGCTGGAGGTGGGCACCGGCTCCGGCTACCAGGCGGCGGTGCTGGCGCGGCTCTGTCGGCGGGTCTACACCATCGAGCGCCACCCCGATCTGCTGCGGGAGGCGGAGCGGCGATTCGCCGCTTTGGGCCTGACCAACATCACCGCCCGGCCCGGCGACGGCACCCTCGGCTGGCCGGAAGCGGCGCCGTTCGAACGGATCATCGTCACGGCTGCGGCCTACGACGTTCCGCCCGTGCTGGCGCAGCAACTGGCCGAAGGCGGCATCATGGTAGTGCCGATCGACGATGGCTCGGGTTCCCAGACGCTCCTCCGGGTGCGACGCGGTGCCGAAGGCCTCGATACCGAAGACCTCGGACCGATCCGGTTCGTGCCGCTGATTGCCGCCCGGCCGACGGCCAGCTGAACCGGGGGATTGAATTGGCGGGCCGGGCTCGCCGATAATCCGTGTGCCGGCTCACCTGGGTTCAAGGCTTCACGCCCGATGAAACAACTCCTCGCTTGTTTGGCGCTGCTGCCGCTGGTGGCGTGCGGCTGGGCCGAATGGCCGCCGCCGGGATCGCAGCGCCCGACCGTGGCTGCCCCGAGTGCCCCGGCGCTGCCTGCCGAAACGGGCCGTGCGTCCGATCGTGACGCAATGGAGATGCCGGCGGTCCCGGCGGAGCGGGTGGAGATGGCGGCGCTGCCGCCGATGGGGCCGGATTCCGTTGACCGGCGCCCGGACGCCGCACCGACCGGTGCGGGCGTGGTGACGGTCGGGCCGGGGGACACGGTGTTCTCCCTCGCCCGCGCGCACAACGTGACGCCGCAGGCGATCATCGAAGCCAACCGGCTGACTCCGCCGCACCACCTCACCGTCGGCCAGCGGATCGTGCTGCCCACGGGCGGCGAGGGGGAGCATGTGGTCCAGCCGGGCGAAACCCTCTTCAGCATCGCCCGCGCGTACAACCTCGATGTCTACGACCTCGCCACCGCCAATGGCCTGGTGGCGCCCTACCGGGTGCAGGAAGGACAGCGGCTCCGGGTGCCAGGTGTCACCCCCGGCGGCGCCACGGCGGTCGCTGCGACGGTGCCCGCACCGGCTGCGGCGGTGCCCGCACCGGCTACGGCGACGGCGCCCGCCACGCCGGCTCCCGACCCCGCGCCGGCCATCGCGCCCGCCGGGCTGCCGCCGACCGCACCGCTGCCCGCCCCGCCGGCCAGCGACGGCGGGTTCGCTTGGCCGCTGCAGGGCACGGTGATTGCCGGCTTCGGGCCCAAGGACCGCGGCCATCACAACGACGGCATCAACATCGCCGCTCCCCGCGGCACCCCGGTGCGGGCAGCCCAGAACGGCGTCGTCGCCTACGCCGGGAACGAGCTCCGGGCGTTCGGCAACCTGATCCTGATCCGCCATGCCGACGACTGGATCACCGCCTACGCCCACAACGAGGAACTGCTGGTCAGCCGCGGCGACACCGTGCGGAAGGGCCAGACGATCGCCAGGGTCGGCAGTTCGGGCAGCGTCAGCGAGCCGCAGCTTCACTTCCAGGTGCGCAAAGGCAAGCAGGCGGTGGACCCGGCGCGACACTTGCGCCCAGGCAGCACCTAGGCCCCGACCAGTCGGCGGGGGCGCCGCTCTGCCGCGGCGTCAATCCAGCCGCTTCTCCAGTCGGCCGGCCAGATCCTGGATGTATTGCCAGGCGACCCGGCCGGACCGGGCGCCGCGGGTCACAGACCATGCCAGTGCCTCCTCCCGCAACGCCTCCGGTGCGATGGCGAGACCGTAGTGGCCGGCATAGCCAGCCACCATGGCGAGGTAGGTCGCCTGGTCGCAGGCATGGAAGCCGAGCCAGAGGCCGAACCGGTCCGACAGGGAAACCTTCTCCTCCACCGCTTCCGCCGGGTTGATGGCGGTGGAGCGCTCGTTCTCGATCATGTCGCGCGGCATGAGGTGGCGGCGGTTGGAGGTGGCGTAGAACAGCACCGTGTCCGGCCGGCCTTCGATTTCACCCTCGAGCACCGCTTTCAACGACTTGTAGGAGGCATCGCGGCCGTCGAACGACAGGTCGTCGCAGAACACCAGGCAGCGCCGGTCGTGGCCGCGCAGGACGTCCAGCAGCCGCGGCAGCGTCGGGACGTCCTCGCGGTGGATCTCGATCAGTGCCAGAGACCCCGGGAGTTCCGCCGTCACGTCTGCATGCACCGCCTTGACCAGGGAGCTCTTGCCGGTGCCGCGCGCCCCCCACAGGAGTGCGTTGTTGGCGGGCAGGCCGCGGGCGAAGCGCCGGGTGTTGTCCAGCAGGGTGGCGGCCTGCATCTCGATCCCACAGAGCAGCCCGAGCGGCACGCGGCTCACCCGCAGGACCGGCTGCAGCCATCCTTCGGGATGCCAGACGAACGCATCGGCGCCGATCGGTTGGGACTGATCACGCGGCGGCGGCGCGAGGCGTTCGAGCGCCTCGGCGGCACGCTTGATCAGGGCGGTCAACGCACTATTTCTCGTAGCATCGGACATAGGGTTATCCCTACCAGGTGGTGAAGCTGCGTCCCGATCGTCTCGGACACCGCGCCGCCGCCTACGGAATACGGTCAGAGCGAGGCGTTGGCGATTGCAACCCTCGGCCGCCCAGGTATAAACCAGCGTCTTTCAGTCGCAACGTCCAGGAGTTGTCCATGTTCATCTCGCCGGCCTTCGCACAGACGGGCGCGGCCGAAGGGCCGGGTTTGCTGGG